>JANPCR010000064.1:0-16576 GCA_031431035.1 Rhodoferax sp.
CAGGCTCCACGGTGGCGCCCTGGGGGTCGGGGGTCTGGCTGGTCGATGGGGTCATGGGTCTGTCTCCTTCAAATTTTTTGCCATTGTGAATATTCACCCCGGTGGCCTATTTTGCACGGAGCAGGGTACGATAGCCCCCACACGCTTGGCAGCCATGCTCCACTGGCCTGCCATTCCCCCCAACTTTTCAAAAAAAAGCGAAGCCACGACCCCACACGCCATGGAGGAATCTTCGCCCCGAATTTCACAGCGCACTGTGCCAGAGGGTGTTTGCCACGTCGCGCGGGGGCGTTGGACGGCGGCACGCTTGGCCGACGCTAGTGCCTGGGAGCCCGTCAGCGCTGCGCTAAACGCCACTCAAACGACTTCCGGCAGCGCGCCATCCGCCTGGGACTTGACCGAGTTGCAGGCGCTGGACCACACCGGTGCGCAGTTGCTCTGGAACACTTGGGGCCGCCAACTCCCCAAAACCATTGACATGCTGCCCGATCAGCGCACCATGCTGGAACGCGTTGCCCGGTTCACGCTGAATGCTGCACCACCTGCACCGCTGAATCTGTTTCAAAGGGCGTTCAAGGCCCTGACGGGGGCTTTTCTCGGCTTAGGCCAGAGCCTGTTGCATTTGCTGGACCATGGCAAAGACATGGTGGGCTTGATTGGCCAGTTGCTGCTGGACTTGATGCAATTGGTGCGCGCACCCGCCCGGGGGCCATGGCGCGATGTGTCGGGCAATTTGTACCGCATTGGCACCACGGCCCTGCCCATTACTGCTTTGGTCGGGTTTTTGATTGGTGTGGTGCTGGCTTACCTGATGTCGCAGCAATTGCGCCAGTTTGGGGCCGATGCTTTTATCGTCGATGTGCTGGGTATCTCGCTCATCCGCGAGCTGGGGCCCGTGCTGGCCGCGATTTTGATTGCCGGGCGCTCGGGCTCGGCCATCACAGCGCAAATTGGCGTGATGCGCGTGACCGAAGAGCTGGACGCGATGAAGGTGATGGGCATTGCCCAGGGCTACCGCTTGGTCATGCCACGCGCTTTGGCCATGGCCATTGCCATGCCTCTCATCACTGTGTGGACGACCCTGGCGGCGCTAGCGGGTGGCATGCTGGCAGCAGATTTGGTGATGGGCGTCACACCGCAGTTTTTTGCCATGGCCTTACCAGCGGCGGTGCAGGCGTCCAACTTGAGCCTGGCGGTGGGCAAATCAGTCGTGTTTGGTCTGCTGATCGCGCTGATTGGCTGCCACTACGGCTTGCGCATCAAACCCAACACCGAAAGCCTGGGCGAAGGCACCACCGCGTCGGTGGTCACATCCATCACCATGGTGATATTGGTAGACGCGCTGTTTGCCGTGATTTTCAAGGATGTGGGCATATGAGCACCGTGCCCACCTCGGGCGCAGGCACCTCCGCAACCCAGCCCCTGGACGGCGCGAAAGTGGTGGTGGACATCCAAGGCCTGTGGTCGATCTTTCGCACAGCCGGCGTTGAAGCGGTGATTCACAAGGATTTGAATTTGCGCATTGTGGCGGGCGAAATGCTGTCTTTGGTGGGCGGCTCGGGCAGTGGCAAAACCGTGCTGTTGCGCAAAATTTTGGGCCTGGCAACGCCATCGCGCGGCACGGTCACTGTACTGGGCGAACCGGCAGACCAACTGAGCCGGGCTGGGGCGGCCAGCCGGGTTGGCATGCTGTTTCAGCATGGGGCTCTGTTTTCGGCCTTCACCGTGCTGGACAACATTGCCTTTCCGCTGCGCGAGCTTAAAAATTTGCCTGATGAACTGGTGCGCGATGCCGCCTTGGTCAAGCTGCAAATGGTGGGACTCGACCGCAAACAAGCCGACAAAATGCCATCTGATTTATCGGGTGGCATGATCAAGCGCGTGGCGCTGGCCCGCGCCCTCATCATGGACCCGCCGCTGTTGCTGCTGGACGAACCCACCGCCGGGCTGGACCCCGACAGTGCCGACGCCTTTTGCACGCTGTTGCGCTCTCTGCACAGCGAGTTGGGGCTTACCGTGGTCATGGTGACCCACGACCTGGACACCCTGTTTGAGCTGTCCACCCGCATTGCGGTTTTGGCGGACAAACAAGTCATCGTGACCGGAGCGCCCAAGGACGTGATTGCATTTCCACACCCGTTCATTCAAAATTTTTTCCTGGGCGAGCGCGGTCAGCGGGCCATGGAACTGCTGCGTGAATACCCCTTCGCTGTTTAAATGGACTCAAGTCAATCGCCCGCTGCTCAGACTAGAAAGTAAACCCTATGGAAAACAAATCTCACGCCATGGCCGCTGGCGCCTTTGTGCTAATTGTGGCGGCGCTCCTGGTCGGGCTGGCGCTCTGGCTAACGCGCGACACGACCGTCAGCCGCACCTACGAGCTGTCCAGCCGCGAGTCGGTCACCGGGCTGCAGCCACAAGCGGGCGTGCGTTTCAAGGGGGTTGCGATTGGCAAGGTCGAGTCCATCGGCTTCGACCCGGCCATTCCAGGCAATGTGCTGATTCGCATTTCAACTGACGATTCCATCGCCATCACCCGATCGGCCTTTGGGACTTTGGGCTTTCAAGGCGTGACGGGCTTGGCTTTTGTGCAATTGGACGACAACGGTGAATCCAAAGACCTGCTGGTGTCGCCCAACGGCACCCCGCCGCGCATTCCCATGCGCCCCGGCTTGCTGTCTAACTTGTCAGACCAAGGCACCAAGCTGTTGAGCCAGGTGGATGAAACCAGCCGCCGCTTAAACCTGCTGCTGGCCGAAGACAACCAAAAAGCCGTGATAGCTGCCGTGGTGCAAATTGGCGAAGCGGCCAACGGCATCAAAGCCGCAGCGGGCAACCTGGCGCAGTTCTCTACCAACGCCAACCGCATTTTGGAAGCCCAATTTGGCCCCGAACGCATGAACCTGCCCCTGTTGGCGCAAGACTTGACCGTGACCCTGAAGGCGCTGCAAGGCACGGCGGCCAGCGCCAACACCAACCTGGACCGCGTGGGAGCTACGTCCGACGAGGTCAAACTGCTGGCCACCGAGTTTAAAAACGTCGCCAAAAGCATTTCGCAGCCCGGCGGCGCGCTGGACAAGCTGACCGAAAGCGCCCAATCGCTGGCCGCCGTTGGGCAAAGCCTGAATTCAGGCACCCTGCCGCGCCTGAACCGGGTGACGGACGAAGCCGCCCGCACCGCCCGCCAATTGAACCGCACCGCCACCGCGGTGACGGACAACCCGCAATCGCTGATTTACGGCAACGGCCCCACCACACCTGGCCCCGGCGAGGCTGGGTTTGCGCCGCCTCAGGCACGGCCATGAGCCGTTTTTTGCCTTTGCGACCCTTTCGTTCATTTCGGCCGTTTCGGCCATCGCCGCTTTTGCTGCTGATGACCCTTTTGTTGACCATCCACGCCCTGCGAGGTGCCTCATGACTCCAACTCCCCCGCTTGCCAGCGACACATCGCCCTTTGCCCGTTTGGTCTGCGCTGTCCGCAGCTTGGGTCTTGTCGGCATGGTGGCGCTGGCAGGCTGCGCCGCCCTGCCCGACAAACCGGTTCGCGCAGTGACCTACGACTTTGGCCCTGGCGCTGTGGCGACACCCGCAAATCCCGCCTCGACGGCGATGCCCTTGCCCGCTTTGGCTCTGGCCGAAATCGAAGGCTCAAGCGCCCTGGACGGCACCGCCGTGCTGTACCGCCTGAATTACGCCAACCCGCAAGAACTGCGCCCCTACGCGCAAGCCCGCTGGAGCATGGCCCCTGCGCAGCTGCTGCGCCAGCGCCTGCGCGCCCACTTGGGGGCCAGCCGCGCGGTGATCAATGTGGGTGAAGCAACTATTGCTGCAACAAACGGGGTCACGGCTGTGGCTGGCACGACGGCCACCAGCGCCCCCGCCTCAGGCAGTCTGGTCAGCCCCTGGGTGTTGCGCATCGAACTCGAAGAATTCAGCCAGCATTTCGAATCCACCAGCGCCAGCATCGGCCTGCTGCGCCTGCGTGCCACCGTGGTGCAAGCCACCTCGCAAGGCGACCGGCTGGTCGGTCAACGCGCCTTTGTCGTGCAACGCCCCGCGCCCAGTGCCGACGTGAGCGGAGGTGTGCGCGCACTCACTTTGGCAAGTGACGCTGTGGCGATCGAGATTGAACAGTGGCTGGGCCAGTTGCGCTGACCCACTTCATTTGCCCAGACTTAAGCCCAATCCCGCCCGCCAACCCCCAACCCACCTGCTCGAAGCGCCCATGGCCTTGCCCCCCGTCGAAGATCAACTCAAAAGCGCCGGCCTGGAAGTGCTGGGTTTTTGCGCCGACCTGTCCGCCCACACGCCCCAGTGGCGACATGAAGCCGCCCTGCTGGAGGACTTCACCCCCGCCGAAGCCGACACCCTGGGCGCCGTATTGCCCCGCATTCGCGCCCAGCCCGGCCAGGCTTTGATCGTTGAAGGCGAACTCGGCGACTGGATGCTGCTGGTGTTAAGCGGCACGGTCGATGTCACCAAACTCACCGAAACCGGCGAAAAGTCCCGTCTGGCGGTGCTGAAACACGGCGCCGCCGTGGGCGAAATGTCCATGCTCGACTCGTCCCCCCGTTACGCCTCCTGCCACGCCATCGAGGTCGTCGAAGCTGCCGTGCTGACCCGCGCCGTTATCTCCAAACTCATCCAGGACCACCCTGCCGTCGGTGCCAAACTGCTGGTCAAGCTCACCCAAATACTCGCCCAAAGGCTGCGCAACACCAGCAATCAGTTAATCAAAGCTATTCAAAAATAATAGCAATCTATTGATATTTTTCGAGAGCTAGAGGCCTATTTGATTCATAATTTGCTCAAAATGACTACCAAATACCCAATTTGGGTATGAAAATGCACTTTTTCAAAATTCACACCTTATGCCATTGAGTTAGAACGAAATTAAATCTCGCGCGCTGACATTCAGCCGCACCTGGGCTGACGCAGCCAATGAGCGCAGCGAGGCCAAACCATTCTGGATCGACTTTTTCGAAATCTTCGGAATTACCAACAAGCGCGTCGCCAGCTTTGAGCATGCTGTGCAAAAGCTGCCTGGGCGCAATGCCAAATTTGACGGTTACATCGACCTGTTTTGGCCCGGCATGCTGTTGGTTGAACACAAATCCCGCGGCAAAGACCTGGACAAGGCGTTGACCCAAGCACTTGACTATTTTCCTGGCATTGCCGAGCGCGACCTGCCGCAACTGGTGATTGAGTGCGACTTTGCGCGTTTTCGGGTGCAACGCCTCGCCACGGGCGAGACTTTTGCCTTTGACCTGAAGGATTTGCACAAAAACATCAAGCTATTTGGTTTTGTCGCGGGCTACAAAGCTCTGGAGCTCAAGCCGCAAGACCCCGTGAACATCAAGGCCGCAGAGCGCATGGGCCGTTTGCACGATGCGCTGCGAGCGTCGGGTTACGTTAACCACCCGCTTGAAGTGCTGCTGGTGCGACTGCTGTTTTGCCTGTTCGCAGACGACACGGGCATTTTTCAGCCTGCGCAGTCGTTTCGCACACTCATTGAAGAGCGCACAGCGGTGGACGGCACTGACGTGGGCTTGCGTCTGGGGCAGTTGTTTCAGGCACTCAACACCACTGAGGCCAAACGCAGCAAGGCGCTCGATGAGCAAATCGCCGCTTTCCCGTATGTCAACGGCAAGCTGTTTTCTGAAGCGCTGCCCATGGCTGACTTCACCAGCACCATGCGCGACGCCCTGCTGGACGCCTGTGCGCTTGACTGGTCAGCCATCAGCCCCGCTATTTTTGGCAGCCTGTTTCAAAGCATCAAGGACGACAAGGCGCGGCGCAACCTGGGCGCGCATTACACGTCTGAAGAAAACATTCTCAAACTGATCAAACCTTTGTTTCTGGACGACTTGTGGGCCGAGTTTGAGAAGGTGAAACGGCAAAAGAACAAACTCTTTGAGTTTCACAAAAAGCTGCGAACTCTGACGTTTTTTGACCCAGCCTGTGGTTGCGGCAACTTTTTAGTCATCAGCTACCGAGAACTGCGCGAGTTGGAACTGGCGGTTTTGCGTGCCAGCAACCCAATAGGCCAGCAGGCGATTGACGTGCAACAACTCATTGGCATCGATGTTGATCAGTTTTACGGCATTGAAATCGAAGAATTTCCCGCTCAAATCGCCCAAGTTGCACTGTGGCTGATGGACCACCAGATGAACCTGCGGGTCAGCGAAGAGTTTGGCCTGTACTTTGCCCGCATCCCCCTGCGCACCAGCCCGCATATCGTGCACGGCAATGCGCTGCGAGTCGACTGGAACGAGGTTTTGCCCGCAGAGCGTTGCAGCTTTGTTTTGGGGAATCCGCCGTTTGTGGGGGCCAAGTTCCTGGACGACGCACAGCGGGCAGATACGCGGGCTGTGTTCACTGGAATCGACAACGCTGGGCTTCTGGATTTGGTGGCTGCTTGGTACGTGAAAGCAGCGCACTACATCAGGAGTAGCAAGGCAATTGGTGGGCCAAATTGGGGTCAGATCCCGATTACCGGCGTCGATCACGCCAGTGAGCGGCGCGGTAGATCGGGCTCTGACCCCAATTTGGCCCTCCGATTGCCGGATTCCACAGCAATAAGCCCAATCAAAGCTGCCTTCGTTTCCACCAACAGCATCACCCAAGGCGAACAAGTCGGTGTGCTATGGGCCTGGCTGTTGGCTCAGGGAGTTAGCATCCACTTCGCCCACCGCACCTTCAGCTGGAGCAATGAGGCCAGTGGCAAGGCTGCCGTGCATTGCGTGATCATTGGTTTTGGCCTCGAAGATCGGCCTAGCAAGGTGATTTACGAGTACGACGATATCAAGGGCGCTGCGCATGCAGTGCCTGCCGTCAACATCAACCCCTATTTGATCGATGGCCCGGATGTAGTGCTGCCGCGCCGCTCTGTGCCGATTTGTGCTGTGCCAGAAATCGGCATTGGTAACAAACCAATTGATGATGGAAATTACTTGTTTACCACCGAGGGGAAAAGGGCATTCATCAAGCTTGAACCCGCTAGCAAAAAATGGTTTCGGCGCTGGTTGGGTGCGGATGAGTTTCTGAATGGCTACGAGCGCTGGTGCCTTTGGCTCGGCGACTGCCCGCCCGCGGAGTTGCGTGCGATGCCAGAAGCCTTAAAACGGGTTCAAGCAGTCAAGAAATTTCGACTGACCAGCAAAAGCACTTCAACTCAGAAACTAGCAAATACGCCAACGCGGTTTCATGTGGAAAACATGCCTAGCAAGCCCTACCTTGTGCTGCCCGAAGTATCTTCGGAACGGCGCGTATTCATTCCCTTTGGTTTTGAAAAGCCCAGCACGCTTTGTAGCAATCTGGTGAAGCTCGCTCCTAACGCCACACTTTTGCACTTCGGCACCTTATCTAGCTCCATGCACATGGCTTGGGTGCGTACGACTTGTGGCCGACTGGAGAGTCGTTATCGCTACTCCAAAGACATCGTCTACAACAACTTCCCCTGGCCCACCCTACCCAAGCCCACCGCCCAAGCCCCCATTGAGGCAGCCGCCCAAACCATCCTCGATGTCCGCGCCAAATTCCAATCTGGCGACCGCCCCGCCACGCTGGCCGACCTGTACGACCCGCTGACCATGCCACCCGAGCTTCTCAAAGCCCATCAAAAACTGGATGCGGCGGTTGACAAAGCTTACGAGCCTAGCGGTGGCAAAAAGAGCTACAAGAGCGACGCCGAACGCGTTGCGTTTCTGTTTGAGCTGTACCAAAAGTACACCAGCCTGTTGCCAGCGGACAAGCTGAAATCTGGTCGTAAGGTCAAATCGAAATGAGCTCCAACTGCGTTCAGGGGATTTTGCTTTTGCCAGTGCCAAACCCTGAAATTGGACGGCTTCACACCAAGCGGCAATTTGCCAGCAGATGACCAACCACTCTGATCTCAACTGGCTAAGCACCTCAGCATGCGGTCTCATTGGTCCTTTCGCCTTTCCATTTCAATCGACTTTTCAACGGCGCCGCGAGGGGCTTCATACGTGCCGCAGCAACGCCCACCAACACTTGGAACCGCTGTATGGGCAGGCCTTTTTCATCGAAGCCGTCGTACCGCCGATGAAGCACATTCGTCACGCATCCCTCGAAATAGTAGAAGCAGTTTGGGAACTGTTTTTTTTCTCTGGCGCGGAGGATTGCAGCATCCTCCATGCCATTGGTGCCAATGCAGTTTGGGAACTCACCCGCCCCATCACGCCGGAATTGTGTCCGCGCGAGGGAACCCGTATGCATCTTGAACGTGTTCGCATACGTTTTGCCCGCAGGTACTCTGAATGGCAAATGTTGGCATTGAAGAATGGTCGATTTTTTCCCCCTCCAAGGCAGATGGAACTGACCGTGAATTCCTTCGGTGGCGTCCAGTTGCTGCTAAGGTGGTCGGCTGGCTACGCACTTGGCGATAAAGTTTGGGTATCGCAAATGGTTGCTGATGTTTCGTCTGGTGAGCCTGTTTTGGCTCGTCATTCACGCAGGATTTGTGAATGGCGCTTGGGATCAGATTTGTAAAAGTTGGCAGATGTCCTGGATGTTGTGACGATCTGAGCGCACTTGCGCTAATTGAAAGGACATGGAATGACCACCTCGCCAAAAGCCGTTCGTTTTGACGACGACATCCTGTGGGTCGGCCTGGCCGATGGTCGCACGATTGCCGCGCCTCTGGCTTGGTTTTCGTGCTTGGTGGCGGCTACGCCCTCGCAGCGCGAATTGGTTGAATTGAGCCGAAACGGCTTGCAATTGAATGCGCTGGATGAGGACATTTCAGTGGTGGGGCTGCTTGCTGGGCAAGCGGATTTGTCGCGTCACGCAACACAGCAGCCCGCCTGAATCTGCGCAAATACGCACAAGCCTGTGGCAAAAAGCTGATAGTTCAGATGGTTTGATCTGACAGATAAAATTAAAAACAATAGCAAACTATTGATATTTTTCAAGAGCTAGAGACCTATTTAATTCATAATTTGCTCAAAATGACTACTAAATACCCAATTTGGGTATGAAAATGCATTTTTTCACCTTTTAGTCGATCCCCGCTGACTTGCGCCCAGCCCGTGGCTGTGTGATCATTCCAGCGCCACCTGATTCACCTTATTCCAAGCCCAATCACCATGGACAGCCTCCAAATTGTCGGCAGCGCCAGCACTTGCGGGGCGATGGTGCGCGGGGTGGATTTGTCCAAACCACTGGCACCCGCCCAAATCGCCGCCATTCGCAGCGCTTGGCTGGCCCACCAGGTGCTGGGGTTTCCTGATCAAAACCTCAGTATTGAAGACCTGGAGCGGTTTGCGTTTTATATCGGCCCGCGTGGCGAAGACCCTTACATAGCGGGGCTACCGGGTCATCCGCATGTGGTTGAGGTAAAGCGCGAGGCCAATGAAAAAAGCCGTCTGTTTGCTGAAAACTGGCATTCAGACTGGAGCTTTTTGCCGTCCCCGCCGGCAGGCACGGTACTGTACGGCGAGGTGATTCCGCCCACCGGTGGCGACACGCTGTTTGCCGATCAATATGCCGCGTTGGAGGCCCTGCCCGCCGCCTTGGCCGCGCAGCTTCAAAACCGCCAAGGCGTGCACAGCGCACGGGTTGGCTACGCGAAAGACGGTATTTACGGCGAAAAGGACAAGGGCCGTTCGATGGCCATTCGGTTTGATGACAGCGCGCTGAAAACCCGGCTGCACCCCTTGGTTCGTACGCACCCCGAAACCGGCCGCCGGGCACTTTTTGTCAACCCGGGCTACACGCTGGGCATTGACGGCATGCCGCCTGACGAGAGCCGTGCCTTGCTTAAACAGCTCTTTCAACATCAAGTAGAGGAGCGCTTTGTCTACCGCCATCACTGGTCGGAAGGCATGCTGACCTTGTGGGACAACCGCAGCTTGCTGCACGCGGCAACGGGCGGGTACGAAGGGCATCGGCGCTTGCTGTACCGCGTGACGGTGGCTGAGCGCACGGTGGGCCTGGAGCCTGTCTGATAGCAGTTCATTGACGGCTGAGCGTCGATTTATTGCAGATTTGTTGCCGATGGAATGGGTATAGAGGGGCGATTGAATCTGGGCTCCATACAGATTTGACGCGGGCTTAAGCCAGGCCACCAACTCACGCCAACATCGGCGAATTCAAGATCAAGGCTCGGACGCCACCCGCAAAAAGCTGGCAAAGCGCGGTTTGCCGCTGGGCGTGAGGTCGCGGTAGGTGTAGGTGACGGTGGAGCCAATGGCGGGCGGGGTTTTGCGCTGCTCGTCGCTCAAACCGGTGCCCAATTTAAAGCGCTGGCCGTCGGCGGTTTTCACGTCCAGTGCGCCGGTCATGCCTGCGTACTTGCCTTTGCCAGCGACATGGCCTACGACTTCGGCTTCGGCATCGGCCAAAGTTTTCAGCTTCAAAAGCACCGCATTGCGTCCCGTGACATAGGGCGCGCTGGCCAGGTGCAGCATCAGGCCTTCGCCGCCTGCGGCTTTCACGGCTTTGAGCCGATCTTGCAAAACCGCCTGGTTAGGCACCCGGAACTGCTCCACGCCCTGCAATTGCGCCCACGCAGTGCCACGCACCACCAGTTTCAAAAGCGCTGCACGCTCTGAAAACGGCCCCACGCCTTGCGGAATCTCAAACACCATGTACTTGATTTGCTCCCAATCGGCGTCCAGCGGTTCGGCTTTGCGCACCATGCCTGAAACTACGTCGAATTTGCCGCGCCCCAGCCACAGCTCTCCGTCCAGCGGGGTTTTGGGCAATTTGGCCAAAAACCAGGCTGGGGCCGTGACCGTGCGCCCACTTCGAAATCGCAGCGTCGTGCCGTCCCAAAGGGCGCGCACACCGTCGAGCTTTTCGCTGATTAGGTACTTGGACGGATCCAGGTGAGCGGGTGCATTGTGGGCCAACAGCACATCAGCGCTGGCCTTGGCATCCGCTCGCGCGGATGCGCCAAGAAGCCCCAGCAGACCCAACAATTGCAAGGGAAAAGCGCGGCGATTGAAGTTCATGGCCCCATCCTATCAGCCAAACACCCGCTGCGCGTGCAGGCCCAAACCAGTTGCCACGCTGGCAAATCGGTCGCCGCGCACAATTTTGGCCGCCGGAAACCCGGCCGCAATGCGTTGGGCCAAGGGCACCAGGCCGGTGGAGCCGCCCGTGAAATACAGGGCACTGACTTTGTCGCGTGACAGGCCCGACTGCGTCAGGGTTTCATCGGCTGCCAGGGCAATGCGATCCAAATCGCCATTCAAGGCACCCACGACGTCCTGCTCAGCCATCGACACTGCCAAACCGGATTCGACCAAGCCCAGATCAATGGCGATTTTTCTGCCAACGCCTAAATGGGCGCGGGCAGGCTTGGCGCTCGCGGAATCCGCGGCGTGTTGAACAGTTGCCTGGGTCGGATCGGTCGCCAGATTGGCAGTTTCAATTTTGGCAGCCTCGGCCATGCCAATCAGGGCGTGCCCCAAGCGCTCTTTGATCACGGTCAGCAAGCGGCGGTGGTGGGCTGGATCAGCATAAAAAGTTTTCATTTGCACCAGTTCCAGCAGTCGGGCCGGGCCGTAGGTGGTGTTGATCAAATGCCAGGTGGCCAGGTCAAAGTAGATTTTGCTGGGCACTTCTCGCCCGGTGGGGCCTAAAGCGCCCAGGCCGCAAGTTGGCAAAATTTGCTTCAGCTCAATTTGGCGGTCAAAGTCGGTGCCCGCAATGTGAACCCCGTGGTTGGCCAAAATGTCGTCTTTTCGGTCCACCCCCAAGCGGCGCTTTGGGCTGACACGCACCAACGAGAAGTCTGAGGTGCCCCCGCCAATGTCGGCCACCATCACCACTTGCTCGTCGGCAATCGAGCTTTCATAGTCCAGCGCGGCAGCTATCGGTTCAAACTGAAAGCTGATCTCGCTAAACCCAACGCTGCGGGCGGCTTGTGTCAGTGCGGCTTGGGCAGCGGCGTCGCGTTGGGGGTCATCGTCAACAAAGAAAACCGGGCGGCCCAACACCACTTTGGATAAAACATGCCCCGCTTCGCGCTCTGCCGTGGCCTTAAGGTGCCGCAAATAGCCGCTCACCACATCCAAATACGGTACCGCCCGCCCACCGCCAACGTCGGTTGCCTGTTTGGCCAAGGTCGAGCCCAAAATGCTCTTCATGGAACGCATCAAGCGACCTTCTTGACTGGTCACGTAAGCGCCCACTGCCGCCCTACCGTAATAAACATAGGGGTCTTCATGACCGGCCAATCCTTCTATTGAGTAAAAGGCGGCCGTCGGCATAGTGCGGTAACCGGGCTCCAACTCGACCAAGCGCACGCCTGTAGCGGTAGGCAAACAAATGGCTGAATTGGACGTGCCAAAGTCAATCGCGCAAACAGAACTGATGGGGGAAGTCATTCGGGAACTCATTCAATAAGGTGTCGGTGTGCTGCTGACGCGGCACCTGGGTGACGCTAAATGCCGCCAAGAGTCGCGAAGTGCCGCGACGGGTCGCCCGTGCCGCCAAGCGCCACCTTTTGGGTGTTGGAAATACGTCAGAAGCGGGGCAAAACCAGCCCCTGCCCTGCGGCCGCCGATTGTGCAAACCCGCCGACCTGTTATACTAGAAGGCTTTTCGGAATATTCCGAGGGTTAGCCTGTGTTCACGAAAACCGCAGGCTAAAAGCTCAATTTTACCCAGTGTTTCACGGTGTTCAAACTGTGGCGTTCGACTGATTTCAGTGTATTTTCATGCACTGCAGCCACGGAAAGCCCAAGCCAACACCCGTTTGACCATGCGGGGTAAGGCTGAAACAGTAGCAAGCCGATCCAAACGTTGAGGGACGTTTTTAACAATGCCAACCATTAACCAACTCGTGCGTCAAGGCCGGGAAGTTGAGACTATCAAGTCCAAAAGCCCAGCGATGCAAAATTCTCCGCAGCGT
This sequence comes from Rhodoferax sp., assembly GCA_031431035.1. GTDB lineage: Bacteria > Pseudomonadota > Gammaproteobacteria > Burkholderiales > Burkholderiaceae_C > JANYCG01. Next base: position 12,884 of record JANPCR010000064.1, read on the forward strand.
CGCGGTGTGTGCACCCGTGTGTACACCACCACGCCAAAGAAGCCCAATTCAGCCCTGCGTAAAGTCGCCAAAGTGCGCTTGACCAACGGTTTTGAAGTCATTTCCTACATCGGCGGCGAAGGCCACAACCTGCAGGAACACAGCGTGGTGCTGGTTCGCGGCGGTCGTGTCAAAGACTTGCCCGGTGTGCGTTACCACATCGTGCGTGGCTCGCTGGACTTGCAAGGCGTGAAAGATCGCAAGCAGTCGCGCTCCAAATACGGTGCGAAGAAGCCAAAAGCAAAATAGACCGATTTGAGCCCAAGGCTTTTTAAGCCGGAAGTTCAAAGTCGTTTTTAACAAGGTGTTTGTTTGTCGCGTGGCGCGATAAATGAACGTAGTGACCCAAAACACGAAATAGTTTGTGTCGGGTCGAGTAAGTGAGAGTTTGATTTGTCAACTCTCGCGGTGTTCGCAAGAACATCAACTGAAGCAAAGAGGTGAAAAAATGCCACGTCGTCGCGAAGTCCCTAAACGTGAAATCTTGCCTGACCCAAAGTTCGGCAATGTTGAGCTGTCCAAATTCATGAACGTGATCATGGAAGGCGGCAAAAAAGCAGTCGCCGAGCGCATCATTTATGGTGCACTCGAGCAGATCGAAAAGAAAAACCCCGGCAAAGACCCGGTTGAAGCCTTCACCATGGCCATCAACAACGTCAAGCCCATGGTTGAAGTGAAGTCCCGCCGCGTGGGCGGTGCCAATTACCAGGTGCCCGTTGAAGTGCGCCCAGTTCGTCGCCTGGCTTTGTCCATGCGTTGGATCAAGGAAGCCGCCCGCAAGCGTGGCGAAAAGTCCATGGCATTGCGTCTTGCCAACGAGCTGATGGAAGCCACCGAAGGCCGTGGCGGCGCTATGAAGAAGCGCGATGAAGTGCATCGCATGGCGGAGGCGAACAAAGCCTTCTCCCACTTCCGCTTCTAAAAACGGCATTGGGGCGGCTACTGCGCGGCGCTGATGCGTCGTTGCGGGGCCCGTCGGGAAATCCTCACGCACCTGAAGTGCGCTCCGGTTTCCCGCCACCCGCGCCTAGCCTGAGCGCCGCTCGCTACGCCGAATTGACGGTGGCGGCGAATGACAGGACTTCCGGTGGTAGCGCCCGGAGACGCCAAATGACCGACGGCGTTAAACGTCGGTTTTGATTTAGAGCAACCAAGGATATTCATCATGGCTCGCCATACCCCTATTGAGCGTTATCGCAACATTGGTATTTCAGCGCATATTGACGCTGGCAAAACCACCACCACCGAGCGTATTTTGTTTTACACCGGTGTGAACCACAAAATTGGTGAAGTGCATGACGGCGCGGCCACCATGGACTGGATGGAGCAAGAGCAAGAGCGTGGCATCACGATCACCTCGGCTGCAACCACCTGTTTCTGGAAAGGCATGGCTGGCAATTTTGAAGAGCACCGCGTCAACATCATTGACACTCCAGGCCACGTGGACTTCACGATTGAAGTTGAGCGTTCCATGCGAGTGCTGGACGGCGCTGTGATGGTCTACGACGCTGTTGGCGGCGTGCAACCCCAGTCTGAAACCGTTTGGCGCCAAGCGAACAAGTACCGCGTGCCTCGTTTGGCCTTCGTCAACAAAATGGACCGCACGGGTGCAGACTTTTTGCGCGTTCGCGAAATGATGATCCTGCGCTTGAAAGCCAACCCAGTGGCGATTCAAATCCCGATCGGCGCTGAAGACAAGTTTCAGGGCATCGTTGACTTGGTCAAGATGAAAGCCATCATTTGGGACGAAGACAAAGGTGTCACCTTCACCTACAACGAAATTCCGGCTGACCTGGTCGCAGTGTGTGCTGAGTACCGCGAAAAGCTGGTCGAAGCCGCTGCCGAAGCCAGCGAAGAGCTGATGAACAAGTACCTCGAAGGCGAGGCCATGACCGAAGAAGAAATCAAGTTTGCGATTCGCAAGCGCACCATCGCTGGCGAAATCCAGCCCATGTTGTGTGGATCAGCCTTCAAGAACAAAGGCGTGCAAGCCATGCTTGATGCCGTCATTGAGTACATGCCCGCACCGACAGATATTCCCCCCGTCAAAGGCATGGACGAGGAAGATGCAGCCATCACACGCAAAGCGGACGATGGCGAGAAGTTTTCAGCCTTGGCATTTAAGCTGATGACCGACCCGTTTGTTGGGCAACTGACTTTTGTGCGGGTTTACTCCGGCGTGTTGAGCAAGGGCGACAGCGTTTACAACCCGATTCGCGGCAAGAAGGAGCGCATTGGCCGTATCGTTCAAATGCACGCTAACAACCGCCAGGAAGTCAGCGAAATTCGTGCGGGCGACATCGCGGCCTGCATCGGCTTGAAAGACGTCACCACGGGTGAAACGCTTTGCGACCCAAGCGCTATCATCACCTTGGAGCGCATGATTTTCCCCGAGCCTGTGATCACCCAGGCCGTGGAACCAAAAACCAAGGTTGACCAAGAGAAAATGGGCATTGCCCTGCAACGTTTGGCGCAAGAAGACCCGTCGTTCCGCGTCAAGACTGATGAAGAGTCAGGCCAGACGCTGATCGCCGGAATGGGCGAGCTTCACTTGGAAATTATCGTTGACCGCATGAAGCGCGAGTTTGGCGTAGAAGCCAACGTCGGCAAGCCACAAGTCGCTTACCGCGAAACTATTCGCAAAACCATCGAAGACGCCGAAGGCAAATTTGTGCGCCAGTCAGGTGGTAAAGGCCAATACGGTCACGTGGTACTGAAGATTGAGCCCAACGAGCCAGGTAAAGGCATTGTGTTTGTGGACGCCATCAAAGGCGGCACCGTTCCACGCGAATACATTCCCGCGGTCGAAAAAGGCATTCACGAAGCTGTGTCGCAAGGCGTGCTGGCCGGTTACCCGGTGGTTGACGTGAAGGTCACGCTGCACTTTGGTTCCTACCATGATGTTGACTCGAACGAGTTGGCGTTCAAGATGGCGGCCATCTTCGGCTTCAAAGAAGGTTGCCGCAAGGCCCAGCCCGTGATTTTGGAACCCATGATGTCGGTCGAAGTGGAAACCCCGGAAGACTACGCTGGCAACGTGATGGGCGACTTGTCCTCACGTCGTGGCATGGTGCAGGGCATGGACGACATGATTGGTGGCGGCAAAGCCATCAAGGCCGAAGTGCCACTGTCGGAAATGTTTGGCTACTCCACCACGCTGCGCTCCATGTCTCAAGGCCGCGCGACCTACACGATGGAATTCAAACATTACTCGGAAGCTCCTCGTAACGTGGCTGAAGCCATCATGGCGTCACGTGCTAAGTAAGGCGCTAAGTAAGGCGCCAAGTAAAAAGTGAAGTAATTTATTGCGATGTCTGTTCCAGCAGACGCTGCGGATCTGGCTTTGCCAGGCCGCTAGCGTCGCCCCTTGAGGGGGAAGCGCCGCAAGGCGCTACGGGGTGGATGTCATTCTCTGTCTGCGATTTCGCACCCCTAGCTACCCGTGGCAAGGGATCCAGTGACGAACTGCAAACATTAAACCAATCCACGGGCATTGCTCTTTTTAAGGAATCGAAATGGGAAAAGAAAAATTCACGCGCACCAAGCCCCACGTCAATGTGGGCACCATCGGCCACGTTGACCATGGCAAAACCACACTGACCGCTGCCATCACCACCGTGTTGGCAGCCAAGTTTGGCGGCCAGGCCCGTGCCT
>JANPCR010000065.1:0-4465 GCA_031431035.1 Rhodoferax sp.
GGTGGCGGAAGCGGCTAAATTGGGAACCACATCGGACACCACGGCGCTTGTAGGCTCGACCGAGGTGGTTTGAGTCAATTCAGGCGTCGGAAAATCGGGGTTTTCTATCGTCATGGCGTAGTTTCATTCGATACAGAATTCGAAGCAGAATTCGATTCAGACAGAGCCCCACTGGCAAAGCTTTCGGCAGCCGAAAGTTCAAAAGTGACTGGGGCCGCTGATTCAATTGGCTGCGCGTCATCGGAATCGATGGCGAGAGTTGCCTGGAACCCGCCCCCGGCGGAAGCTAAGACCTGAAGCGCTTCAGCTGGGTTGCTGGGGTTGTCCAACAGCGGCAACTGGTCAAGCGAATCCAGCCCTAAGTCGTCCAAAAACTGCCGGGTGGTCGCAAAAAGAGCGGGGCGACCGACTGTTTCGCGGTGCCCAATGGATTCAACCCAGCCGCGATCTTCCAGCTGTTTGATGATCATCGAATTAATGGTGACGCCCCGAATATCTTCCATATCACCGCGTGTCGCAGGCTGGCGGTAAGCAATGATGGCCAGGGTTTCAAGGGCAGCGCGGGTGTACTTGGGTGGCTTCTCTGGATTCAAGCGATCCAGGTAATGCCGCAGTTCCGGCTTGCTTTGAAAGCGCCAACCAGACGCCACGCTGACAAGCTCGCAACCGCGCTGAGCCCAATCCATCTGCAAATCAGCCAAAAGGCCTTTCAGCGTATCGACCCCAACCTCGTCGTTAAACAGCGTGCGCATGTCCCGCAATGGCACAGGCAGTTGCGAGCAAATCAGGGCTGTCTCAAGTACGCGTTTGGCATCCACCGTATTCATGCTATGTCTTATTTTCGGAAAAAACGCCTAGGGGCGCAAAATCAGACCAGCTCGTTCTTGCTTGCCACTGCAGTGGCGAAAATTATCAAAAACAGGGAAGGCCCGGAGTTCTGTAGGGCGCAAGAGAAGCGCAGTCGCTGCCGACAAGTCTAGCTGTCTAGCTGCCGGAACTGCTCTCATTGTAACGCAGCCCCAGCTGCGCCATGGCCGTCTTGAATGTCGGCTGTAGCGGTGCAAAGAACTCAAGCGGTGCTTGAGTTACCGGGTGGGCAAACGCCAGTCGGTAGGCATGCAATGCCTGGTAATCCAAGCCCATGTCTACCGCGCCCCCGTACAGAGAGTCTCCGAGAAGCGGCAACCCAATAGAGGCCATGTGAACCCTGATTTGGTGCGTTCGCCCCGTATGCAAAGTGCAACGAACCAAGGCACCCAGCGTGCTGGTATCTATCGCCTCAACGGTTGTTTTGGCGGTTTTACCCGGGCTGTGGGCCAGGTCCACCACCGCCATGCGCAGCCGATTGCGTGGGTCGCGGCCCATGGCAGCGTCAATATCGCGGCGTTTGGGGCCAGTCCACGGCTTGGCCACCAGTGCCAGGTATTGCCGGCTGACCGTGCGCTGCGCAATCATCTCCACCAGGGCATCCATGGTTTGCCGGGTGCGCGCAACCATCATCAGACCGCTGGTGTTTTTGTCAAGACGGTGAACGATGCCAGCCCTGGGCAAGCTGGCAGCCATTGAATCCAACGCGAGCAGACCGTTTAACAATGTGCCACTCCAGTTGCCTGGCGCAGGGTGAACCACCATGCCAACTGGCTTGTTGATGACCAAAAGGTATTCGTCTTTGTAAACCACCTCGATTTCAAGGATTTCTGGCTTGAATGCCTGGCTTTGGGGGGTCGGGCGCAGTTCAATCACACCCGAAGCACCCACTTTCACTTTACTTGAAGGCTTGGTCACCACGGCGTCGCCCACGCGAACCGCTCCGGCCTCAATCAGTTGCTGCAAGTAACTTCTTGAAAACTCGGGCACCAAATCAACCAAAGCCAAGTCGAGGCGCTTACCGTGCATGGCCGCAGAAATGTCAAAAGCGCGGGACTCCGATTCAGCGACCCCATCGGAGTCGTCAGGTGAAATGCCTTCTGACAACCCGTCTGACACATCGTCAGACTCGGAGAGGGACTCAAACCCAGACTCAGCAGCGACAGGGTCGCCCGATATAATCAAACCGGATTGTTTCAAGAAGGTTACTCTCATGTTCAACGTCAAATTATCGGCCCTTTGCCACCAAGTTTCCACCCAGGTTTCCTCGCATGCATCCTCGCTGGGCTTGGTGATGGCGGCACTGGTTTTGTCTGCCTGCGCCTCTACGGAGCTAGACAAAACTGCCAGCATGAGCCCCAACGCGCTGTACGCCGAGGCCAAAGAAGAACTCAGTGCCGGGGCGTTTGACAAAGCGGCTATTCTTTTTGAAAAACTGGAGGGCCGCGCGGCCGGTACAGCACTTGCACAGCAGGCACAACTTGAAAACGCCTACGCCCGCTTCAAGGGCGCAGAATCTGCCGAAGCACTGGCCATTCTGGAACGGTTCATGAAGCTGCACCCCGCCAGCCCCGCCATGGACTATGCGCTTTACCTGAAGGGCATCATCAACTTCAACGATGATTTGGGCCTGTTTGCCAATATCACTCGCCAAGATTTGTCAGAACGCGATCAAAAAGCGTCCAAAGAATCATTTGACGCCTTCAAAGAATTGACCACACGCTTCCCTGATTCCCGCTACTCGCCCGATGCGCGCCAACGCATGACTTACATCATCAATTCGTTGGCCCAATACGAAGTTCACGTGGCCCGGTATTACTACAAACGCGGTGCCTACGTGGCCGCCATCAACAGAGCCCAGCTCGCGTTGACCGAATACCGAGCTGTACCCGCACTGGAAGAAGCCATTTACATTGTCTTCAAGTCCTACGATGCACTGGGCATGCCAGAGTTGCGCGACGACGCAAAACGCGTGCTTGAGAAAACCTACCCGAAGAGCGAATACCTGGCGCGAGGCTTCAAGCCTGACTCAAGTCCCTGGTGGAAAATTTGGTAAGACTAGCCAGAGCGTCCTCAAAATCGCTCAGTCCCGCCAGCTTCTTCATGGGTGGTAGGGCCGCCATCAAGCGGCGCCCATAGCCCATGCTGACCAAGCGCCCGTCGCACACGACCAAAATGCCCCGGTCTGATTCGCGCCTGATAAGTCGCCCTGCCCCTTGCTTAAGCGCCACAGCTGCCTCAGGCAAAAAATAGTCACTGAACGGGCTTCTGCCTTGTTGTTCAAGCCGATTTGACCGCGCCTCAACCAAGGGATCATTGGGCGGCGGAAACGGTAATTTGTCGATCACGACCAACTGCAACGCATCGCCTGGCACGTCAACCCCCTCCCAAAATGACGCCGACGCCACCAAAACGCAGCCCGGCTGTCCGTCCGCATCGCCTTGCCGAAAGCGCTCCATCAGCTCGCGTTTAGGGCGTTGGCCCTGAACCAAAATTTCGATTTGCCCAGAGTCTTTGAATTGCAGTTGCAAGGCATCGCTGATAGCGTTGAGCGCACGCAAAGTCGTGGTGAGCACCAGCGTGCGCCCGCCCAAAACCGCCGCAGCGCTTGCCACCAGCTCGGCCACGCCCGCGCTGTGCCCCGGATCGCCCGGTTTGGGCAGGTTGCGAGGCACGTAAACGCCAGCCTGCTCGGCGTAATCAAACGGGCTGCTGACCTTCAAAACCTCAGCATCGGTCAGCCCACAGGGCTGGGTGAACCAGGTTAAATTCGCATCATCCCCCAGTGTGGCAGAGGTGAACACCCAGGATCGCAAGTTTTGATCGGGCGGGGTCGAAGATTCAGCCGCGCCTTGCTTCAAGAGTTTGGTTTTCACGGTCTCGGCGATGTCCAGCGGAGACTCCACAAGGCGCATTTGCGCGCCGACATCCAGCCACCTGACCGTGCCCGAGGCTGCGGGCAACTGAAACGAAGTCAACTTGGCAATAATTTCTTTGACGCGGTCATTGAGCCGAACGAAGTCAGGCGCAATTTCGCTGACGGTGTCCAGCGCGGTTTGGGCTTTGGTGAAAGCGTCTATCAAGAATTCAATCGCCTCAGCCCAAGCTGCCTCATGCAGGCCTTCAGGGGCAGCCAATGTCCAGCGCAATTTGCTGCCCGCATGGGCCCGACCGGCCGTCAGGCGCAGGTCACGTGCAGTCAATTCAACTTCACCGGCGATTTCTTGCCAATCCACCAGGCCGCGGGCATGCGTTAAACCTGCCGCCAAAATGTCGCGGGCGCATTCAAGCAGCTGCCCAGTCGACAGGATTTGGCCCAAAAACTGAACGCCAATCTCGTTGAGCTGGTGCGCCTCGTCAAAAATAACCGTGTTCACCGTGGGCAGCAGCTCGGCCATGCCAGATTCCCGAACCGCCATGTCGGCAAAAAAAAGATGTGGACTTCCGGCGCGGCCGGCGGCTGGGCCGCCTGGATCGCGTGGTCGTCTGGCGCCAAGGCCCCCCTCAGGTGGACTGGCGCAGTGCCGCCGACTGGGCCGCGCTGCCCGCAGCGGTGGAAGTGCGGATCGTGCGCGCGCCGGTGCGGCAGCGGGGCTTT
>JANPCR010000066.1:0-5325 GCA_031431035.1 Rhodoferax sp.
ATGTCTTTGCGAGCCTGTGCGGCTGCCCGGGCTGGGTCGGCCACAGGGGGAGTGGCAGTGACGGAGGCTCGGGCCACGCGGTTGCGGGTGATGAGTGGCAGCACTTCCAACACCTCGTCATCTGCCTTGGGCTGAAGGGGCGTCACAGCCTGCGCGGTCAACTGGGCACATGCCAGCCAGACCGTGAATGCCGTCAAAACCAATTTGGAGGAAGTCGCCATATCGAACCAGTTTGAACAAAATACTGTTAAAAAAAGGGCCTGGCAGAACGCTCATGCGTGTCGCCAGGCCCCAACGCCCCACAAACAAGCGTCGGCTACTTCAGGCCGGTGGGTTCTGCCGTGTCATCGACGGCCAAGGTGACTGAATTGACATTGACAGGATCCGTGTTTTCACCAAAGTTGGCGATCAGGTTGCCGATGTAATCAATCACCGCAGACACGCTGGTGGCGAGATCAGGCGCTGGTACAACAGGCGCAGGTGTCACGGGCGCGGTGGCTTCAACATTGCTGTTTCCGGCACCGCATCCCATCAGCAGCGCCGAGACAGCTAAGCCCGACAGCAACAGTTTTGCATTCAATTTGTCCATGATTTCTCCTTGGGGCTCAGGCTCAAATTGAACCTGGGGTGGGCGTGTTCAAGTAAGGAAACACGCTCAAGAAAGGAACCGTGGCTTGGTCAACTGCGTCGTGAATCGCGGCTGAAGTCGCGCCCAGGGGCACGCTGGATGCCTTGCAGGCCGAAGTCGCGCCTGCCACTCCGGGGATGCTGTTGAGTTTCAATGCATCGCCATCGCCATTGATCACACACAGACCGCCCAACATGGCCACCAATGCAATGTCAACCACGTCGTCTTTCGGGCGGCGTCCATTCGGAAAACCTGCGTTGTCAGTGCCGCCTGCCAGCGCATTGCCAGCCACACCCAAGCGATTTTGCGCAGCAAAAGGCACCGCCGCAACTGCCGTGTTCAAACGCAACATTTCGGAAGGGGTTGGGTTGATCGCAGGCTTGTTCACACCGGTGATACCCGTCAGGAACGTGGTGGCCAAGTCCGTGCGCGGGAAGTTGGTGGGGGCAACGGTCGCACCCAAGACTACACCCAGCAAGGCAGGCAAAGTTGGGTTCGTGACATAGGCCAGGAACTGCGTATCATCCTTCGGGCTGGATGCATTGAACTTGTCTTTGTCAGGCAGGCCAATCACCACTTCGTTGACCAAAGGATTGCCCAAACGCGAGACTTGAGTCCAGGCGCCACCAGCTTTTTCGGCTTTGTCATTGCCAGAGGCAGGCGCACCGTTCAGCAAACGACCTTGGCGCATGCTGGCCGTGGTCCAGCCGCCAATGACCGATTCGGATCCTGCGGTCAGGCAGTCTTTGTGAACTTCAAGGGCCAGCGTGGTGACGTTAGATTTTTGCACCACGTGTTGACCGCCATTGCCTGCGGCATCTTTGTTGGCTGGGTTCAGCAAGAAGGATGCAGGGGCGTTGACCAGGTCAAAAATGGTGCCCAAGTTAACAGCAAAACCCTCTTGACGCTGACCGACAAACACGCGGCCTTGGTCCTTGCCCGCTGGGCAGCCAGGAATGGTCACCGTGTGAATGTGCTTAGACGCGTAAGTTGGGTAGTCGGCAATGGTTTTGGTGCCGATGTTGTCAACCGGTTTTTCAAACGTCGAGCCACCGCCCGTTTTGGTGATGGCGGAGGCTGTGCCTTTGCGACGGTCACCGCGCACCAGGGTCACGCCATACGTTTCATTGACGTTCAGATTGGCGTCGTTCAAGTTACTGACAGTTCCTGCCTGAATGAGCGGAATGGCTACGCTGGCCGTGCCAATGGTCAAAGGAATCGACTTCAGGGCGTTTTTGAAACGGAATTGAAAGGTCAGGTCTTCGCGCGCATCGCCGTTGTTGTCGATGTGGATTTCATACAGCGCGTTGGGGTCCATCTGGAAGTAATTGGGGCCGCCGTACGGAGCCTGAAGGGGCTGGTAATTGGCCAACAGCGTCACGTAATCAGAGCGTCCGCCTGAGCCGTTTGTGGCAACGCCTTCATAACTTCTGAACATGTAGAAGTCGGTGCCGTCCACTTTGGGGCTGCCCGAAATGAAAGGTGCTTCGCGGTGGCTTGAAGCCATCGCGCTGCCCGCAGCAACAAGAAGAAGGCAGGCTTTTGCCAAGTTGGTGAATTTAGGTTTCATGATGGGTTTTTCCGGTTAGGTTGACAGCAGTTGCTGTGGAATGGATACGCAGCCGTTCGCCAAACAGATTCAAAATTCGACAGAATTGCTTGAAACAAAAAGTAAGAGGGCCAAGGGATACTGCAAAAATGCTTTTCGCAACGCGAGGGTTGGAGGGGCTTGGTCACAAGACCATCACAAAGATCAAGATCAATGCAGAGCCCATTCCAGACCCTAAGGTAGTCCGCTCAATGGGCTGGGTCTGTGCCATAGCCCACACAGTTTTGGCAAGTCAAACCCTCAGATCAAACCCAAGGCTCCCACCCGGACCTTGGGTCTGCAACTGCCTTGGCTTGACTAAACCGCGCGCCAAAAAATATAGTCCGCCTGGTACTTCACGATCTGTTTTTGGCCCAAAGTTGCGGCTGCGCAAGGCGAAGCGGGGGCCACACCGCCCTGGGTTGCCACGCGCTGGATGTAGGTCATGCCCTGCATTGCGCCTGCGCCCATAGCGGGGTTGGCCTTGACCAATTGCAGCGGAATACTGCCTGGCGCGGCTGGCGCCACGGCCAACTGTGCGCCAGTCACTTTGGAGCCGTCGGCACTTTCCCAGGTGGCAGGCGGGCCGTAGTAGCGGCCCAGGCGCTTGCCACTTCGGTCATTCAAAGCAGCGTCAGGGCCGACAAAAACCCATTCAAACTGACCCGCCATGTCTTTTTTGGCACGGCATTCATACGTGATGTCGCCGGCACCGACGGTTTCAAGGGCGACCGCATGGCCTGCAGGCACTTTGACTGCATCGGGCAAGCTGGCCTGCGAGAACTTGGCCATGGCAGGCGCCATGGAGGTGCCGCCTTGCGAGGCGCAGGCCGTCACCACGACGGCGGCAATGAGGGCGGCAGGAACTGAGAGCGAACGGCGATTTTTCATAATAATTAACTCCATGAGGGGTGGTTTTGGGGTTCACAGCAAGCGCCTGACGACAAAATCGGGCATTGCTGTGTGATGGGTACGCAGGGCGGCAGCGCCTGGATTCAACTGTTTGCCAAAAAATGGCGATTTTTTTTGAAACGCTTTAGGCGTACCTTCAGGGAAGCCCAAAATTGAATCCAAAATGCCTACTCTCCCGTATTCAGCGGGTCGTAACACTTTGGCCCCCAGCATGCCCACCCTGCCTTTTTCACCCTCCCCAGCATTGATCCGACAGACTTCATGGTTGACAATGAAGCCATGAACTCTCCAACTGCTGACGCCGAGTTAATCCTCTTGCTAGACCGCGTTGCCGCGCAAGACCAGGTGGCGCTGAAAGCCCTTTACGACCGTTGCGCAGGCAAGCTGTATGGCTTGGCCCTGCGTGTAGTGACCCAGCGCGAACGCGCTGAAGACGTGCTGCAAGAAGCCTTTTTGCAAATTTGGCGATCTGCCGGCGACTACCGGGCGTCCTTAAGTCCGCCCATGGCCTGGATGGGCATGATCGTGCGCAGCCGGGGCCTGGACATGCTGCGCAGGCGCACCACCGAGCGCACCCAAGTCACCCAGGAGCTCGATGAGGTGCTGAGCGACACGCTGGAGGGCGACTCGCCCAACCCGCTGGATTCTGCCCAGGCAAGCGAACAGGCGCATGCCTTGCACCGCTGCCTGGACAAGCTTGAAAACCGCCAACGCGAAGTCGTCAGCCTGGCTTACATCCGCGACCTAAGCCACAGCGAACTGGCCGAGCAACTGAAACTGCCCCTGGGCACCGTTAAAACCTGGATTCGCCGTGGGCTGGACCAACTGCGCCAGTGCATGGCGCGGTTTGCCTGACACGCCGATTCATGCCCAGACCCCTCACACCATGAACCTGATTAACAACCCCGAGCTCATTGAGCGCCTCGCCGCTGGCTACGCGCTGGGCACCCTGCGCGGTGGCGCGCGTCGCCGATTCGAAACGCTGGCCCGCGACAACCCCTCGGTTCGCGCTGCCACCCTGATTTGGCAAACCCGCTTGGCCAGCATGAACGAATTGCAGCAACAGTCGGCGCCCAGTGCGCTAGTCTGGACGCGCATTGACAACCTGATTCAGGGCGACAAGCAAGCGAAGTCCATGCAAGCCGCGCGGCTGGGTGCGGCCCAAAGCGCGGCGGCACAGTCTGCGCCTGGCAGTTGGTGGCAGGGCTTGGCGCTGTGGCGCGGCATGGCTGCGGCGGGTGCAGTCGCCAGCGTCGTGGCCGTGGTGGCCGGGCTGAACCTGCGCGACCAGGCGCGCGATGACATGCGCGCCCAAATGGGTGGCGAGATCAAGCAAATTCAAGCCCAAATGGGCGGCGAGATTAAACAACTCCAGGCGCAGTTGCTGGCCACACCGCAAATTGAGTACGTGGCGGTGCTGGCCGATGGCAAAGCCGCGCCCAGCATGCTGGTGACGTTCGATGCCAAGAACCGAAAATTGGTGCTGCAACGCGTGGGTGCCTACCAGGAGGCGGGCGACCGGTCATTGCAATTGTGGGCTTTGCCGCCCACCGGTGGGCCGCGGTCACTCGGCGTATTGGGCAGCGACAAGCTGTTGCAGTTGACCGCGCAGACAGGCGATGTGCGCGAAGTGCCGACCCTGGCCATCAGTTTAGAGCCCAAAGGCGGCGTGCCCAGCGCTGGCGGGCCAACGGGGCCGGTACTGTTCACTGGGGCTTTGATTCAAAAGATGCTTTGACGGGTTGCGACATTTGCTACTATTTTTATAGCAAACTATTGATATTATTCGAGAGCTAGAGGCCTATTTGATTCATATTTTGGCCTTTTTCACCGATTTTTCAGAAAAAAGAACCTGCAGGTTCTTTTTTTGAAAAACAGGCCATTTTTCGACCGTTTCCTGATTTTGCCTGCGCCCGCCAACATGCGATGGGCAAATCCAAGGCAAAGCCCAAGCAAATTCCCCCAAATTTCGGCTACGCTGGCGACTCATTCATGGAGTTGCGTGTGCGCATTCAAAAAGTCTTGCTCGCCAGTGCCGTTTTGCTGGGGGGCGGTTCGGCCCAGGCCTTTCAGGTCACCAGTGTGTCGCCGCAGGGCGAAGTGGCCCAGGTGCGCCAGGTGGTTGCCAAATTCAGTGAAGCTGCGGTCAATTTTGGCGACCCCAAAGCCGCCGCGCCACTGACCGTCAGTTGCACTG
>JANPCR010000067.1:0-27929 GCA_031431035.1 Rhodoferax sp.
CAAACACCTCGCGCCCCGTCATGGCTGCTGCGCTGTCCGCCCACTGCGCGATGTAGGGCAGCACGCTGGCGCGCTGGTCGGGCGACAACGCCGCCATGTCGATGTGGGAACGCATGCGCCAGGCGTGGTCCATGCCAGCGAGCATGGTGGGCGTCAAAAATGGCTGCATGAGCTCGACCCGCGCGCCCGCTTGCTCGAATACTTTGGCAGCCTGCTGCACCGCTGCTCGAACCTCAGCATTCACCGGCAAGCCGCAACCGGCGTCCAGCAGCAAACCAATTTTCAAACCCTTGAGAACTTGCGTGCCTGCGTCAAAATCGTCCCAGGCCAGCGCCTGATACGGCAAACTCATGCTGTCACGGGCGTCGGGCAAGGCGAGCACTTGCATCATCAGGGCGGCGTCAGCCACGGTGCGCGTCATGGGACCTGCCGCTCGCCCGGTGTAAGGCGGGTCGATTGGAATACGCCCCAAGCTGGGCTTTAAGCTGAAGATTCCGCACCAGCCCGCTGGCAGGCGCACCGAACCCCCAATGTCTGTGCCGACGTGCAACGGCCCGTACCCGGCGGCCGCTGCCGCACTCGCCCCGGAGCTGGAACCCCCCGGAGTTTTGCTCACATCCCAGGGGTTGCGTGCAAGCGCATGAAAGCTCGACAAGCCACTGGACAGCATGCCGTAGTCGGGCATGGTGGTTTTGCACACCATCACGGCCCCTGCCTCGCGCAGACGCGCAGCAGGCGGTGAATCAGCCACAGCCGCCACCAGTGGCACGGCAGCTGTGCCCAGCGGTGTTGGGTCGCCCCGCGTGGCCAGGTTGTCTTTGATGGTGACTGGCACACCATCGAGCAAACCGCACGGCGCACCCTTAAGCCATCGCTGCTCTGACGCCTTGGCTCCCGCCAGCGCCAGCTCGGGCCGCAACAGGTAAGTGGCATGCAAATGCGGCTCCCACCGGTCGATATGCTGCAAAACCGACTGCATCACTTCGACTGGCGAGAGCGTGCGGCTGCGAAAGGCTTTCAGCAGTTCATGGGAAGACAGGTCGTGCAGGTTCATGGTGTTGAAGAGGAGAAATTCGAATCAGGGCGCAGTGTCTGTTTTGGTTGATTCACATTGCTGCTTGGCATTGGCGATCAGTGGCAAAACCTCGTGGGCATGCTCCAACCGGGCCACCATCGACAGGCAAAGCATGCTCAAAAAAAGCGGTGCCTGCGCCTGGCCCACGTGTGAGAGCGCAGCGCAAAGGGCTGAATAGGACTCGTCAAGCTCGGCGTCGGTCATGCTGCTTCAGCCGGGTGGTGGTCGAACGCCAAGGAGGAGGATTTCAGGGCTTGCACGATTTGGGAAAATACGGGAGCACGCCAGCGGCCCAGCACATACGCATCGGGCCGCACCAGCACCAAGCCCTGTGCATTTGCATCTGGCAGACCGTAACGCTGCCACGCCTGTCCCAAGGTGTCGATCGACGGATTGATCGCAATCGCGTCAACGCCCACATCGGCCAGCGTTTGAGTCCAGCCGGTCGCCCCAGGCAAATTGAAGAGCACGGCTAGCATCCCTGAGCCGAAGCGACAAGTCAAATGCCAAGGGTTGGGCGACTCAACCAAGCCACTTAAACACGCTTCGGGCGCGGGCGCACCAGGCGCTGCTTGCCCATTCGTCCAGGCGCCCTGTTCGGGGCCGTTCACAGGCGAGGCCTGGTAAGTGATGGGTGTGGACTGACGCGGGTTGATCAGCGAACGCACTTTGCTGTCGCTTAGGGCCAATTTCAAGGTGGCTTGGCGCATCAGGCGAAAGGCAAAGTCGGGGGGCGCCATAAATTCAGTGCTTTTCGCCCCAAAAGTCATGTTTTCAAGGGCCGCCTGGCGCCGCTCGGTGGAATACGAATCCAGCAGCAAATCAGGCGATTCGCCCCGTACCACTCGCGCTAGTTTCCAAGCCAGATTGCCCGCATCGTCCAGCCCCGAATTGAGGCCCCGAACTCCAAATATCGGCACCAGGTGCGCCGCATCACCTGCAAAAAATACCCGGCCTTCTCGGTACCGGTCCAGTGTGAGGCATTTGGCGTTGTAAATCGATATCCAGAGTGGCTCCCACGGTTCCAACTCGCCAATCATGGTGAGGTGGCTTTGCACACGGGGTAACACGTTTTCGGGTTTGACTGCTTCGGCTGGATCTTCATCGTCGCGGATTTGGTAGTCAATGCGCCAAACGTCATTGGGTTGGCGATGCATCAAAAGCGTCGAGCCGGGGTTGCTAGGTGGGTCAAACCAGGCCAAACGCTCCACCGGGCGACGGCTCTTTTGTTGAATGTCAACAATCACATACTTGCCGTCGTACTGAGTCCCCTTCAGTTGCACGCCCAACTGCTCCCGCACCGTGCTACGACCACCGTCGCAGGCGACCAGCCAGTCCGCCGTGAGGGTGCGCGTGGCGGCAAGGCCAGCCGAGCCTTCGGTTTTTGTGACATCAACTTCAACGCCGTGTGGCAGTGCGCGAACTGCTGAGACCCGGCGGTTCCATTCAACTTCAACCTGGCCAGACGCCGCCTTTTGACCCGCCTCATGCGCGAACTGCTCAATCCAGTACTGCTGAATGTTCACCATGGGTGCAAAGCGCTGGGTGGGCTCGCTTGGCATTTCAAAATGCAACACCTCGGTACCTTGGTAGAAGCTGCGGCCCCCCACCCACGACAAACCTTTGTCTACCAAGGCGCGGTCTGCCCCTACCCAGCCCAAAATCTCTTGGGATCGACGCGACACGCAAATCGCCCGGCTGCCGGTGCAATAACCGGCGTCGGCTTCAATCACCCGGCTTTCGACACCGTAGCTGGCCAGCAGCGCCGCCAAAGTCAGCCCAACCGGGCCACCGCCTGCGATCAGCACCGGAACGTGGCTTGAATTTGGCTGACCAAGGGCAGGCATGGCTGTTGTGTGAACTGATTCAATCAGATGCAGATTGCTATAATATTTATAGCAAACTATCTATATTATTCGAGAGCTAGAGCACGATTTTATTCATATTTTGATCAAAATGCAGAATTTGAGCCATATTTACCACATTTGTGGTAAATATGGCTCTTTTCGCGCAATCAACCCCAAGACAGGGCCGAAAGGTCATTCACAAAAATCGGCATGTCTTTCCAAAGGCCTTTGAGATTTTTGTTGGCCAGCGTGATCCACTGCGGCTGGTACAAAAAGCCGTGCACCGCCTCGTTAGCCAGCATGCGCTGCGCGTCGCCCAGCAGCTTGGCGCGGTCCGCAGGACGGGGGCTGTTTTTGATCTTGTCAAACAGCTCGTTGAACTTGGCCGACTCGTAACCCCAGTAATAGTCCTTCTTGGCAAAATTACCCAGGTCAAACGGCTCAACGTGCGAGATGATGGTGAGATCGTAGTTTTTGTTGGTGTAGGTGCCGCTGAGCCATTGCGCCCACTCCACGTTTTCGATCTTGGCAACGATGCCAATTTTGGCAAGTTGCGCTGCAATCACCTCGCCACCCTGGCGTGCGTAGGGCGGTGGTGGCAACTTCAGCGTCAATTCAAGCGGCGTTTTAATCCCCGCTTCGGCCAGCAAGGCTTTGGCTTTGTCGATGTTGAAAGGGTTGACGCCCGTGGTGTCTACAAATCCGAACCCGCCTGGCACGTAATGGCTGCCGATGGGCGCGCCATAGCCGTCGCCTGCGCCTTCAATCACGGCCTTTCGGTCGATGGCGGCGGCAATGGCACGGCGCACGCGCACGTCGTCCAGCGGCTTTTTCTTGTTGTTCATGGCCAAAATGGTTTTAGCACGCGAGCCGCTGACCAGAACCTGAAACTTGGGGTTGGTTTTGAACTGAGCCACGCTGCGGGGTGTGACCCGTGGAAAGGCGTTGATGTCGCCTGCCAACAGCGCCGCCACCTGGGCTGCGGGGTCGCTGATGAAGCGGAACGTCACTTTTTTCATCTTGATGGACGACGCATTTCGGTAACCGTCCCACTTGGCGAGCACGACCGACGAACCTTTGTTCCAGACATCGAGCTTGTAAGGGCCGGTGCCAACGGGCTTGGTGGCGTTGGTGTCTACGCTTTTGGGTTCCACAATGATGGCGGTGGCCTGGCCCATCAAAAACAAAAAGTCGGGGTCGAGTTCTTTGTTGATGACAACCAAGGTGTGCGCGTCAATGGCGGCGACGCTTTCCATGGTGGCAAAGGTGCGTTTGTCCTTGTTGGTGCTTTTTTCACCCGCGGCACGCTCGAATGAAAATTTGACCGCCGCAGCGTTGAACGGTTCGCCGTTCTGAAACTTGATGCCCTTGCGCAAAGTGAAGGTGTAGGTCTTCAAATCTGGCGAGATTTCCCATTTTTCGGCCAGCAAGGGCGACACCGTGCCGTCGCTGTTGATTTTGGTCAGCGTTTCGAACACGTTGTAATGAACGATTTCTGCAATGCTTGACGCGGCCCCGCCTGTGGGGTCCAGCCCAGGGGTGGGTTCCAGCGTCATGCCTAGAACCAAAGAGTCTTTTTTGCCCCGCGCCATGGCGGTGAATGGCACAGTGGCCAATGCCGCACTGGCAGCCGTAGAGGTAAGAACGTGGCGACGATTGACCATGAAATGGGTTCCTTCATTCAAAAAACAGAGTGAAAACGGCAAGCAATAGCCGCCGCACTGCGAACAATATCACCAAATTTGCCTTGGGGCTGCGTCAATGTGCCAAATGGCAGGCGACGCGGTGGCTGACAGTGCCATTGACCGCGACCGGTTTGAGGGCCGGTTGACTGCCATCGCACACCGGGGTCGCCAGTGGGCAACGATGCGCGTAGGCGCAGGCGGTGGCCGGGCGAACGCTGGGGGCGATGACCACCGTGCGTTTGCGCTGACCGCTTAAAGCGGGTTCCATGCGCGGCACAGCGTCCAGCAGGGCTCTGGTATACGGGTGCGCGGCATGGCTGAACAAGGTTTGCGGCGCGCCTTGCTCGACGATGCGCCCTTGAAAAATCACCGCCACCTCGTCACACAGGTGGTTGACCACGGCCAAGTCGTGGCTGATGAGCAGGTAAGTCACACCGAACTGCTGTTGCAGGTCTTGCATCAGGTTCAAAACCTGCGCCTGAACCGACACGTCCAACGCACTGACGGGTTCATCCGCAACAATCAATTTGGGTCGTGTGATCAACGCCCGGGCAATGGCGATGCGCTGGCGCTGGCCCCCTGAGAACTCATGCGGGTATTTGTCAAGATCGCTGTCGCGCAGGCCAACCGATTCAAGCACGGCGCGGGCCTGGGTGAGTTGGTCTGATGGCGTGGTTTGAGCCTGCGCGGCCAGGGGTTCACACACAATGCGGGCAATGGTCTGGCGCGGATCCAGCGAGCCATAGGGGTCTTGAAACACCATCTGAAAGTTGCGCCGCGCCGCTCGCAGCTCAGCGGGCTCCAACAGATTCAGATCCTGCCCCAGCAAGCGGACCGTGCCGCTGGAGGGTGGCTCAAGCGCCATGGCCAAACGGGCCAATGTTGATTTACCAGAGCCTGATTCACCCACCACGCCCATGCTGTGCCCACTTCGCACGGTCAGGTCAACACCGCGTAGCGCTTTGACAACGGGCGGTTTCACCCAAAGGTGCTCGCGTGGCAAGGTGTAGTCGCGGGTCAGGCCCTCGGCTTTCAGCAAGTCCAGCGTCATAACGCGCTACCAGGCAAAGCGGCTTGCGCATTGTCACCTTCAGAATGATCCGCGTCCTGAGCAACCACGTCCAGCCGAAAGCAACTGGCTGTGTGTCCCAGCCCCAACGATGTTGGCGGCGGTCGGGCATCAACACAATGGGGAATCACATAGGAACAGCGGTCACAAAACGGGCAGCCCATCGGCAGATCAATCAACTCGGGCACCGTGCCAGGGATAGTGGTCAGGCGGGTGCTGATTTGCAGGACTTTACCTGCGGCGGATACCACTGATGCATTGTTTGACATGCTTGCCGCCCTGTTCAATTTGGGCCTTGCGCCAAAAAGGCCTCGGGTATAGGGGTGCGCCATGGCGGAAAAGACGGCAGGCGTCGGGCCAGTTTCTACCACGCTGCCACCGTACATCACCATCATCCGCGAGACGTTTTGGGCAATCACGCCCAAGTCATGCGAAATCAGAATAAGCGCCATATTGCGCTCTTGCACCAGGTCATGAATCAGGTCGAGAATTTGCCCCTGAATGGTCACATCCAAAGCCGTGGTGGGTTCATCCGCAATCAATAAGTCTGGCCCGCAAGCCAAAGCCATCGCAATGGTCACTCGCTGGCGCTGTCCGCCCGAAAATTGGTGTGGGTAGGCATCAAACCGGGTGCTCGCGTTGGGAATTCCGACCCGCTCCAGCAGGGCAACAGCTTGCTTTCGAGCGTCTTCTTTGCTGGCGCCTCGGTGCAGCCGCAGTGGCTCTGCAACCTGGGCACCGATGGTGTGAACCGGGTTCAGCGCCGTCATAGGCTCTTGAAAAATCATGCCAATGCGGTTGCCGCGCAGCTGGCGCAGGGTTGCATCAGGCTGACGCACCAGTTCCTGACCGTCAAATCGGATACTGCCGCGGACCACCGCATTGTCGGGAAGCAACCCCAAGAGCGACAGCGCCGTGATGGACTTGCCACAACCCGATTCGCCGATCAAACCCAAGGTTTCGCCGCGTTCCAGTTGGAAATTGATGTCACGCACCGCGTCGGCAGGCCCGCGTTGGGTCTGCAATTGAACGCTCAGGTTAGTGACTTCCAGCAAGGGCATAGCGCGAAACTTGACGTTACCGCTTGCGCGCAAGGCGCGGATCCATCAAGTCGCGCAACCCGTCACCCAGCAAGTTCAGCCCCAGCACCGCCAACACAATGGCCACCCCCGGAAAGACTGCCAGCAGCGGCGCTTGGAACAAAAGCGTTTGCGCTTCGGCCAGCATGCGACCCCAAGACGGTTGCGGTGGCTGCGTACCCAAGCCCAAGTAAGACAAAGCAGCTTCCGCCAAAATCGCAATGGCAAACCGAATGGTGACCTGCACAATCAGCACTGACGAAATGTTGGGCAGCACATGGTCAAAGGTGATTTTGAAAGGCCCCTTGCCACAGGCTCTTGCGGCCAAAACGTACTCGCGCGACCACACAGCCACGGCAGAGGCTCGCGTCACACGCGCGAAGTTGGGGATATTGAATATGCCAATGGCGATGATTGAATTCACGATGCCCGCGCCAAAAACCGCTGTCATCATGATGGCCGACAAAATCGCCGGGAAGGCAAATGTGAAGTCAGCCAAGCGCATGATGCCTTCTTCTACCCAGCCGCGTTTTGCTGCGGCAAGCAAACCCAATCCTGCGCCGATGACCAGCCCGATGGTCACTGCAATGACGCCTACCAAAATGGAGTTACGGGCCCCCACCAGCAGCAGAGAGGCGACATCACGGCCAAACGGATCGGTACCCAGCCAATGAGCAGCGTTTGGTGCCTGTAGCTTGGCCGCCATGTCAATTTCGTAGGGAGACCATGGCGTCCAAACCCATGACAAGGCTGCGGCCAAAACCAGCATCAGCGTAAAAACGCCACCGATCACAAAACTGCGGTGCGACCTTGCTCGCGTCCAAAACGAAATCTGGTTCGAACCGTCGCGTGGGCGCACCTTCACAGTCAGATTGCCGTTTGAGTTTGGCGCGGGCTGATGCACGGCCGTCATATGTCGCTGGCCTTAACGCGCGGGTCAATCACCGCGTAAAGCACGTCCACCACAAAATTAACGACGACTACCATAGTGGCCAGCAGCATCACACAGTTGCGCACCACAATCAGGTCGCGGTTGGAGATAGACTGAAAAATCAAACGCCCCAGACCTGGCAAATAGAACACGTTTTCAACCACGATCGTGCCTGCCAAAAGCTCTGCGAATTGCAGACCCATGACAGTGATCACGGGAATCATGGCGTTGCGCAGCACATGCCCCCACACCGTCGCTCGTTTGGACAGGCCTTTGGCCCGCGCAGTACGCACAAAGTCTTCGCGAAACACTTCGAGCACAGCCGAGCGGGTTATGCGCGCCAAAATTGCCGCTTGCACAACCGCCAGAGATAGGGCGGGCAACAGCAAAGATTTGAGCCCTTCCAAAACCCCTTCATCCCAACCCTCAAATCCGCCAGCTGAAAACCATTGCAAATGCACGGAAAACAGCAGAATCAGCAGAATCGCAAACCAAAAATTTGGGATCGCAATGCCAATTTGGGTTAGGCCCATCAGCCCCACATCGCCCAATTTATTGTGGTTGGACGCAGCATAAATACCCACGCTCAAAGCCAACACCGTGGTCAAGAGCATCGCCATCATCGCCAGCGGAACCGTAACCGCCAGCCGCTCCCAAACCAATTCAGACACGGGCGAGCTGTAGGTGTAGCTCAGGCCCAAGTCCCCAGTGGCCAGCCCCGAGATCCAAGACCAATAGCGCTCAAGTGGAGGGCGGTTCAACCCTAGCTTGTCGGCCAAGGCTCGCACTGCCTCAGGCGCAGCGTCGGGGCCCATCAAGATCAACGCCGCATCGCCCGGCAGTATTTCCAACACCATGAAAACAACAATTGATGCCCCTATGAGGGTAGCCACCAAGGTGGCGAATCGTTTGAGTAAAAAAAGGCCCATGGATTAAAATAATTGACCTCATTATGAACAAGACTTCAACAGTTTTTGCAGCCAGCACCTCCCAGACCCACCGATAATCCGGCTATGGCCTTGATCATCACCGACGAGTGTATAAATTGCGACGTTTGCGAACCCGAGTGCCCCAACGATGCTATTTTCATGGGCATTGAGATCTACCAGATTGACCCAAAAAAATGCACCGAATGCGTGGGTCACTTTGATGAGCCCCAGTGCGTGCAGGTTTGCCCAGTGGCCTGCATCCCCGTGGATCCCAATTGCGTCGAAAATCAGGAGACACTTTGGCAAAAATACCGCAGGTTGCAGGGCGAAACCAACTGATTCACCCCTTCGAATCTGGTTTGCCTTTTATGCGTCAGGTGACTTGGCGGATTTTTTTAGCTTAGGTGGCTTGGGCGGTTTCACTGGTTTGACCACCTCGGCATATTGGGTAGCGGGTTTCGCAGCCTTTTTTGCAGCGGCTTTTGGGGGCTTGGGCTTTTTGACGATGATCGGCACTGCGGTGGTGCGCTTGACCTCAACCTCTTTTGGTTTGTCAACCACACCTAAACGCGCCTTGGAACTCAAAGCCAAGTCAGCTCTCTCTCGCCTTTTTCGTTCGTTGGCCATTTTTTCGACCACCTTCTCGCTGTCACGCGTCACCTTAGCGGACGCATCTCTCTGATCCACCGTTCGAGTATCCGGTGCGTCAATTTGAACGCCTGCTGGACAGGGTGTTTGACTGTAGGTATTGCCACATTTGTAGGCGGTTTGTGCCAAAACCGAGTTGGTCGAACCTGCCAAAACCAAGCAACCTAAAAACTTCAAAAAGCAAACGCTGATTTGTGAATGTGGCACTTTGGACTCCGAAAATAGTTAGCCCGCAGGGTCAGGCTGCCGGGCTTCAGGCGGCAACGGGGTTGTTGGCTGCACAAGCCGTGGTGGCTTTGGTCTGGGCGGCTTGCTGGTGTGGACCAGCATCGTCGCTTTGTCCATTTCGCCCGCCACAAAATGCGAAACAGATTTAAGGGCCCGGTCAATGCTTTGCTCAATGGCTATACGGTGATCAAGTGACGGCTTTTTGAGCACCCAATGAATCACTTCTGACTTGATGCCAGGGTGCCCAATCCCAAGGCGCAGACGCCAAAAATCACCCGTACCAAGCTGATCGTAAATGTCCCGTAGCCCATTGTGAGTGCCTCGACCGCCGCCCATTTTAAGTTTGGCGTCGCCAGGTTCAAGGTCAAGCTCATCGTAAGCCACCAAAATTTCTTGGGGTTCAATCTTGAAAAACCGAGCCAAAGAACCCACGGACTTGCCCGACAGGTTCATGAAAGTCTGGGGCTTGAGCAACCAGACGTTTTGCCCTTGCACACTGGTGCGGGCCAGCATTCCAAAATAGCCTTTGTCCATCACTGGCACAACTTTAAGGTCACGGGCGAGCGCATCGATCCACCAAAATCCGGCATTGTGTCGGGTGCTCTCATACTCTGGGCCAGGGTTGCCCAATCCGACAAACAGTTTGATCATGTGCAGAATTTGACCACGAAAACACGAAGGCACTGAAATAGTGGCGTGCCAAAAGAAAAGGCCCACCGAAGTGGGCCTTTCAAAGACATTTCCAGGTCCGTCGACCGTCTCAAGGATTGCTTGGTTTTTGCAAGGGCTCCTGAGTATTCTGAAATTACTTCTTGGCGGCGGGCGCTTTGGCAGCGGGAGCCGCCTTTCCAGCTGGAGCGGCCGCTTTCCCAGCAGCAGCGCCAGCCTTACCAGCAGGTGCAGCAGCACCAGCTTTTGCGCCAGCAGCGGGAGCACCGGCAGCAGCAGCGGCAGGATCGGCCGCTGGCTCAGCACCTGCAACCATCACCACCGAAACCAATACTGGATTGTTCTTGCCGTGCGTCACAACCGTCACACCCTTAGGCAAAACGATGTCTGACAGGTGCAAAGAAGCGCCCTTTTTCAGTCCACTGAGATCAACTGCAATGAATTCTGGCAAGTCTGCCGGCAAGCACTTCACTTCAATTTCAGTGATGACGTGGTTGGCGATGCAGCCCTCGGTTTTCACCGCAGGTGAATTTTCGTCTCCGCTGTAGTGCAATGGCACTTTCATGTGCAGCTTAGTGTTCGCATCGACGCGTTGAAAGTCAATGTGCAAAACGAGTTGCTTGAACGGGTGCATCTGTACATCACGCAACAACACTTTGCTTTCGGTGCCACCCACGTCCATGTCGAGCACGGTCGAGTGAAACACTTCTTTCTTGAGGGCGTGCCACAGCGCGTTGTGATCGAGTTCGATCAACTGCGTTGGAACCGTGCCACCATAAACAATACCGGGCGTGCGACCGGAAATGCGGAGACGGCGGCTCGCACCCGTACCCTGCTTTGGACGCTCAAAAGCGACAAATTTCATAAAATCAACTCCAGTAAGAGAATCCACCGCGACCAGTGTGATTCCGTTTTAAAAAGGCCCGCTGAGAAAAGTCTCACAGACCCACTTTTTGCCCAGATCAAACGCTCAACTGATGACCAATTGAGACAGATCGAAAACCTAGAAAAGGTTTTCCTGATCCGAGAACAAACTCATCACCGACTCACCTTTGGCAATGCGCGCAATCGTTTCTGCGATCAACGGCGCAACGGTAAGTTGGCGGATTTTTTGGCATTCTGATGCAGCCCTGCTCAGAGGAATGGTGTTGGTCACAACAACCTCGTCAAGCGCGTTGCCGTTGGCTATGCGTTCAATTGCAGGCCCGGAAAATATCGGGTGGGTGCAATAGGCGTAAACCTTTTTTGCACCACGCTCTTTGAGAACCTCGGCAGCTTTCACCAAAGTTCCCGCCGTGTCGATCATGTCATCCATGATGACGCAGTTGCGGCCATCAATTTCACCGATCACGTGCATCACCTCGCTCACATTGGCGCGAGGGCGACGCTTGTCAATGATGGCCAAATCGCAATCCAACTGCTTGGCAAGAGCGCGTGCGCGGACGACGCCGCCCACGTCTGGTGAGACCACGATCAAATCCTCATATTTCTTCAAGCGCAAATCCCCGAGCAATACGGGCGAGGCATAAATATTGTCCACAGGAATGTCAAAAAAACCCTGGATTTGATCAGCATGCAAGTCCATCGTCAAAACTCTGGCCACCCCGACTGCTTGCAACATGTTGGCAACCACTTTGGCTGTGATGGGCACCCTGCTCGACCTTGGACGCCGATCCTGCCTTGCGTAACCGAAATAAGGAATTACCGCACTGATGCGTTCAGCTGATGCCCTTTTCAGGGCGTCAACCATGATCAGCAATTCCATCAAATTTTCGTTGGTGGGCGCGCAAGTACTTTGCACGACAAATACGTCTCGCGCTCGAACGTTTTGGTTAATCTCTACCGTCACCTCGCCGTCCGAGAACCGACCAACCGTTGCAGCACCCAAGCTGATATTCAAATGCCGGGCGATATCGGCGGCCATGCCAGGATTGGCATTACCGGTAAAAACCATGAAATCAGGGGGAGGAGCTACCTGCATGAGAATTCCGACCGAGACAATTAAGGTAGCGTAAAGACAAACGTTGAGGAGAAATTCAAAGACAATTATCAAAAGCGCTTTGGCAGGGGAAGAAGGACTCGAACCTTCGCATGCTGGAATCAAAATCCAGTGCCTTAACCAACTTGGCGACTCCCCTCCACAGGTCAACAGAAACAATCTGCCAACCCTTTATTCAACTTGACTATACGGACCTTGCCCAACCATGCAGTGGGTGTGCAGGCAAATTACGGCATGATTTGACAACATATCCAGTCGGTGCCGCAAGATTTAATTCCTTCAATCCCTGCGCACCTGCGTGGGCTTGGTCTATTACTTGATTCGGCACCTGTAATTTTGAAAAAACAGCGCTACCAGAACCCGTCATCCTGCCCATTAACCCTGCTGCGCCCAACCATTCAATTGCAGTTTTGACACCGCCACAAAATTCCTGGGCGACTGGTTGCAAATCGTTCCTGCCAAACCCGAATGGATCTTCCGCAAAGCCTGAGATTATAGCAGTTTTGGTGTCGCGCTTCAATCCAGGCGCTGAGAAAATGCGACCAGTATCCAATCCCTCAGGAGGTTTGATCACAACAAAGCGCGCCTCCGGCAGTTCAATGGGCGTGATTTTTTCTCCAACGCCTTGTACCCAAGCGTTCCGACCGGTCAAGAAAAACGGCACGTCTGCTCCCAGGCCCAAGCCAATTTCAAGCAATTGATCAAGCCTAAGTTGTGTATCCCAAAGCCGATTGAGCGCGAGCAGAGTCGATGCCGCGTCAGAAGAACCTCCGCCCATTCCTGCTTGGGTGGGAATGTGCTTCTCAATCCCAATTTGAGCGCCAAGCGGTGTTTTTGTCGCAGTTTGAAGTGCTCGCGCCGCCTTCAAAACCAAATCATCCGCGGGCAGATCCCCTGCCAAGTCTTCTCGACTGAGGCGTCCATCCCTGCGAATTTCGAAATGCAATCGATCACACCAGTCAATCAACATGAATACAGACTGCAACTCATGGTAGCCATCGGCTCTTCTACCAGTGATGTGCAAAAACAGGTTCAACTTCGCTGGCGCACAAACGTCAAAAATCGCGTTCATGGCTCAACCACCATTTTGAGTTCTACTTTGCTCGGCAGGTTTCGCCTAGCAGTCAAGCGGCCAATTGAAATTTGCGACAAATCTGCCTCCCATTCGGCGGCAACTGCGCTCCTACCCGCCAACCAGTTAAAAAGGCTGTCCACTGGAACAACCGTACCCGTAACATGTTTAACCAAGGCATCAAGCGATTGGAAGGATTGCCGAGCCCCATTTACCTGCAACTCTGCTGTGCCCTGGGACCAAAGCAAATTGGCGACAACGCTTCCAAGGGGGTTGGTCAGCGTCAAACTTCCAGTTTGAGCGTTGCCAGCCAGCTCAAAACCTGCACTAAAGGACTGCCCCTTTGGCGGGCCAAAGTCAGAGGCTTCATCCGAATCAATTTTCAAGGCCAACCGACCCCGATACGATGCTGACACCCCGACCGAAACTGCAGTGTCAACAGCCTGCAACGAGCGAGTTGGGGTAGCCGAACAACCTGCGAGGACAGCGGACAAAAGTAAACAAAAGGCGAAGCTGACCCTGCACAAACCCGTCACGGCTTCACTCGCAACCGCTTGAGCGTTTCGACCAGCGTCTCACTTTCGGAATTTAAAGCGACACCTTCACGCCATATCACCAAGGCCTGTTCACGCTTTCCACTCACCCACAAAACTTCTCCTAAGTGGGCCGCGATTTCCGCATCAGGTTTTGACTTGAACGCGTTTTGAAGGATTCGCAAAGCCTCGGGTAAATTGCCACTTTGAAACTCAACCCACCCCAAACTGTCAGTGATGAATGGATCATCGGGTGCCAATTCAAGTGCTTTGAGGATCAATTGACGGGCTTCCGGTAAACGCACTTTGCGCTCAGCCAATGAATATCCCAAAGCGTTGTACGCATGCTGGTAATCCGGCTTTGAAGCCATAATGGCCCGCAAAATACGCTCCATCTCGTCCAGTTGACCCAACTTTTCGGCAAGGGTTGCCTGCTCGTAAAGCAACTCATGATCGATTGGGCTCTGCGCATTCTTTTCAAACAACAGGGTGTAGGCGCTTTGGAACTGTTTGTTGTCTCTCAGAAATTGCACTTCTGCCACAATTTTGGCGCGAGCCTCAGCAGGCGATTTCTCAGGCAGTCCTTTAAGCAGTTTGCGCCCCTCTTCCAGCCGACCTTGTTTGGCCAATATGGCTGCACGTCGACTTTGAGCGCCAATCATGTCGTCAGAGTTTTCAATCTGGGCAAGCCATTTCTCTGCTTGCGCGAAGTCCTTCCGTAATTCAGAAATTTGGGCCAATGAAAGATAGGCCTGCGCCAAACTTCGTGAACCTTCAGCGGTACGGTTCGTTGGGCCTGCGGTCACCAATTCAATATGCCGCTTCAAGGACACCTCAGCAAAATCCAGCTTTTTATCCTGGATTTCCAGCGCCCCTTTGACTAACCAAGCCTGCATATGATTAGGATGCTGAGCGGTCAAAATTTGCAATTGCGCCGCTGCATCTGTATACCGCTGGGCGTCCAACAACACCCTGGCAAAATCCATGCGAGTCTCGCCGCCCGCCTTGCCTTCAAGGTGCTTGCGCACGATTTGCTCTGCCAAGGGCGTTTTGGCTTGCACCAGTGACAACGCGATTTGGGCTGGCCCCTCGGAGGTCACATCCAGCTGTTGAGCGCGGGCAGCTGCGTCCAAGGCGCCGCTTGCGTTTCCACTGTTGGCGCGCATTTGACCAACAACCGTCCATGCAACAGCACCCAATTGCGGGCTGGCCATATAGTCGGCAAGAACCTGCTCAACCACCGTGGTTGCGAGCAGTTTGTCAGTTGTCCGCGCGTAATACCTTGGAATGCCTGCAATGGCAGCACCGCGGTCAACCGGGGCCGCGTTAGTAATTTCACTTTTGAGCGGCTCCAGTGTTTCACCCACCCGGTTCAAGCCTGTCAAGATTTGCAGAATCCAGCCATTCGCTTCACGGGATCCTGGGAACGCCAATTTCCAGGCCCGAGCCGCCTGAAGCGCAGCGTCACCCGAACGGGCTTGAATTGCCACCTCAACCGCCCGCTCGTACAGTTTGGGACTCGCTGTCTTTCGGGCTGCATCCAAAATCAAACTGAATCCCACCCCTGGTTCACCCGACTGTGCATTTAATTCACCCAAAATTAGTTGGTAGAAAAGCGGCGTGTCCAAGGCGGAGTTTTCAATAAGGGCAGTTTCGCCCCGGGGCGCAGTTGCTGCTGAAATAGGGCTAAGCTGGCCGGTTACGGCTTGTGCGACTGCACCACTTACAGCGAAAGGAGCCAAACCAAAAATCGCTTGGACGACCCAGCGCGGCATTCCTTTTGGCAAAAGCCTGGGCTTTGCGAATCGCAAAAAGGCAAATTGCGGTTGATTCGTATGGCTTTTGGAAAGAAACATGAATCCATAATAATCCAACCACGTTTGAACGTTGAATGACATGCCCGAATTACCTGAAGTTGAAGTCACCCGACTGAGTTTTGCCAATCGCATCCAAGGGGCGCGAGTTTTGAGCGTCAGTATGGGCAAGACTCTGCGGTGGCCTTTGGGATGCCACCCGGACAGCCTGTCAGGGCGCACCGTCAACGCAGTCCGTCGACGCGGAAAGTACTTGCTTATTGACCTTGACGAAGGCCTTTTGTTGATTCACTTGGGAATGTCCGGCAGCCTTACATTTTCTAACAATCTTAAAAATCGCGGCATCCACGACCATTTTGAGATGCAAACCAGCCTGGGAACCTTGCGTTTGAACGACCCTCGCCGCTTTGGAGCCGTGGTTTTTGCTGACGCTCAGGACGGCGCAGTGGCGCAAAAGCTTTTGGGACGGCTCGGGGTAGAACCTCTATCCGATGATTTCAATTTGACTGCGTTTCACACCGGTCTGAAAAGTCGGAACACCCCAATCAAGCAGTTGTTGCTCGCCGGAGACTTGGTGGTTGGCGTCGGGAACATTTACGCCTCAGAGGCGCTGTTTCTGGCTGGCATTCGGCCAACGCTCCGCGCCCAAAAACTGAGTCGCCCGCGAGCGGCCAAACTTCATGGCGCAATTAAGCTGGTTCTGGCACGGGCGGTTGAGCGGGGCGGCAGCACTCTGCGAGACTTTTCAAATGCCAACGGTGAGACGGGACATTTTCAACTTGAAGCCATGGTTTATGGCCGTAGCGGCGAGGCCTGCAAGGTCTGTTCGACCTCCATTCAGCAGATTCGGCAAGGACAAAGATCGACATTTTTCTGCCCCTCTTGCCAGAAATACTGAAGGAATTTGTGCCTCTCGGTGATATATTGAAAGATTATTTGGGGTTCCATTGACTACTTCATTCAACGAACAGTTCGATCAGCACGGTGTGTGGCGCCGGGAATGCGCCTTGCGTCTCAAGCTGCTGGGCGAGTGGATGAAAGACCACGACCTGTCGGATGCTGCAGTCGAAGAACGTATCAAGCGGCTTGAAGCGCAAGTACGCTCAGACAAAGTTATGGTTGCATTTGTTGCAGAGTTTTCTCGTGGCAAGTCAGAGATGATCAATGCGATTTTCTTTGCAGGTTATGGTCGCCGCATCATGCCGGCCGGCGCGGGGCGTACCACGATGTGTCCAACCGAAATGGGTTTTGACGCGGACGTGCCACCCTGCCTTCGCCTGCTTCCCATCGAGTCCCGGCTCAAGCCCCAGTCACTGATGGAATGGCGAGGAGTTCCTGAAAAATGGACTCGGATTGACCTGGATGTAAATGACCCAAAGCAATTGGCCTTGGCACTGGAAAAGGTCGCCGAGTCACGCAAAGTAACGCAGGATGAGGCTCGGGCCCTGGGCTTCTGGCACAGCCAGTCGCCCCAAGACAACCCCATCGTTGACGCCAAAGGCATGGTTGAAGTGCCCAAATGGCGTCATGCACTGATCAACATCGCGCACCCACTTCTGAAGCAGGGTTTGGTTATTTTGGACACGCCAGGATTGAATGCCATTGGCGCCGAGCCTGAACTCACCGTCAGCCTGATACCCCAAGCCCAAGCGGTATTGTTTATTTTGGGCGCTGACACGGGCGTCACCAAGTCAGATTTGGCGATTTGGCGCGAACATTTGGTCAGCGAGACCAGTCAAAACAGTTCTCGTCTGGTTGTCCTCAACAAAATAGACACGCTTTGGGATCCGCTGAGCACGGCTGAACAAATGCAGGCGCAAATCGACCGGCAATGCGCATCCACCGCTGAAATATTGAACATCCCCCTCGAAAGGGTCATTCCAGTATCGGCACACAAAGGCCTGGTTGGCAAAGTAACCAACGATGCCAACCTTTTGCGAAGAAGTTGCTTGCCAGTGCTGGAAGCAGCTTTGGGCACGAGCATCATGGGACAGCGACACAAAATATTGGGCGAAGCCGTTGCGCAAGCCATTTCTGACCTGCGCGCCGAAACGGGGCGCGTCATCAACATCAGACGGCGTGACCTGGCCGAACAGCAGCTAGAGCTCAAAGGTCTGCAAGGAAAGAACGCATCGGTCATCAAGCACATGCGCACCCGCATTTCGCAGGAACAAACCGAATTTGACGCGGGCGGTGCCAAAATTCATGCGGTCCGCTCGGTTCACCTCAAACTACTGCGCGAAGTCTTCAATCTTCTTGGCCCCGCCAGTCTCAAAAAGGAGATGACTGAATTAACGGCCGCTTTACAGCAAAAGGGTTTGAAATTGGGCGTCAAAAAAGCCTACGCAGAGACCTTCAGCCGTTTGAGGGCGACGCTGACCCAGGTGCAGAAGATCATGACTGAGATCCAGTCCATGTTGGACGCTTCGTTCAAGCAGCTCAATGCCGAGCACGGCTTTTCATTGCAGGTTCCTGCTGAACCCCCTATGGGCCCCTATTTGCTCGGACTCGACATGGTGGAGCAAAGCCATTTGCAGTATTTGGGGATTGGCAATGTTTTCAGGTTAGCGCAAAGCGAGTTTGCGGACCGGTTGGTGCGCGCCTTGGCCACCCGCTTGCGGTCAATTCACGAAACTGCGCTGGGGGATGTTGAACTCTGGAGCAAATCAGCTGCCTCTCAGCTCGACGCGCAATTGCGCGAGCGGCGTCGTACTTTTTCAAGGCGAATTGAAGCGATAGACCGAATTCACCAAGCCACGGGCGGCTTAGGCGACCGCATTAAGGAAATTAGCACGCAAGAAGCCGGGCTGAACCTGCTTGATGCCAAACTGCTCGAATTGACCAACTACCTGACCCAAGCCAAAGCGCAACAGGTCCCAAACACGGGCAATGCAAAGCCTCTGGTCCCTGCACCTAAAGCCAAGCCCGAGTCGAAACTCAGCAAAGCGTGACGCCGCTGACTGAAAGCCTTGCCGCGAAGGTTGTTCGCTGGCAAGAGACCGCTGGCAGGCACCATTTGCCTTGGCAGCAAACGCGTGACCCCTACCGCGTTTGGCTGTCTGAGGTCATGCTGCAGCAAACCCAGGTGGTAACAGTACTGGGTTATTTTGACCGTTTCACCCAGCGCTTCCCAACAGTTCTTGACTTGGCGAATGCTCCGTTCGACGACGTTTTGGCGTTGTGGAGCGGCTTGGGCTACTACAGCCGGGCGCGAAATCTTCATGCTTGCGCAATTCGGATCGTGTCCGACTTTGGCGGCACCTTTCCGTCAGATGCCAAGACACTTCAAACCTTGCCTGGTATTGGGCGCTCGACTGCAGGCGCTATCGCCTCGCTTTGTTTTGGCGAACGCGTCGCCATTTTGGATGGCAACGTCAAACGTGTTCTGACGCGCGCGCTGGGGTTTGACGCTGATTTGTCCAGCGCCCGCAATGAACAACAGCTTTGGAGACACGCCACCGAAATGCTGCCACAGGACGGGCTGGCACAAAGCATGCAGCGTTACACCCAAGGCATGATGGATCTTGGCGCCACGCTTTGCACCGCCAAAAAACCCAAATGCAACAAATGCCCCATCTCTGTCGATTGCATTGCCAAGGCCGAAGGTTCACCAGAAAAATACCCCGTTAAAACACGCAAAATTAAACGCAGTGCCCAGTCGCTGTGGCTGCTTTGGGCGCAAACCAAATCCGGCGAGATTCTATTGAAAAAACGGCCTGCGCCTGGGGTTTGGGCTGGCTTGTACTGCTTTGCCGACTTTGAAAGCCGCTCAAGCCTGCAAAACAGCGTTGCCGCCAGCAAACGCGACAAACTTGCCGATGAGCCACTTTTTGTTCACGTTTTGACCCACAAAGACCTGCACTTGCACCCGATTCGGTTGACGGCTCCCAAGACCGCTTTGACCGTGGAAGGCGCAGAATGGTTCAGCTTGGCGGCAGCCTTGCAAATGGGCCTGCCAGCGCCGATTCGCAAGTTGCTGTCAGGTGGGTAGCCAGCCGGCCGAGGTTGGCGCAAAGCGGCCTGGCAGGGCGTCCAGCTCACGATGGCGTTTCATGGTCGCCCACTTGTCGGCAAAGCTTTCTGCGAGTTGCTCAACAATGTAAACAGAGCGATGTTGCCCGCCCGTACAGCCGATTGCAACGGTCACATAGCTGCGATGGTCGCGCACCAAAGAATCCAGCCAGTAACTTATAAACCCGTCAATTTGGCGCAACATTTCACCCACCTCGGGTTGTTGCTCCAAAAAATCAGCAACCGGTTCATCGCGCCCGGTCAGCGCTCGCAACTCGGGCTCATAGTGAGGGTTGGGGAGCATGCGAACATCGAATACAAAGTCTGCGTCGGTGGGGACGCCGCGCTTGAACGCAAATGACTCGAACGCCAGCGTCAACTGGCCGGCAGGCGCTGAAATCAGGGATTTGACATAGCCTTGCAACTGCGACGGGCGGATGATGCTGGTGTCAATCACGTGAGCTTGCTCGCGCAGGTCCGCGAGCAATTCGCGTTCGTGTTCAATCGCGTCCACCAGCACACGGCGCTCTTCTTTGGCCCCTGGCCCGGTTTCAGATTGCGACAAGGGGTGCTTGCGTCGCGACTCCGAATAGCGCCGAACCAGGGTGCCCGTGGTGGCATCCAAAAATAGTGGTTTGATCGACACGCCCTGTTTCCGCAAAACATTCAATTGCTCCGGAACAATGTGCAATGAAGTGGCACTGCGCACGTCCATGGCAATGGCCACGCGGCTCGCTTTTTGCTCTTGCTCCAGCATCACAAACTGAACTAAAAGCTCGGGTGGCAAATTGTCCACACAGTAGTAGCCTGCGTCCTCCAGGGCATGCAGGGCCACAGACTTGCCAGAGCCTGACATGCCAGTGATTAAAACAATTTCCATAGTGCAAGATTTGGACAGCGATTCAGTCATTTAGTTTCAAGTTCTTGGCTGCAACATCTCTTTGGCGTGCGCCAATGTGGTGCTTGAAAGCCGCTCTCCCCCTAACATACGGGCCACCTCTGCCACGCGCAGCTCGCCTTGCACGCTGCCCACCGAGCTCAAGGTCATGCCACTGACAAGTTGTTTGGCAACCACCAAGTGATGATCCGCGCAGGCTGCAACCTGGGGCAAATGAGTGACGGCCAGCACCTGGCGGTCCAGCCCTAACTGCTTCATCAAGCGCCCCACCGTTTCGGCCACTGCACCGCCGACTCCCGCGTCAACCTCATCAAAAATCAGGGTTTGAGCAGTACCCAGTTGACTGGTTGTCACGGCGATGGCCAAGGCCATGCGCGATAACTCGCCGCCAGACGCCACCTTATTGACTGCGCGGGGCGTGCTGCCTGCGTGGCCAGCCACCAAAAAACCAACGTCCTCCAGTCCCGATTGCATGGGCTGTGCCAAAGGCGTGATGGCAACCTCAAAAACTCCGCCCTGCATGCCCAAACCCTGCATGGCTGTGGTGATGGCTTTGGCTAATAGCGGCGCGGCTTTGACACGCGCCTTGGAGATGATTTTGGCCTCTGCCAAAAATGCGGACTGGGCTTTGGCCTCCAGCGCTTCAAGTGCATTCAGGTCGGCACTGGCGTCCAGCCGGGCCATTTCTTCGCGCCAGGCCTGCAATGTTTCCGGCAATTCAGCGGCGCTGCGTTTGTAGCGGCGGCTCAAAGACATCCACAATGCGACTCGCTCGTCCAGCACATTCAGGCGGTCGGGGTCGAGTTCGGTTTTGCGCAGGTAAATTCTCAAGGTATGCACCGTGTCTTCAACCTGAGCCAGGTTGGACGCCAAAACTTCCGCCAATTCCCGAAATTGTGGCTCAATCTGCGCTTGGCTTTGCAACAAACCAGCGGCCTTGTTTAAACCGACCAGGGCGCTGAATTCATCTTCGTCCAGCGCCTGCAAGGCAGCTTGCGCACCGTCAAGAAGGCTTTGCGCATTGGACAAACGGCCGTGTTCCTGGTTCAAAGTGGGCCACTCATTCGGCGACGGGGCCAGCTTGTCAACTTCAGCAATTTGCCAGGCCAGACGGTCGCGGTCATGCTGCAAAGAATTTTGCGCCAAACGAGCCGCGCTCAAGGTATTTTGCGCATTGCGCCATTGCTGCCAAAGACGGCTTAGCCCATCTGTAGCGACCTTGGCGTAAGCGTCCAGCAAACCGCGCACGGCTTCGGGCCGGGTCAGGCTTTGCCAGGCGTGTTGTCCATGGATATCAAGCAATTGCTCGCCGATTTCGCGCAATTGCGTGGCGGTGGCAGGGCTGCCATTGATCCACGCGCGGCTTTTGCCCTGCAAATCGACTGTTCGGCGCAATAGCAAACTGTCACTGGTGTCAAAACCAGCCTGTCCCAGCCAGTCTGCCAGGCTCGAATTCGAATCAAATTCGGCACTGACATCGGTGCGGGCAGCGCCTTCGCGGATCACGCTGGGGTCTGCCCGGGCGCCAGTGACCAGCTGCAAGGCGTCGATCAAAATGGACTTGCCAGCGCCCGTTTCACCCGTCAAAACCGTGAAACCCGTCGCCAGCTCGAGCTCCAGCTCGCTGACGATCACAAAATCTCGCAGGACGATTCGTTTGAGCGACATAGGTCAGGCAACTCCTTCGTTCCAGTGCATTTTTTGCCGCAGTGTGTCGAAGTAAGTCCAGCCTTTGGGGTGCAAAAACCGCACATGGTGCTCAGACCGATTGACGACAATGCGGTCACCATGCAGCAAAGACGCCAGGGACTGCATGTCAAAGTTGGCACTGGCATCGCGTCCGGCCACAATTTCAATGGCGATTTCGGAGGCATTGGCAATCACCACGGGGCGGTTCGACAAGGTGTGGGGCGCGATCGGCA
The DNA here is from genome assembly GCA_031431035.1 of Rhodoferax sp. Classification (GTDB taxonomy): domain Bacteria; phylum Pseudomonadota; class Gammaproteobacteria; order Burkholderiales; family Burkholderiaceae_C; genus JANYCG01. The sequence goes on from JANPCR010000067.1 coordinate 22,410, forward strand.
CCATCACCCAGCCCGGAATGGACGGGTGCAGCAAAGGCCCGCCGGCTGACAATGCGTAGGCGCTTGACCCAGTTGGCGTGGCAATAATCAGCCCGTCGGCTCGCTGATTGGCCACAAAATGGCCGTCCACTTCGACCCGTAACTCGACCATGCCCGATGTTGCGCCCCGGTTAACCACCACGTCGTTCATGGCCAGCGCGTCAAACACGCAGCGCCCATCGCGCATGACCCGGGCGTGCATGAGGCTGCGGTGGTCTTCTTCAAACTCGCCTTGCAACATGGCGGCCAAGGTAGTTTGGTAACCTTCAAAGGGAATATCGGTCACAAAACCCAAGCGCCCTTGGTTAATGCCGATCAGCGGCACCCCAAAACGCGCCAATTGGCGGCCAATGCCGAGCATGGTGCCGTCGCCCCCCACCACCAGCCCCAGGTCGCATTGCGCACCGATGGCGGCGACATCCAGCAAGGGGTAGCCCGAAATGCCGGTATTTCGGGCCGTGTCAAACTCAAAACACACCTCGCAACCGTGGGTGTGCAGAAAATGGGCAATGTCCTCCAGCGCGTGGCGCGAAGACGCACCCGACGCGCCTGACGCAACGGTCTGGTATTTGCCAATCAACGCAACCTGGCGGAATTTGGATTTCATTTGCAAATTACATCACTAAAATGAAGCCATGCTGGATGATCGTGCCAAGTTGTTGTTGAAAGCGCTGGTCGAGCGGTACATTGCCGACGGCCAACCCGTGGGTTCGCGCACGCTGTCCCGCGCGACGGGCATTGAACTGTCGCCAGCCACCATTCGCAATGTGATGTCCGACCTGGAAGAGCTGGGCCTGATCGTCAGCCCCCACACTTCAGCGGGGCGCATTCCCACGGCCAAAGGCTACCGCTTGTTTGTGGACACCATGCTGACCGTGCAGCGCGGCCAGTTTGCCGCCCACAGCTTGGCGCCCGATCAGCCGCAAAAAGTCATTTCCAACGCCGCCAATCTGCTTTCTAGCCTGTCCCAGTTTGTCGGCGTGGTGATTTCGCCACGGCGTACCTCGGTGTTTCGGCACATTGAGTTTTTGCGTCTCTCGGAGCGCCGCCTGCTGGTCATCATCGTCTCGCCTGAAGGAGACGTACAAAACCGCGTGATCTTCACCGAAGTTGACTACACGCAGGCCAATTTGGTGGAAGCCGCCAACTACCTCAATACCCATTACGTCGGCCTGGCGCTCGAACAGGTGCGCGAGCGCCTGCAAAACGAAGTCGAATCGCTGCGCTCTGAAATCGCGACGCTCATGCAAGCGGCTGTCACCGTCAGTTCTGACGCGATTGCCGACACCAAAGACGAAATCGTGATCTCTGGCGAACGAAACCTGCTGGCCCTGACTGACTTTTCCAGCGACATGGGCCATTTGCGCCGTGCGTTTGATTTGTTCGAGCAAAAAGCCCAACTGATGCGCCTGCTGGACATTGCCGGCCAAGCCGAGGGCGTGCGCATTTTCATAGGTGGCGAAAGCCAGGTTGTACCGTTTGAAGACTTGTCCATCGTGAGCGCTCCCTATGAGGTCGATGGCCAAATCGTCGGCACCCTAGGCGTGATCGGCCCCACCCGCATGGCCTATGACCGCATGATCCAGATTGTCGACATCACGTCCAAACTGGTGAGCAATGCGCTGAGTCACCCCAAGTAACCGTCTGGCCTGGCTTCACCGCGCGGCCTCAGCTTGGGTCAACCAGCCCCTTACAATCGACACTGGTTAGGGCTTCAACAAAGCCCTTTGGGGGCGTTAGCTCAGTTGGTTAGAGCAGAGGACTCATAATCCTTTGGTCCACAGTTCAAGTCTGTGACGCCCTACCAAACATTGACCAAAGCCACCCTTGCGGTGGCTTTTTTTTGGGCTTTTAAAATTGCTATAATATACATAGCAATAAAACGCCATTCCATGAGAGCTAGAGGCCTATTTGACTCATAATTTGGCACTTTCGGATTAAATTGAAAAATCTGATATCACCGGTGATATGAGATTCTAAAAATTTAGAAAAATCAATAGCTTGCCGAGATGTCTGCGAAGTGCCTGCATAGCCATTGAGACAAAGTCACAGGCATAGTTGCCTGGTGACCCGCGTCACCCGTGCGAGCCGAGCAACCTACGGCTTGCCAACAGCCTGCCCGTCATAATCGAAGACGAAGACCCAAAATCTTGGGCTCAAGGGAATTGCGTTTCATGCTTGACGATATTAAAAAAACACTCTGGGCCACCGCTGACAAGCTGCGTGCCAACATGGACGCCGCCGAATACAAGCACTTGGTGCTCGGCCTGATCTTCGTCAAATACATCTCTGACACCTTCGCTGCCCGCCGCGCTGAACTGGCGGTGCGGCTGGCTGACCCCAAGGACGAGTATTTTTACGCCGACGCTGCGCCCGCCAGCCTGGCCAAAGAGCTGGAAGACCGCGACTACTACAAAGAAGTCAACGTCTTCTGGGTGCCTGAGGCAGCCCGTTGGGAGGCGATTCGTGCCGTGGCCAAACAGCCCACCATCGGCAAACACATCGACGAGGCGCTGACGCTGATCGAAACGGAAAACCCAAAGCTCAAAGGCATTTTGGACAAACGTTACGCCCGCGCCCAGTTGCCCGATGGCAAATTGGGCGAGCTGGTCGATTTGGTGTCCACCATCGGTTTTGGCGACAACCCTTCTGTAGCCCGCGACATCCTGGGCCAGGTTTACGAATACTTTCTGGGCATGTTCGCCAGCGCCGAAGGCAAACGCGGCGGGCAGTTCTACACGCCTGCCAGCATTGTCAAAACCCTGGTCGCCATCTTGGGCCCGCACAGTGGCAAAGTGTACGACCCGTGTTGCGGCAGCGGCGGCATGTTTGTGCAAAGTGAACGCTTTATTGAAGCCCACGGCGGCAAGCTGGGCGATGTGTCGATTTACGGGCAAGAAGCCAACCCCACCACCTGGCGCCTGGCCGCCATGAACCTGGCCATTCGCGGCCTCGACTTCAACTTGGGCCGCGAGCCGGGCGACACCTTCACGCGCAACCAGCATGCTGACTTGCGTGCGGACTTCATACTGGCCAACCCGCCCTTCAATATCAGCGACTGGTGGCACGGCAGCCTGACGGGCGACGCCCGCTGGGTGTATGGCGACCCGCCGCCCGGCAATGCCAACTATGCCTGGCTTCAGCACATGCTGCACCACCTCAAACCCACAGGCCGCGCGGGCATTGTGTTGGCCAATGGCTCCATGAGTTCCAGCCAGAATTCTGAGGGCCAAATCCGCGCCGCCATGGTGGATGCCGACGTGGTCGAGGTCATGGTGGCACTGCCCGGCCAGTTGTTCTTCAACACGCAGATTCCGGCCTGCCTGTGGTTTTTGGTGAAGCAGAAAAAAGAGCGCCAAGGCGAAGTGCTGTTCATTGACGCCCGCAAACTCGCCACCATGATCAGCCGCGTGCAGAGCGAATTCACCGATGAAGTAATCGAGCGCATTGCCAGCACAGTCGCGGCTTGGCGTGGGGAACAAGACGACTACCAAGACATCCCCGGTTTCTGCCGCAGCGTCAAACTGGCCGAAATCGCCCAGCACGGCCACGTGCTCACCCCCGGCCGTTACGTGGGCGCGGAAGAGGTGGAAGACAACGATGAGGACTTTGCCACCAAGATGCAGCAGCTCACTGAGAAGTTGGGGGAGCAGATGGCCAAGGGGGCGGAGTTGGACTTGTTGATTCGACAGAAGCTGGGGGGGCTAGGGTATGAGTTCTGACTGGCCAATTTTTCTATTTGGTGATTTGACGATTAACCACGACGGAAAACGTAGGCCAGTCAAGGAGTCAGAGCGAAAGGCTGGGCCATATCCATATTACGGCGCATCTGGTGTCGTTGACCATGTGGATGCCTACCTATTTGATGGCAGTTATCTGTTGATCGGGGAGGATGGCGAGAACATGCGAACTCGCCAAACGCCCATTGCTTTCATGGCACATGGAAAGTTTTGGGTTAACAACCACGCTCACATCGTTACAGGGAACCATCTGGCTGACACGCGGTTTCTCATGTATTCAGTCTCGAACACAGATATTCACTCCTATCTGACCGGGGCCGTGATGCCGAAGCTCACCCAAGGCAACTTGAACAAGATATCGCTGGCATGTCCACCGCTTGATATTCAACTCGGGATCGTTGGAGTCTTAGGTGCCCTCGACGACCGCATCACCCTCCTGCGCGAAACCAACGCCACGCTCGAAGCCATTGCCCAGGCGCTGTTCAAGTCGTGGTTTGTCGATTTCGACCCCGTGCGCGCCAAGATGCAAGGCCGCGCCCCCGCAGGCATGGACGAGGCCACAGCGGCGCTGTTTCCGGATGGCTTGGAGGAGTCGGAGTTGGGCTTGGTGCCGAGGGGGTGGCTACCAGTGCGGCTGGACACTTTGCTTGAACTCGTTTATGGCAAAGCTCTGAAAGCAGAAAACCGCCAACCTGGGACTGTGCCTGTTTACGGCTCTGGAGGAATCACTGGCTGGCACGATACGTCACTGGTGCCTGATCCATCCATCATTCTTGGGCGCAAAGGAACCGTGGGCAGCATTTACTGGGAAAGCCGACCGTTTTTTCCCATCGACACAGTGTTTTACGTGAAGTCGTCCAAGCCTTTGTCGTATTGCCACCAGTTACTGATGACGCTGGGACTGCATGACATGAACACCGATGCAGCTGTTCCAGGCTTGAGTCGCGAAAATGTTTACAGGCTGTTGGTGCTCAATGTTTCATCTGCGGTGTTGGCTGCTTTCGATGACATTGTGAAGGCGCTCCGAAAATCAATCGATGAGAATGGCGAACAAGCTCAAACCCTCGCCACCCTGCGCGACACCCTGCTTCCGCGCCTGATTTCGGGGGCTTTGCGATTGCCTGCGGCTGAATCCATGGCCGGGACGGACGCCACGCAAAGTGACAACACCAAAAAACCTGCCGCTTACCGGCAAACGGTATAAAATAGGTGCATGATCATTTCCTTTGCAGATCAGGACACCGCCGATCTGTTTGAGGGCAAGAGAGTACGCAAGTTTGCAAATATTCTGTCGGTTGCTGAACGAAAGTTGCAACAACTGGACAGCGCTGTGACTCTGGATGCATTGAGGAGTCCGCCCGGCAACCGGCTGGAAGCTTTGCTCGGCAACTTGAAAGGCCAGCACAGCATTCGCATCAACGACCAGTTCCGGCTGTATTTTGTCTGGGCGTCAGACGGCGTTCATGACGTGAAAATTGTCGATTACCACTGAAGTGAAGGAGCTCACCATGACGATTGCAGCCCCAAAAAATGGTCTTCGCCCCATTCATCCCGGCGAGGTCTTGCGCGAAGACTACCTGAAACCCTTGGGCTTGAGCGAAAACGCCTTGTCGCAAGCGCTCAAAGTGCCCGCGTCGCGCGTGAACGACATCGTGCTGGAGCGGCGTGGCGTGACGGTTGATACCGCGATGCGGCTGGTGCGCTACTTTGGCGGCGATGTGCAAAGCTGGATGAATCTGCA
>JANPCR010000068.1:0-2138 GCA_031431035.1 Rhodoferax sp.
GTGCCGCTGGACGGTGCCATTGCCCAGGCCCACGCGCTGATGGCAGGGCAGGTGCGGGGTCGGGTGGTGGTCAAAATTGCAGGCTGATATGCCTTATTTTCCTGCCGCAATCCTTCCCCGTCCCGTACTTTGTGCCGTTGCCGGTGCGTTTTGCACTGTTAGCTTGGGCCTATTGACGCCGACTGCTGCTTTGGCGCAGGGCGCGCGCGCCGAAACCGTAGCCGGTAACTTGCAAAACCCGTGGGCCGTTGCGTTTTTGCCCGAAGGCAAATTTTTGGTGACCGAGCGGCCGGGCCGTATGCGAATTGTGGAGTCTGATGGCAAATTGGGTGCGGCTTTGACCGGCTTGCCGGCTATTGCAGCGGGCGGGCAGGGCGGTTTGCTGGATGTCGTGGCGGATTCTGATTTTGCCGCCAACCGCACCGTGTTTTTTTGCTTTTCGGAACCCGGCGCGGGCGGCAACAGCACGGCTTTGGCGCGGGCGCAGTTGTCGGCAGATTCAAGTCGCCTGGATGGCGTTCGGGTGATTTTTAGCCAAAAACCTAAAGTGGCGAGCAATGGGCACTTTGGCTGCCGCATTGTCGAAGGTCGACAGCCAGGCGTGAATGGCAAACCCGACGGCAATCTGTTTTTGACCCTAGGTGAACGGTACCAGCGCAAAGACGATGCCCAAACGTTCGACAACCACCACGGCAAAGTGGTTCGCATTGGCAAAGACGGGTCCGTACCCAAAGACAATCCTTTCAACACCGCCAACCCCAATGTCAGCGCTATTGCCAGCGCTATTTCCAGAACGGCAGCACGCGCGGGCGCGTTGCCTGAAATTTGGTCCTATGGCCATCGCAATATGCAAGGGGCCACGCTGTCGCCTGAGGGCGTTTTGTGGACGCACGAACATGGCCCGCAAGGCGGCGATGAGATCAATCTGCCGCAAGCTGGGCGCAACTACGGCTGGCCCGTCATCACCTATGGCGAAAACTACGGCGGCGGCAAAATCGGCGACGGGCTCACTGCCCAAAGCGGCATGGAGCAGCCTTTGCACTACTGGGTGCCGTCGATTGCGCCATCCGGCATGGCATTCTTGACGAGCGAGCGCTATGGCAAGGCTTGGGTCGGCAATTTGTTTGTCGGCTCACTCAAATTTGGGTATCTGAACCGCATTGAGCTCAGTGAACCCTTCAAAGGCAAAGTCGTGAAAGAGCACAAGCTGATGGACTTGGGGCGCGAACGCATTCGCGACATTCGCCAGGGCCCCGACGGCTTGCTGTATGGCGTGACTGACAGCGCCAACGGAAGGCTTTTCAGGTTGTTGCCACCCTAGCGTTCAAAGCCCTTTGAACTCGGCCTTGCGCCGCTCCAAAAAGGCCAATCCACCCTCGCGCGAATCGGCACTGTTGGCCGCGACCGTTTGCGATTTGGCTTCAGCAGCCAAGGCCTCCTCGTAGGATTGGTTCAGCGCCTGCACAATGCCATAGCGTGCCAGCCCCAGCGCGACAGTGGGGCCGGCGGCCAGGCGCGTGGCCAGCGCCATGGCCTGGGCAGGCAAGTCGGCGTCATCGACCGCGCGGTAAATCAGGCCCCAGTTTTCGGCTTTGTCAGCGCTGATGCGCTCGCCCAACAGCATCATTTCAGTGGCACGTGCACGGCCTACCAGGCGGGGCAGAGTCCAACTGGCCCCTCCGTCTGGCACCAAGCCCACGTTCACGAATGCCTGCAAAAAGAACGCTGATCTGGCCGCCATCACAAAATCTGCGGCCAATGCCAACGAGCACCCAATGCCAGCGGCTGCGCCATTCACTGCGGACACAGTGGGTATTTTCAATTGGGACAGAGCCACCATGGTCGGGCCATAGCTTTGGGTTAACACCTTGTGCGAGCGTTCGCCACGAGTTTCGCCAGGCGTGTCCGCACGCGCCTGCAAATCAGCACCACTGCAAAAGGCACGGCCAGCGCCGGTGATCAGCAAAGCCCGCGCCCCCAATTTGGGCAACTCTTGTAGGGCAGCCAAAATTTCTTCAAACATCTGCGGTGGCGCCGCATTCAGGCGCTCTGGGCGGTTCAGGGTGATCACGGCCACTGTGCCTTGCATCGCCAGGCTGATCATTTCAAAGGCGGGAGTTGTGCTGTTGCTCATCGAG
>JANPCR010000069.1:0-23205 GCA_031431035.1 Rhodoferax sp.
GTGGCCACTACAGTAGGAGTTTGGTGATTTTTGAATAAAAAGAACCTGCAGGTTCTTTTTTTGACAAAAGTCCCTAAAATCGTCAAAATATGAATGAAATAGACCTCTAGCTCTCGAATTGATTACATAGTTTGCTATAAATAGTATAGCATTTGATGGGATGAGCAAGAAGTTGCTGTCCCGCGGCTGATGAAGCCGTATCCGTTTATTTGCAGTCATCGAAGGCTCGGCAGCAAAAAACGCCATGGCGCTCAGGTAAAATCTGTCCCTCTGGAGAGGTGGATGAGCGGTTTAAGTCACACGCCTGGAAAGCGTGCGAAGGGTTATACCTTCCGCGGGTTCGAATCCCGCCTTCTCCGCCAGTAATCGGTTTGGTGCAGTCCAACACAAACCCCCAAAAGCCCTGTAAGCCTCGTGTTTATGGGGCTTTTTTGTTTTGCGAAGTTCGGCTCTTGCTCAGCTTGCCTGCCACCGTTCGCCAGATCAAGAATGGCCCGCCATTGCAGCACAATAGCTCCATGCCTTCAAACCCTCCTTCCCCCGTTTTCAAGTCCGTGCCCGGCCACACCGCGTTGGTGTTGGATTCGCCGCACAGCGGTGTCAATTACCCGGATGACTTCAGGTTTGCAAGCTCTTTGGCGGTTTTACGGCGGGCGGAGGACACGCATGTCGAAAAGTTGTATGACTTTGCGCCCGGCTTGGGGATCGCGTGGATTGAGGCGTTTTTTCCGCGCAGTTACCTCGACGCGAACCGCAACACCACTGAAGTGGATGTGACACTGTTTGCGGAACCCTGGCCCGATGCGATTGAAACGGACCCGGTCAGCCTGAAAAAAGTGCAATTGGGCAAGGGCTTGGTTTGGCGCACTACAGACGACGGCGAGCCCATTTACCAGCGCCACCTGAGCGTAGACGAAGTGCGCGCCCGCATAGCCAACTGCTGGCAGCCCTACCACCATGCAGTGGAGCAGGCGATTGCTGCCGCGCACGCTCGGCACGGCTACTGTATTCACATCAACTGCCATTCCATGCCGGCCGTGGCGTCCAGCCATGCGACGGAATTTCCGGGGCAGGCGCATGCGGACTTTGTGATTGGCGACCGCGACGGCACTTCAGCCGACGCCGATTTGTCGCAAAAAATTGTGCGCCACTTGGAAGGCTTGGGCTACAGCGTAGCCTACAACCACCCGTACAAAGGCGTGGAACTGGTGCGCCGCTACAGTGCGCCTGGCTCGCACCGCCATAGCATTCAGGTTGAAATCAACCGAAAGCTCTACATGAACGAGCAAACTCGCGAGCTGACGCCCAACGCCGCGGCATTGCGCGACAGCCTGCGGTCCATGGTCGGCATGCTGATGCAGATTGATCCGCGACATCCCATTGTTTGAGTCTGCCGTGACCCTTGAAACCGAAGCGCCGGGCGGCAGCCTGTGATGGATCAAGTCGACTGCATCGTCGTGGGCGCAGGTGTGGTGGGCTTGGCGGTGGCTCGCGCCTTGGGCCTAGCCGGGCGAGAGGTCATTTGCCTTGAAGCTGCACCTGAGATCGGCACTGGCACCAGCTCGCGCAATAGCGAGGTCATTCACGCGGGCATCTACTATGCGCCAGGGTCGCTGAAGGCGCGGCTGTGCGTGCAGGGCAAAACCTTGCTGTACCGCTATTGCGAGTCGCGCAACATAGGTCACCGGCGCTCTGGCAAGCTGATCGTGGCCACGTCGGAGGCTGAAAAAGACCAGTTGGCGCTCATCGTTCAACGCGCCCATGCCAACGGCGTGAGCGATTTGGTGGTGCTGACTCGCGACCAGGCTCGTGCACTGGAACCGCAGCTTGAATGCGTGGCCGCCGTGTTATCGCCCAGCACCGGCATTGTCGACAGCCATGCGCTGATGTTGGCCCTGCAAGCTGATTTGGAAGCCCAGGGCGGCTTGGTCGCCTGCAACGCGCCCTTGCAGCGGGTGCAATGCAGCGCGGATGGCCTGGTCGTCAGTATGCAAGACGGCACGCTGTTGCGCGCAAAAACGCTGGTCAACGCGGCAGGCCTGCAAGCTATCGATTTGGCACGGCGGTTTGACGGGCTGGCCAGCCACCTCGTTCCGAAGGCGTTTTATGCCAAAGGCAACTACTTCACCTTGGCCGGACGAGCACCCTTCAGCCACCTGATTTACCCCGTGCCCCAAGCAGCCGGGCTGGGTGTGCATTTAACACTCGATTTGGGCGGGCAAGCCAAGTTCGGGCCCGACGTGCAATGGGTCGAATCACCTGACGATGTGACGGTGGATGCCGCGCGGGGCGATGCCTTTTATGCCGAAGTGCGCCGCTATTGGCCGGGATTGAAAGACGGCAGCCTGCTACCGGGCTACGCTGGCATTCGCCCCAAAATCAACGCCCCGAATGAGCCCGTGCGGGACTTTTTGATTCAAGGCCCTGCCGACCACGGAGTCTCGGGTTTGGTCAACCTGTTTGGTATTGAGTCCCCGGGTCTGACAAGTTCGCTGGCGATTGGGGACCATGTCGCAGCGTTGCTAAAGTGAGCGGAATTTTGTCCAGAAAGCCGCGAGAGTAGGCGCAGGACCGCCGACAGTGCTTTAGCACGGCAAGGTCATGCAACGCCCTATTGCGGCTTTCTGGTCAAAATTTGCCGTTGACTAGGTACATGGCAATCCACGGCTGCCACACCACCAGCGCCAAGCACACCATCATCATCAAAATAAACGGCACAGCCGCCTTGATCAGCAGCCCAAACGGCTGCTTAAAAGCCGACATGGCCACAATCAAATTCAACCCCACCGGCGGCGTGAGGTAACCAATCTCCAAATTCAAAATCATGATGATGCCAAACGTCACTTTGTCAAAACCATAGGCTTCGGCCATGGGGGCCAGCAGCGGTGCCAATATTAAAATCGCCTCGCCGGTGGTCATGAGGCAACCCACGCCCAACAGCAAAATATTGACCAGCAGCATGAACATCAGCGGGCTGCTGATGTAGCCCTGCATGAACTGCACCAGGCTTGTTGGCACGCGGTGCTCGATGAGGATGATGTTCAAACTCAGGGCCACGGCCAGTACCGGAAACAGCGAGCCGCCCAATTTAGAGGCTTCGAGCACCACGTTGTAGAAGTCTTTGAGCTTCATCTCGTTGTGCACAAAGGTTTCAATCAATATGGCGTAGACCAGCGCTACGGCTGCCGCTTCGGTGGCGGTGAAGAAGCCGCTGTAAATGCCACCCAGCAGAATGACCGGCATCATCATGGCCCAAACGCCGTTGCGCAGCGCTGATGCCAACTCAGTCGGGCTGAACTTTTGCGAGGGCATTTTTCGGTTGAACCAAACTGCGTAAATCGCAAAAACAGTCAAAATCAACAAGCCGGGGCCAACGCCTGCCAAAAACAGGTCGGTAACCGAGGCTTCAGTGACCAAGCCGTAAATGATCATGGGAATGGACGGCGGAATGATGATGCCCAAGGTTCCGCCTGACATGATGGTGCCCAACGAGAACTTGTTGTCGTAGCCTGCGGCCCGCATTGCGGGGTACATCACCGTGCCAATGGCCAACATGGTGACGATGCTGGACCCCGATATAGCCGCAAAAATGCCGCAACTCAAAATCGCTGACACCGCCAGACCGCCCGGCAAAGGGCGCGTGATGGCGGCCATGATGTCGATCAGTCGTTTGGCGGTGGAGCCTTGCGTCATCACGTTGCCACACAAAATAAACAATGGGATCGACAAAATCAGCTCTTTGTCCAAGCCCACCCACATGTCTTCGATGATGTAGTCCAACTGGCCTTTGCCCCAGGCAAATTGCACAACGGCGCACACCGACAGCAGAATAACAATCAGTGGCTGGCGCACCAGCAACAGCAGCAGCACCATCAAAATGAGAAGTAGGGGGTAGCTCATTCTTGAAACTCCGGCGGCAAGGGGCGCAACGCAGGCCACCTGGCGTACAAAAAGTAGCGCACCGAAGCCGACAAAAAGCCCAACGGAATGGCCAACTGAAACGGCCAGACGGGCAGGTTGAAGGCCTGCGCCCGTAACCCTGCAGCCATGGTGGAGCTGATGAAGACGTAGCCGTAATAGGCCACACCCAGCATGAAAACCGCTGTCAGCAGATCAGCCGCGCGATCCATCGAAGGGCCCCAGGCGGCTGGAATCCAGCCAAACCCGACGCGCGGCAGCAAATGGCTGCCGGTGGCAGTGGCAATGCCAATGCCGCAAAAACTGGCCAGTACCAGGGAGTAGACCGACAGCTTTTGGGCACCGTAGACGCCAGTGGCGCCCTTGATACCGAGCATTTTGTAGATAGGCCCTAGTACTTCACGCCCGGCCACATCCAAAATCAGCAAAACCGCAATCAGCCCGAAAGCAGACACAGCCACCAGACATTCGGCTTTGTGCCAGCCGTCTGCAAAACGGCGAGCCCCGGCGGGGGCCGGGTGAAAAGTAGGGGTCATGGGGCCCCGGTTTACTTGTTGCAGGCTTTGAGCCCGACTTCCATTTGGGCAAAAAACGCGGCAGGATCGCCACCCGTTTCCTTAACGATTTGCGGGTAAACCGGGGCCATGGCGCGGCGCCATTCGGCACGTTGTTCGGGGGTTAGATTAACCACCTGGCCGCCAGCCTTTTCATGCATACCAAACAGGGTATTTTCAAAACCGCGCACCTCGGCACGGTACTGTGCGGCTGGGTGTCTCGCACCAGCGCGGGTCAAAACGTCTTGGTGTTCCTTGCTCAACTTGTCGTGGGTGGCTTTGTTCATCAAGGTATAGCCTGGCGCGTCGTACATGCCGCGGGTTGCCACGTTTGCGACTTTACTCAAACCTGATGGCAATGCGTAGGTGATAGGGGTGAGGACAGCCTCTGCCAAACCAGTCTGAAAGGCGGGAATCCACTCTGGCAAGCCCAACGGGTTGGGGTTGGCACCGTTGGCCGAGAAAAACAGTTGCTGCGTTTTGTTGGCGTAGCTGGCGGCTTTGATGCCGTTGAGGTCTTTGGGCGACAAATAGGGTTTTTTGCCCCACAAATCGATGTTGCCGACCTCTGTCCAGCCTAAAAATTGAATGCCTTTTTTGGCAAACAGCTCGGTCACAATTTTGGTCATGCTGGTGTCCAGCACGCAATCAAGTTCGGCGCTGCTTTTGAAGAAAAATGGCATTCCCAAAAGGCCAATTTCAGGCACAACCAAGGCTGCTGCCCCGCCCGAGTAGCCACCCATGTCAATGCGCCCCCGCGCAACTTGCTGCACCGTGTCTTGCTCGCTGCCCAGGGCTGATGCAAAAAATGGCTGAACCTTGATTTCGCCCTTGCTTTCCTCTTCGACCGCCTTGGCAAACCGGTTGATTTGCATCACCCATGGGTTGCCTGCAGGTGGAGCGCCTGAGCTGTAGCGCAGTTCAATCGGTTTTGGTTGCGCCTGGCTTAGAGCCGGCGCAGCCGTCAGCGCTGCCGCTGCAATCGCCGCCAAAACCGCAGAGAGTGCGCGGTTAGCGTTGAATTTGGGAGGGAAAAGTGTTGAATTGGCGGTAGCGTGGGCGGACAGATTCATGGTGTTGTCTCCTTCTTTTTAGGCGCCTCGAATGGGCAGGAATGGAAAGCCGGGGAACTGTAGCGAGCTGTTACGAAAGGGGGCTCAAAGTGGTTTATAGCATTTCGACCCGCGAAAGACCCTATGGTTTACGTGGGTGGAATCTGGGTCAACTGGAACTCTGGCGACAGCCCTGTGGCCCGGCAGCCACGTCGCGACGTCGCTGACTTGAGTCGGTTTGATTCTGCGGGAAACCCTGAACCTAAGCGGGTTCAGAATGGGCTGTTTTCATAAAAAATTAACCTGCAGGTTAATTTTTTATGAAAACAGCCAAAATCCGAACGAAAAAGGCACCTAGCTCTCGTTTTAATTCAATAGTTTGCTATACTAATAATAGCAACTCTAAGTCATCCGCAGAAGTCAGTTCAGCATTCTTCTTGAATCAAACGCGCTGCGTGCTTCACCAAATCAGGCCCTTTGTAAATCAGCCCGGTGTAAATTTGCACCACATCGGCCCCAGCCTTGATTTTGCTGACCGCATCTGCCGCGCTCAAAATGCCGCCCACGCCAATGATGGGAAAGCCTGCGCCCAAAGCGCTGCGCAACTGTGCAATCACCCGGTTGCTCATGGCCAGCACGGGTGCGCCGCTCAGGCCGCCGGCCTCCTGGGCATGCTTCAGGTGAGCGACCGCGTCACGCGCTAGGGTGGTGTTGGTGGCGACCACGCCAAAGGCGTTGTTCACCCGGCCATTGGCGTCCAGCCCGTAGCGGCAGAGCGTCGCGGCAATCAGCTGCACCTGGGCCTCGTCCAGGTCGGGTGCAATTTTGATGAAGATCGGCACCTTCTTTTTGTGCTTTTTAATCAGCGCCAGGCGTTTGGCGGCCAACGCCGACATTAGCGCGTCCAGCGCCTCGTCGCTTTGCAGGGCGCGCAGGTTTTTGGTGTTGGGGCTTGAAATGTTGACTGTCACGTAATCGGCGTGGGGGTAGACGCCTTCCAGGCCAATCAAATAGTCGTCGATGGCGTTTTCAATCGGGGTGGCGGCGTTTTTGCCGATGTTCAAACCCAGCAGTAGCGGTGGTTTTTGAGCATTTGTACCCGCCGAATTCGCCATGGCGGCGTTGGCTTTTTTTCGCACGCTCGAACGCTGCACATTGGCGATGAAGGCCGCCAAACCGTCGTTGTTGAACCCCAAGCGGTTGATCAGCGCGTCGGCTTTGGGCAGCCGGAACATTCGTGGTTTTGGGTTGCCGCTCTGCGCCAGAGGCGTCACCGTGCCGACTTCGATAAAGCCAAACCCCATCGCGGCCAGGCCGTCAATGCAGCGGGCGTTTTTGTCCAGCCCAGCAGCCAAACCTACCCGGTTGGGAAAAATCAGGCCCGCCAGGCTCACCTGGTCTTCAACGCGGGCATTGCAAAAAGCCAGTTCCAGCGGCGTGCCTTGCACCGTGGCCAAGCCGTGCAGGGTGATTTCGTGGGCGACTTCGGCATCCAGACCAAACAAAAAGGGGCGGGCGAGGGCGTAAGGCAGGAGTGACATTGGATAATTGGGTGGTTTCACCGATTGTCGCAAATGACCTCAAGTCCACCGTCATTTGACCGATTTTTCGCCTCCGTCATCTCCATTTCAGCCGCCCGTCATGCCCAATTCACCGTCAGTTTCAACGCCGACTTCACTTGCAGATTTAGCCGCATCTGCAACCTCAACGCCTGTTTTGTCGCAAGACGAGCTCAAAACCCAAGTCGGTCTGGCTGCATTGGCCTACGTGGTGCGCGGTGAGATCGTCGGCGTCGGCACGGGCTCGACCGTCAACAAGTTCATTGACGCGCTGGGCACGATCAAAGGGCAAATCAAGGGCGCGGTGTCCAGCTCCGAAGCCAGCACGGCACGTCTCAAAGCGCTGGGCATCGCCGTGTTTGAGGCCAACGACGTGGGCGAATTGGCAGTTTATATAGACGGTGCGGATGAGATTGACGGTCACGGCAACATGGTCAAAGGCGGTGGCGCAGCGCTGACGCGCGAGAAAATCATCGCCGCGCAGTCGCGCCAGTTTGTCTGCATTGCGGATGAATCCAAACTGGTCGCGCAATTGGGCCGATTTCCTTTGCCGGTGGAAGTCATTCCCA
The DNA here is from genome assembly GCA_031431035.1 of Rhodoferax sp. Lineage (GTDB taxonomy): Bacteria > Pseudomonadota > Gammaproteobacteria > Burkholderiales > Burkholderiaceae_C > JANYCG01. The sequence goes on from JANPCR010000069.1 coordinate 7,653, forward strand.
TGGCCAGCGCCCGGCTGATTCGCCAATTTGCGGCGCTGGGCGGCTTGGCGACCCTGCGCCTGAAAGACGGAACGCCGCTGCTGACGGACAACGGCCAGCATATTTTGGACGTGACGGGTTTGCAAATTGCCGACCCGCTGGCGTTTGAAGTCACCGTGAGCCAATGGCCGGGCGTGGTGACAGTGGGCGTGTTTGCCAAGCAGCGTGCCCAAGTGTGTTTGTTGGGCACAGCCAGCGGCGTTAAGACGCTACATTACTAGTAGCGAACTATCCATATGATTAGAGAGCTAGAGGCATATTTCGTTTATATTTTGGCCAGGCTGACCATTTTGGGTCACTAAATACCCATATTGGGTATATTGCAGCTGGAATTCGGTGTTTTTGCTGTTTTCGTTGTTTTGCGACACTTTGAGGCTGATTGGCAGGCTCTGCGCCCGAATCAACGTTGTTGCATTCCGACAAAACGCCGTCAGGTAAAGCGATGAATGTTGCGCATTTGTGCTTTGGCTCAGCGGCGCTGCAAGCCCTCGGCCAAGACTGTCGCCCCAGTTTGACGGCCCTGCTGCGAATTGACCACGGCGTGCGCAGGTCAATACCAGATGTACCCGACAAAATCTGTCGGATATTGATATACTTGAACTTATTACTCAGATACGTGTCTAATAGACTGTTCAGTAATTAAATAACCAAGGAGTCACGCTATGCGTCTCACCACCAAAGGCCGCTTTGCGGTCACCGCGATGATTGATCTGGGCCTGCGTCAAAGCAATGGCCCTGTGACGTTGGCAGCCATCAGCCAACGCCAACAAATTTCGCTCTCTTATTTAGAGCAATTATTTGGCAAACTGCGCCGCCACGAGCTGGTGGAATCCACCCGAGGGCCTGGCGGCGGCTACACCTTGGCCCGCAAGGCCACCGACATCACCGTCGCAGACATCATCGTGTCGGTCGATGAGCCGATTGACGCCACCCATTGCGCGGGCAAAGAAAACTGTCTGGGCGAGGGCGCACGCTGCATGACGCACGACCTGTGGGCCTCATTGAATGTGCGCATGGTCGAGTTTTTGGACTCGGTCAGTCTGCAAAAACTGGTCGACGAACAGCTGGCCAAAGGCCTGTTGGTCGAAGACAAGCCCATGATCAAACGCGCCATTTCCGCCATGCCTATCATCAAGCCAATGCATTCCAATGCGCCGAAGTCGGTGTTTGCCCTTGGCAACTCGTTTGCCAAGATGTAAGCAATGCAATTCATTTGCCAGGATGTAAGTACTGCAACTCGTTTGCCAAAATGTAAATTTCTCCTCTGACATTTTTCAGCCAGCCTCTACCAAAGACCCGCCAGCCATGAGCAACACCCCGCATTTCCCGATTTACATGGATTACAGCGCCACCAACCCGTGCGATGAGCGCGTGGTGGACGCCATGATTCCCTGGCTGCGCCAACACTTTGGCAACCCGGCATCGCGCAGCCACGCCTGGGGCTGGGAGGCCGAAGCCGCCGTCGAAAAAGCGCGCGAGCAAGTCGCCGCCCTGATTGGCGCAGACCCGCGCGAGATCGTCTGGACCTCGGGTGCGACCGAATCCAACAATTTGGCGCTCAAAGGCGCGGCAAATTTTTACAAAACCAAGGGCAAACACCTCATCACCGTCAAAACCGAGCACAAAGCCGTACTGGACACTTGCCGCGAGCTGGAACGCCAAGGGTTTGAAGTCACTTACCTTGACGTGCAGGACGACGGCTTGGTGAACCTGGAGGCGTTCAAAGCCGCTATTCGCCCCGACACGATTTTGGCCAGCGTGATGCACGTCAACAATGAAATCGGCGTGATTCAGGACATCGTCGCCTTGGGCAAAATTTGCCGCGAAAAAGGCGTGATTTTCCATGTGGACGCAGCGCAAGCCACGGGCCGGGTTGACATTGACATGGCCACCTTGCCAGTCGATTTGATGAGCCTTACCTCCCACAAAACCTATGGCCCCAAAGGCATTGGTGCCTTGTATGTGCGCCGCAAACCGCGCATTCGCATAGAGGCGCAAATGCACGGCGGCGGGCATGAGCGCGGCATGCGCTCGGGCACCTTGCCCACCCACCAAATCGTCGGCATGGGCGAGGCCTATCGCATTGCCAAGGCCGAAATGCACGCTGAAAACATTCGTATTCAAGCCTTGCATGACCGCATGCTCGCGGGTTTGAAAGACGTGGAGCAGGTGTTTATCAATGGTCATATCGACAAACGGGTGCCGCACAACCTGAACATGAGCTTTAACTATGTTGAAGGCGAATCGCTGATCATGGGCATCAAAGGTTTGGCGGTTTCAAGCGGTTCGGCATGCACTTCGGCGTCATTGGAGCCCAGTTACGTGCTGCGCGCCCTAGGCCGCAGTGACGAACTGGCCCACAGCAGCCTGCGCATGACGATAGGCCGCTGGACGACCGAAGCGGACATTGACTACGCGATCGACACCATCAAAGTCAACGTCGCGCGCCTGCGAGAATTGAGCCCCTTGTGGGACATGTACAAAGAAGGTATTGACATCTCCACCATTCAGTGGGCGGCACATTGATGCCGCGTCGCCAAAATGTGCCAGCCCTTTGTCGCAACCCCTTGTCGTGCTGTCAGCACTGCCTGCGGTGTTGCTTCGCGGTCTGACTCATTTGTGGCTTAGCCGCATCAACGTGCGCGTTTTATTTTTGAGAGGTAAACCAAATGGCATATTCTGAAAAAGTTGTTGATCACTACGAAAACCCCCGCAACGTCGGTAGCTTTGAAAAAGGCGACGACAGTGTAGGCACTGGCATGGTGGGCGCACCGGCTTGCGGCGACGTGATGAAGCTGCAAATCAAGGTCAACCCATTGACAGGCGTGATTGAAGACGCGCGCTTCAAAACCTACGGTTGCGGCTCGGCCATTGCGTCAAGTTCACTCGTGACCGAATGGGTCAAAGGCAAAACCCTGGACCAAGCGGCAGCGTTGAAAAACAGCGAAATCGCTGAAGAACTGGCCTTGCCGCCAGTTAAAATTCATTGCTCCATATTGGCCGAAGACGCCATCAAAGCCGCTGTGGACGACTACAAGAAAAAGCACGCTTTGGCGGCGGCGCATTAATCGCCTGTTCACTATTTATTTGCACAATGAGCTGCTGCAGTCTCATTGGCAAGCCAGCTTGAATTGGCCCCTGTTTTTGGGGCCTGGGCGTTTACCTGAATTTAGCAAACAACATGTCCGTCACCGTCACTGAAGCTGCTGCCCGGCACGTTAACCGTTACCTTACCAAACGCGGAAAAGGCGTGGGCGTGCGCTTGGGCGTTAAAACCACGGGCTGCTCGGGCCTGGCTTACACCCTGGAATACGTGGACGAACTCGCCCCCGAAGATCTGGTGTTTGAAGAGCATGGCGTCAAAGTGCTGGTGGATCCCAAGAGCTTTGCCTACATTGATGGCACCCAGCTTGACTTCACCCGTGAAGGGCTTAACGAAGGCTTTAAATTCAACAACCCCAATGAACGCGATAAATGCGGATGCGGTGAGTCATTCAGGGTTTGACATGCGGCGGTGTGGGTGTGATGACGAATGCGGTGACGAGTGCAGTGACAAATTTAGTGGCTTGGGGTGGATGACGTGACGCAACAAGCCAGCCCGGCAGATGGTCCCGTCTCCGATGTGGTGGTGGTTGAGTCGAGCCCGTTAGACGATCAAGTCGCGCCTTTGCTGGTCGAGCTTGACGCTTACCTTCACCGCCAATACCCGGTCGATGAATTTCCACCCGAAATCAATCATATTCTTGAGCCCAAGGCTTTAGCGCAACCGTCGGTTACTTTTTTGGTCGCTTGGGCGTTAAAACCCGACGCCGCTGAACGTACCGCCGTCGGCTGTGGCGCAGTCCGACGCATGACGGACGAAGCGGGCGCTTATGGCGAAATCAAACGCATGTTTGTCAAACCCCAGGCCCGCGGCCAGCGCATTGCAGAGCAAATTTTGACGCAACTTGAAGGCGTGATGCGTGGCGAGGGCATTCGACGTATTTTGCTTGAAACTGGCATTCGCCAGCCTGAAGCGCAGCGGCTGTATGCGCGCTGTGGCTACACGGTGCGCGGCGGGTTTGGTGGTTATTCAGAAGACTTTGTCAGCGTTTTCATGGGGAAGGCGCTGTGACCGCGTCAACTTTGCCCAGCTTGCCGAGCCTGCAATCTTCAGATTTTGAGCTCTTCGGCCTGGAAGCTCAGTTTTCCCAAGACCGCGTGGCAATTGACTCGCGCTGGAAAGACTTGCAGCGCGAAGCGCACCCCGATAAGTTTGCCGCCCAGGGCGCTGCCGCCCAGCGCGTTGCCATGCAATGGTCCGTGCGCATCAATGAGGCTTACCAGCGTCTCAAAGACCCGCTAAAACGTGCCGCCTACCTGTGTGAGTTGCAAGGCGCGCCGATTCGCGCCGAAGACAATACCGCCATGCCCGCAGAGTTTTTGATGCAGCAAATGGAGTGGCGCGAATCCCTGGACGATGCCCGCTCAGAGGCCGAGCTTGACAGCCTGAACCAGGTGCTGGATGCCTCGCGCAAGCAAATTTTGGGGCAAATTGAACTGTTGCTGGACACCCAGAAAGCCCCCGCATTGGCGGCTGGGCAGGTCAGGGCGCTCATGTTCGTGGAGCGGTTTGCCCGCGATGTAGAAGAACGATTTGAAAAGTAAAAATGGCGTTGTTACAAATTTCTGAACCGGGCCAATCGCCCAATCCCCACGAGCGGCGCATCGCTATTGGCATTGATCTGGGCACCACCCATTCCTTGGTGGCTGCCGTGCGAAGTGGCCAGGCCGAATGTCTGCCCGATGAAAAAGGCCAAGTGCTGTTGCCTTCGGTCGTGCGCTACCTCGCGGGCGACAAACGCCAAATTGGCTTTGAGGCGTTGCAGGCCATTGCCAGCGACCCCGAAAACACGATAACCTCGGCCAAGCGTTTCATGGGGCGCAGTTTGGCCGACGTGAAAGACGCCGCCAAACTGCCCTATCGTTTTATCGACCACAAAGGCATGCTCGGCCTGCAGACGGTGCAAGGCGAAAAGTCGCCGGTGGAGGTCAGCGCCGAGATTTTGGCCACCTTGCGTTACCGGGCGGAAGATAGCTTCAGCGACGACATTTTTGGTGCCGTGATCACCGTGCCAGCTTACTTTGACGACGCCCAGCGACAGGCCACCAAGGACGCTGCCAAACTGGCTGGCCTCAATGTCTTGCGACTCATCAACGAGCCCACCGCTGCGGCTATTGCCTACGGGCTGGACAACGCGTCTGAGGGCGTTTACGCCATTTACGATCTGGGTGGCGGCACCTTTGATATTTCGATTTTGCGGCTGACCCAAGGCGTCTTTGAGGTGATTGCCACCGGTGGCGACTCCAGCCTGGGCGGTGACGACTATGACCAATTGCTGGCCGACTGGGTGCTGGTTCAGCAAGGTGTGTCGGCAACCAGCCCGGGTGACAAAGCAGCCATCAAAGTTGCAGCGCGCGCCTGCAAGGAAGCCTTGTCTGCGGCCCGCGACGCCAAGTTGAGTGTCGGCCTCAGCACGGGCCCGATTGACCAGGTTGTTGACAACGCAGTTTTCGAAGCCATCACACAAGGTTTGACGCAGCAGACCATGTCCGCTGTGCGCAAGGCGTTGCGTGACGCCAAACTAAGCCCTGCCGATGTGCAAGGCGTTGTCATGGTGGGTGGCTCGACCCGGATGCCGCAAGTGCGCCGCGCCGTGGCAGACTTTTTTGACAAAGAGCCCTTGGTCAACCTGAACCCCGACGAAGTCGTGGCCTTGGGTGCGGCCATTCAGGCCAACCAGCTGGCGGGTAACAACCCGTCAGGTGATTTGCTGCTGCTCGATGTAATTCCCCTGTCGCTGGGCATTGAAACCATGGGCGGCCTGGCCGAGCGGATAGTTCCGCGCAACCAGACCATTCCCACCGCCATGGCGCAAGACTTCACCACTTACAAAGATGGTCAAACTGCCTTGGCCTTGCATGTGGTGCAAGGTGAGCGTGATTTGGTGGCAGACTGCCGTAGCCTGGCTCGTTTTGAGCTGCGCGGCATTCCGCCGATGGTGGCCGGGGCCGCCCGCATCCGCGTGACTTTCACGGTTGATGCGGATGGGCTACTGAACGTGTCTGCACACGAGCAAGTCAGCGGCGTGCAAGCCCAAATCGACGTGAAACCCAGCTACGGTCTGGGCGACGACGTGATTGCCAAGATGCTGCAAGACAGCTTCAGCACGGCCCAAATCGACATGCAGGCCCGCGCCTTGGCCGAAGGCCGAGTGGATGGGGAGCGCATGCTGCTGGCCATTGCCGGCGCCTTGTCAGCCGATGGCGACATGCTGACTAACGCCGAACGCGCCGTTATCGAGGGGTTGACCCTAAATCTGCAAGACGCAGTGGCCGGATCTACCGTCGCCGCAGAGATCGAAGCCGCCACCAAGGCCCTGGCAAATGGGACTGAGGCATTTGCTTCGGCCCGCATGAACAGGGGTATTCAAACCGCGTTGGCGGGCAAAAATATCAGTGCGGTCTAATCGAATCAAAGCCAAGCCAAGTCAGCCAAGTCATGCCCATTATCAAAATACTGCCCCACCCTGAACTTTGCCCCCAAGGCGCTGAAATCAGCGCGCCTGCGGGCACGTCCATCTGTGAAGCGCTGCTGGACAACAAAATCGACATTGAACACGCCTGCGACATGAGCTGCGCCTGCACCACCTGCCACGTCATCGTGCGGGAAGGCTTTGCTTCGCTGAACGATTTGGATGAAAACGAAGAGGATTTGCTGGACCGGGCTTGGGGCCTGGAGCCGAACTCGCGTCTTTCATGTCAGGCATTTTTGGCGCAAAAAGATGTGGCTGTTGAAATTCCGAAGTACACGATCAACCACGCGAGGGAATAGACCCCACGGTCACCCACTTCGTGTGGTTTCCTGCCCCCCAAGGGGGGTCGCATTTTTTCTAGGGGCGGCCCGTTTTAACGAATAGCCCCCACGGTCACCCACTTCGTGTGGTTTCCTGCCCCCCAAGGGGGTCGCATTTTTTCTAGGGGCGGCCCGTCGAAAAAACATCATTAACTTCGGTAACATCACTTCATGCGTCAAATATTTCTGGACACTGAAACCACCGGCCTGTCACCTGACCAAGGCGACCGGGTGATTGAAATTGGCTGTGTCGAGCTGGTCAACCGCAAGCTGACGGGCAATAACAAACACTTTTACCTGAATCCAGGGCGCGACAGCCACGAAGAAGCGCTCAAAGTGCATGGCATCACCACCGAGTTTTTGCGCGACAAGCCCAAGTTTGAAGCTGTTGCCACCGAGCTGCTGGACTACCTGCAGGGGGCCCACGTCGTCATTCACAACGCGCCGTTTGACTTGGGTTTTTTAAACAAAGAACTGGAACTGGTGAGCCGCCCCATTCTGAAGAAGTTTGTGGCCAGCGTCACGGACACCTTGGCGATGGCCAAAGAGATGTACCCCGGTAAACGCAATGGACTGGACGCTTTGTGCGACCGCTTGGGCGTCGACAACTCCGGGCGAACTTTGCACGGCGCATTGCTTGACGCCGAGCTTTTGGCTGACGTTTACATCAGCCTCACGCGCGGGCAAGATGCGTTGCTGATGGACGCGCCTGCTGAAAATGCCAAGGGCGCGAAGCTCGACCAAGTTGACTTTTCTGCCTTTGCCTTGCCTGTGCTGCTGGCAAGTGAAGCAGAGAACCTGGCGCATGACGCCGTGTTGAAGTTGATTGACAAATCCAGCGCGGGCAAAACCGTTTGGCGTTTAGTCGACGCGGAGGCAGGTTAAAAACGCTCTGAACCATGGCATAATCCAAGGCTTGTTAATTTAGGTTGGCAAGCTTGGTTTGAATTTGTGTTGCTTAACACATTCAACCCATATCGGGCGGTTAGCTCAGGGGTAGAGCACAGCATTCACACTGCTGGGGTCGGAGGTTCGAAACCTCCACCGCCCACCAAAATTTTAGGAATGTGCGACAGTCGCCAAGCCATTGCGGCGGCGTGCCCTCGCTGCGGCAAACAATCCCACCAAGGCCAACACGGCGCTGCCGGGTTCTGACACTGGCGACACAAAGCCATCAAGGTTGGCTGTGTACGCGTGCAATACACCGGGTAGCAGCGACAGCGAATCGTCCCAATTGGACAACCCACCCCCATTGGTCAAAAAGCAATTCAGAACTGTTCCAATCGGGCATTGCAGGGAATTGGCATAGGGGTCAGCCAAGGAAAAGTTGAACCACACGTCATATTGCGTGCCAGTTCCGCTTTGCGTCACGCTGTAATCGTTGTCTGTGCCAGCCAAAATCAGGTACTTGCCGTTCTCGAGAAGGGGGCCAACCGCCAAGCCTTCCCATTTTTCAGGAGACTTGTTGCCCAGCGCCGCCAAGGTGTTGGCGTCCAGATCCATCTTTTTGGGCGATTTGATGACTGCGCCTGCGAAAGCACCCGTCGCTGGCAGGGTGACGTTGGTCACGTCGGTGGCAAGGGCAAGGTCAATCTCGTAAACAGCCTTGTCAGCGGGGGTGATGGCGGCACCCACCCCAATGCCGCGATTGTTTCGCTCCAACACCAAAAATTTGTCGTTGCCCAACGCCACCAGTGATGAAATGCCACGGCCCTGAGCGCCTGTGTCCATGCGGTAGGCAAACTGACTCACTGCCTGGCCGGTTGCGTTGTCAAATTTCACGATGCGCGCGTACACGCCGCTTCCGCCTCCTTCGTCCAGCATGGCGCTTTGCAACATCGCGTAACTGAATTTGCCGTCAGGGCTGATGGCCAGGCCTTCGAAACCCCGGTTGATGCGCTTGCCCGCCGTGTTGCCTTCGTCGCTTGCAAAATTGGCCGTGCCGGTAGCGGCGTTGCGCGGAATCAGGTTGGCAGGCGTGCTGAAACGACGAAGCAGGTTGCCGTTGCGATCAAATTCAATGAGCGATGGCCCGTACTCGTCAGACACCAACAGGTTGCCTGTTTTGGGGTGAATCACCAGACCCTCAGGGTCAAGGGCGCGCCCCAAGACATTGCCAGGCGATGGGGCAATCCCATTGAACGGCTGGTTACCGCTGGGTGTCGCTTCCTGAAACTTCACCGTTTGCGCGATTTTGAAGTTTGAGATCGCACCGTCGGCTGCGATGTCAATCGTGAAGCGCTGCACACGGGTCTCGTAGCTCAAAAGACCACCACCGGGGCCACGGTCCGACAGACCCCACCACTCTTTGCGACCGGCATCGTAATAGATGTCAGAAAAGAAGCCGACCCTGCGATCAACCGCAGAACCGGTCGACAAATCGAGCGTGCCCCCCGAAATGGCGATGCCGTTGACGAAGGTGGTGTTCGACATAACGCCGGCTGTTGAGGGCAACACAGCCAATGTCAAAGTGAGTGACGCGGCGAGGGAAAGAAGGTGGCGAATAGGGTGCTTCATGGGGTCCAGTGTTTGTAACAATCGAAGCCGGGAATGCTAGGCTTGCAACAAGTCAGTTGTATGACAAGCGGCTGATTCACCGACCTCTAATCCATAGGCTTCATGTGGCATGGTTGTGCCGGGCTGTGACGGACGCTTGGTACTATTCGACGCAATTTAATTCATGAGTGAAAACGCCTGCATCCAATGATGAACCTTCAAATTTCAAAGACGCTTTACCTGGGCATCGTGGCTTTGTTAACTTTTTTGTTAACTTTTTTGCTATGGTTTTTACCTCTTCACAGCGCGCATGCGCAACCGGCAGCGCTGACAAAACAACTGACAGGGCAGGGCGGCACCAGCGCATTGCCCGCAGGCTCGTCGCTCGAGCCTTGCCGGGTGGCCGGCTTTCGCAGCGCCGTTCAGTGTGGCTCGGTGCTGCGCCCGCTCGACCCCAGCCAGCCCAAGGGCACGCAAATTGAGGTTCATTACGTGGTGGTGCCCGCACTGGCACGGCGCAAGCTGCCTGACCCGGTGTTCATGTTGGCGGGTGGGCCAGGGCAAAGCGCCATCAGCGTTGGCCCAGGGCTGGCGCGGCTGATGACGCGCTTGAACAACCGGCGTGATTTGGTGTTTGTCGATCAACGCGGCACAGGGCAATCTGCGCCGCTGGTTTGTGACGATGACAAGCAAGCCACGCTGGCGCAGCAAATGAGCACCCCATACCGCGATGTGCAATTGCGCCAGTGTTTGGCGAAACTGCAAAAGTTGCCCTACGGCGATTTGCGGTTTTTTACCACCACTCTGGCCATGCAAGACGTTGACGCCGTGCGCCAAGCCTTGGGTGCGCCCACGGTCAATTTGGTCGGTGGGTCTTATGGCACGCGGGCTGCATTGGAATATTTGCGCCAATATCCGCAGGCCGTTCGGCGCAGCGTGATTGATGGCGTGGCCCCGCCAGACATGGCCTTGCCCGCCAGCGGTTCGACCGACAACCAAGCGGTTTTGGATGCGCTTTTGGCGGCCTGTGAGAAAGACCCCGCCTGCAGCAAAAATTACCCTCGGTTGCGAGCTGAATGGACGGGTTTGCTGGCGCAAATGCCCAAAGTAGTGCAAATTGCGCACCCGCTGGACGGAAAAATTGAAACCGTGACGCTGACGCGCGAAGCCTTGCTTTCTGCCCTGCGCGGGCCCTTGTACTCGCCCGCGCTGGCGTCCGCTTTGCCCTTTGCAATCACCCAGGCCGTCAAGGGCAGGTACGAAGCGCTGATTGCATTGGGTTTTGGCTTCGGCAGCAAAGGCCCTGGAAAACTCGCTGTGGGGATGCATTTTTCAGTCGTCTGCGCTGAAGACCAGCCTCGTGTGGCCACGTCTGCCGATGCAACGGGGCGCGACTTCGGCTCGGAATTGGGCCAAATGTACGCCGACACCTGCGCCTATTGGCCAAGGGGCGTGGTGCCCGCCGAGTTTTACAAAGTGTCTGCCAGCGCTTCGCCCGTGCTGTTGTTCAGTGGCGGGCTTGACCCTGTGACGCCCGTGCGGCATGGCGCGCGCATGGCGAATGCTTTGGGTGCTAAAACTCAGCATGTGGTGGTGGCCAACGCGGGTCACGGTGTGATGGGGCTTGATTGTGTGCGCGACGTTCTTTTTCGCTTTGTCGACGCAGCAGACGACGCCACTGCTTTGGCCACTGACGCGAGTTGCGCCAAAAACATACCCAGGCCCGGCGCTTTTGTTCCGGTGTTTCGTGTTGAGGGAGCCACGCAATGATCCACATCGACCATTTGGCAAAGTCGTTTGCAGCGGTAGACACCACCAAGTCCTGGAAAAACGCGCTGACTTTGAATCCGTTCGGCGCCAAATCGCGTGCCTCAACTCGCGTTCAAGCGGTGCGGGACGTGAGTTTCACAGCGCCAGACGGCGTGATCACCGGCCTGCTTGGCCCCAATGGCGCGGGTAAAACCACCACTTTGCGCATGCTGGCGGGTTTGATTCAACCCGATGCTGGGCGCATGACAGTGGACGGCCTTGACGTGGCCAGCCAAACGCAGGCGGCGGTGGCCCGAATGGGCTTGCTGAGCGACTCGCGCGGGCTTTACCCACGCCTGTCCGCTCGTGAAAACATTGTTTACTTTGGCCGTTTGCAGGGCATGGAAGCGGACGCCGCAAGCCACCGGGCAACCGTGTTGGCCGACATGCTGGACATGCGCCATCTGCTGGACCGCCGCACCGAAGGCTTCAGCCAAGGCGAACGCATGAAAACCTCATTGGCCCGCGCCTTGGTGCACGACCCTGTCAACATCGTGCTGGACGAGCCCACCAATGGCCTGGATGTGCTGGCCACGCGGGCGCTGCGCGAGTCGCTGCGGTTTTTGCGCACCCCAGAAGGCGGTGGCAAATGCATTGTGTTTTCGACCCACATCATGCAAGAGGTGGAGCGACTTTGCGACAACGTGGTGGTGGTGTCTGGCGGGCGCACGGTGGCTCAAGGGACGGTGCAAGCCTTGTGCGAGCGCGCGGGCGTGTCCGACTTTGAAGAGGCTTTTGTCAGACTGGCTTTTGATCGGCCCGCGCCAAGTGAGCAGGGGTCGGATGGGGCAGGGCTTCATTCAGGAGCAGCGCTGTGAATAATTCCAAAGCTTCAGCAGACACCGCAGCCGCAGCGAACAGCCGGTTGAGGCGCGCGGTGGCAGTTTACGTCAAAGAACTGGTCGATGCGCTGCGCGACCGTCGCACCTTGCTGATGGTGTTGATCTCCAGCGTGCTGATGGGGCCCTTGCTGTTGGTGGCCATTTCGGCCCTGGTGGCGACTCTGGAAGCTAAAGCCGAGCGCCGTGAAGTCGTGATGGCGGGAATAGAAAACGGCCCCAGCCTGAAAAACTTCATTGAGCGGCAAACCTGGCAAGTCAAGTCGGCCCCTGCTGATTTTGAAGTCCAACTGCGCAATTCCAAATTGGGCGACCCGGTGGTGGTGGTGCCGCCCGGGTTTGAGGCCGCCTTGGCCCGGGGCGAACAGCCGGAGCTGGAGCTGGTCAGCGACAGCGCCAACAAGCAAAGCCAGCAAAGCATTGCTCGCGTGTCGCAATTGCTGAATGCCTTCAACCAAGAGCGGGCCACCCTGAGCCTGGCCATGCGGGGTGTGTCTGTCGAGCTGTTGACGACCCTCAAAGTGCAAGAACGCGACTTGGCCAGCAACCAGACGCGGGCCGCACAGTTCACTGGCATATTGGCCTTTTTTGTGCTGATGGCCGTTGTCTACGGCGCTTTGAATGCCGCCCTGGACACCACCGCAGGCGAGCGCGAACGCGGGTCGCTGGAGCCGCTGATGATGAACCCGGTGGCGCCCTGGGTGGTGGTTTTGGGGAAATGGGGGGCGGTGGCCACCGTCGGCATGCTGATTGCCGTGTTGAGCTGCTTGAGCTTTTTGCCCGGTCAATGGCTGCTGAAAAGCGACACTCTGCAAGCGATGTTTCAGTTTGGCTGGCGTGAAGTGGCGCTGTTTTTGGTGGTGCTGCTGCCGTTTGCTGCCGCCGCATCGGCTTTGCTGATGGCCGTGGCGATTCGCTGCAAAAGCTTCAAAGAAGCGCAGGCCAACAGCACGGTGGTGCTGCTGTTTGTGTCGCTTTTGCCCATGGTGACGCTGTTCAACCAAACCGGAGAAGAAGCCTGGCACCTGTGGGTGCCCGCCTTGGCGCAAAACACGCTGATGATGCGGGTGCTCAAAGGTGAGGGATTTACCACCTTGCAAGTGGTGGTGCCGCTGTTTGTCTGTGTGGTGCTCACGGTGGCTGGGTTGGTTTTTGTGGCGCGGCGCTTGCGCGGTGCAGCAGTCAAAGGCTGAATGCTATTATTTATATAGCATAAACCCTATATTATTCGAGAGCTAGAGGCTAATTTGACGTAAAAAGTGGCAAAATAGCAGAGCTTGGGTGGTTTTTGAAAGTTTTGATATCACCGGTGATATGAACTCCTCCAGCATCTTTTACCTTTCACTTCAAACTGCATCAGACATGACTTTCATTGATTTTCCCCATCAGGCGGCTTTAAGCTATGCCTGCCAGTCAGCCCAATGGGCGGGGCTGCGTTACTCCGCCGAGACCACCACCCAGCGCGAGGTGCGCAACGACCGCCCTGAAAAAAACACCAGCTGCCTTGAAATGGGCGCCATGTGCGAGGTTTTGGTGGACGGCCATTTTGGCTATGCCGCCACCGCCGACCTGAGCTTAAGTGGCCTGCAGCAGGCGTTTGACCGCGCCATCGCCACCACCCAGGCGACCAGCGCGCACAAGACATTCGGGTTCTCTGTGCAGCAACGGCCTGTGGCGGTTGGCCGCTTCCAAAGTGCTCGCGGGCGCGACCTGGACGCCACCAGCGTGGCCGAAATCACCGACTGCCTGCTGGCGGCTACCTCGGCCATGGCTATCTCGCCCTTGTTGGTCAACCGCAGTGCGTCGGTCATGTTGGTGCAAACGCAGATCAATTACTTTTCTAGCAATGGCACCCAAACTCGTCAAAACTTCGACATGCTCGACCTGACCTTGTCTGCCACGGCGGCAGAGGGCCTGGAATCGCAAACCCGCTCCTGGTCGCAAACCGGGCAGCTGGGCGGCGAGGTGTTTGACAAAACCCAGTTGGTGCAGCGCGCGCTGCAAACCGCCGAAGACGCGCTAGCGCTGTTGGCCGCAGACAACTGCGCCACGGGCCGCATGGACATGGTGCTGATGCCCGACCAAATGATGTTGCAGATTCACGAGTCGATAGGCCACCCGCTTGAGTTGGACCGCATTTTGGGCGATGAGCGCAACTACGCAGGCTGGAGTTTTGTCAAACCAGCGGACTTTGGGCAACTTCAATACGGCTCGGGCCTGATGAACATCTCATTTGACCCGGGCCGCACCAACCAGTTGGCCAGTTACGACTTTGACGACTGTGGCGCTCCCGCGACCAAGCAAATGCTGATTGAAGGCGGCGTGTTGAAGCGCGGGCTCGGGTCACTGGAATCCCAAGAGCGCTCAGGCCTGCCTGGTGTTGCCAATTTCAGGTCATCGTCCTGGAACCGGGCGCCGATTGACCGCATGGCCAACATCAACCTGGAGCCCGGTAAGGCCAGCCTGAACGAGCTGATTGGCCAGGTGGAACACGGCGTGCTGATGTCAACCAACCGTTCTTGGTCGATAGACGACTACCGCAACAAGTTTCAGTTTGGCTGCGAGCATGGCCGAATGATCACCGATGGCGTGTTGGGCAAAGTGGTGCGCAACCCCAATTACCGGGGCGTCACGGTCGATTTTTGGGGGCGGCTGGCGGGGGTCGGGGCGGATGACACAGTGCACGGCACGGCGTTTTGCGGCAAGGGCGAACCCAGCCAGGTGATTCGCGTGGGGCATGCATCGCCCCCGTGCTTGTTCAAAGGCATTGAAGTGTTTGGGGGTGCAGCATGAGCGGCAACCCATTCAGCAGCCGCGTGCGCAGTCACTTTGACACGGTGGCCGATCATGTGCTGTCCAGGCTTTCTCCAGGCGAAGAACTCACCGTGAACCTGACGGCGGAAGAGACTCTGTTCGTGCGCTTCAACAACAACCGGGTGCGGCAAAACACCGATGTCTCGCAAATCAGCGTGTCGCTGCGCTTGCAGTCACAAGGCCGCACGGTTGAAAAATCGCGCACCTTGAGCCTGCACCCCACTGCGGATTGCGCCGCCTTGGCGCAGTTGCTGGACGCCTGCCGCGACGAGGCCCGGGTGCTGCCCGTCGATCCCAACCAAGTTGCGCTGCAAAACAACGGCAGCAGTCGCGACGACTTCACAGGCGCTTTGCTCAACGCCCAAGACGTGGTGCAGTCCGTGGTCGGCCCCGCAGCAGGCTGCGATTTGGCAGGCCTGTACGCCGGTGGCGTGTCGATTCGGGGCAACCGCAACAGCCAGGGCCAAAGCCATTGGTTTGCTACCGAAACCTTCTTTTTGGACTATTCGCTGTACAACGGCTCGCTGGCCGCCAAGGGCAGTTACGCGGGCACCCACTGGGTTCAGGCGGACTGGGCGGCCAACCTGGCGCGCACCAAGGCCTTGCTTTTGTTGCTTTCCAAACCGCAACAAAACGTGGCACCCGGCAGCTACCGCACCTA
>JANPCR010000070.1:0-21148 GCA_031431035.1 Rhodoferax sp.
ATGGAAATGCAAGCCCGGTTGGGCGACCAGTCGGCCCAACTGACGCCCGAAATCTGGTCGCAATTTTTACACCTTCAGTCTCCCGCCATGCAGGGCCTGGTGAGCAAAAATATCGAGCAATCCACCAGCATGTTCTCGCAATTGCAGGAGCACATGCAAAAGCAAACCGAGCAAATGTTGGGCACGTTTGGAGTTAAGCGCTGAAATTTTTGAATCATGCGCAGTTTTGGCGCGGCGCTTTTTGGGCCCGCGCCAGAATGAGGGCTGCGCAGAAAGCTGGGACCAAAGCGCGGAAGAAAGCTGGGACAATAGCGGCATGAGTGAAGTTTTGTCCCCGCCGCCCGCGTTGTCTGGCATGCCCCCTATCCCCAAAATTCCCAAGGTCGGCTTTGTCAGCCTGGGCTGCCCCAAAGCCCTAACCGATTCAGAGCTGATCTTGACGCAATTGAGCGCCGAAGGCTACCTGACCTCCAAAACGTTTCAGGGCGCAGATCTGGTCATTGTCAACACCTGTGGCTTCATTGACGACGCGGTGAAAGAAAGCCTGGACACGATTGGCGAAGCACTGGCTGAGAATGGCCGCGTGATTGTCACGGGTTGCCTGGGTGCCAAAACCGTCGCGGGCGCAGCGGGTGGTGCTGATGTCAACCTGGTGCGCCAAATGCACCCCAGCGTGCTGGCCGTGACGGGCCCGCACGCCACGCAAGAGGTGATGGATGCGGTGCATTTGAATCTGCCCAAACCGCACGATCCGTTTGTGGATTTGGTGCCCAACCCGGCGACGAATTCATTCGGTGTGGCGGGTATCAAGCTCACGCCAAGGCATTACGCCTACCTGAAAATCAGCGAAGGCTGTAACCACCGCTGCACGTTTTGCGTCATTCCGTCGATGCGTGGCGATCTTGTGTCGCGCCCGATTGGCGACGTGCTGAACGAAGCCCGCGCCCTGTTTGAAGGCGGTGTGAAGGAACTGCTGGTGATCAGCCAAGACACCTCGGCTTACGGTGTGGATGTGAAGTACCGCACGGGCTTTTGGGATGGCAAACCCATCAAAACTCGCATGCTGGACCTGGTGCAGGCGCTGGGCGACATCGCTGAGCCGTTTGGTGCCTGGGTGCGTTTGCACTACGTTTACCCTTACCCCAGCGTGGACGATGTGCTGCCGCTGATGGCCACTGGGAGTATTTTGCCTTACCTTGACGTGCCCTTGCAGCACAGCCACCCGGACGTGTTGAAGCGCATGAAACGCCCCGCCAGCGGCGAAAGAAACCTGGAGCGCATTCAACGCTGGCGCGAAGTCTGCCCTGAAATCGTGATTCGAAGCACGTTCATCGCCGGATTTCCGGGCGAAACAGAAGCCGAGTTTTCTCACCTGCTGGACTTCATGAAAGAAGCCCAAATTGACCGCGCAGGCTGCTTTGCCTACAGCCCCGTGAGCGGCGCGGTTGCCAATGACATTGGTGGCATGCTGCCCCCCGAACTGCGTGAAGAACGCCGCGCGCGGTTCATGGCCGTGGCCGAAGCCGTGTCAGCCGCCAAATTGCAAAAACGCATCGGTGCGACGATGCAGGTGTTGATCGACTCAGCCCCCGGAATGGGCAAAAAAGGCGGCATTGGCCGCACCTATGCCGACGCGCCAGAGATTGACGGCGCCGTGAAACTCTTGCCGCCCGAGAAAATCAGCAAAACCCTCAAAGTTGGCGAATTCACCCGCGCCCGCATTGTTGGCACCCAAGGCCATGACCTAGTGGCCTTGCCGATTTGAAAAGAACCGCGTGGAATTTGGGGAAATATGACTTTAGGAAAATTCAAAGTCACGCGAGCAAAAAAAAGCGGTTTGAAAATGATTTCAAACCGCTATTTCATTAACATCAAATCTCCCTCAGAAATTCATTTATCGGGATGCAGTGCAAGGCGCAAATCGGAGCAATACATGAGTATTGCGAGGATTTGCAACACAGCAATGCGCCCGAAAAATGGATTTATGAGGGGGATTTTGGTGCCCAGGAAGGGACTCGAACCCCCACGAAGTTACTCGCTAGTACCTGAAACTAGTGCGTCTACCAATTCCGCCACCTGGGCATCTCAGGAAAGAAGGAGATTGTATCAAAAATATGAACCAAATCAGCGGCTTGCTGGACGAAATTGAAGGAAGCATCCAGGGTCATCGCGATGGCCATGGCTTTGTTTCCCGCGACGACGGCGGGCCCGACATTTACCTGCCGCCCAATGAAATGCGCGCGGTTTTGCACAAAGACCGGGTCAAAGCCCGCATTGTGCGCAGCGACCGTAAGGGCAGACCCGAGGGCCGCGTGGTCGAGATCATCGAGCGCCCGCCGCAACCCATCATTGGTCGCCTGCTGCAAGAAAGCGGCATTTGGCTGGTGGCACCTGAAGACAAGCGCTACGGCCAGGATGTTCTGATTCCCAAAGGTGCCACGGGCGACGCCAAGGCGGGCCAGGTGGTGGTGGTTGAACTGGTCGAGCCGCCCGCGCTGTTTGGCCAGCCGGTGGGCCGCGTCAAAGAAGTGCTGGGCGAGATTGACGACCCCGGTATGGAGATTGAAATTGCCGTGCGCAAATACAGCGTGCCGCATGAATTTTCAGACGCCTGCATTGCCTTGGCGCGCACCTTGCCAGACAAGGTTTTGCCGGGGGACAAAAAGAACCGCATTGACCTGACGGACATTCCGCTGGTCACGATTGACGGAGAAGATGCCCGCGACTTTGACGACGCCGTGTACTGCGAGCCCTCAACCCAGGGCCGCGGCAAGTCCGCCGTCAAAGGCTGGCGGCTGTTGGTCGCCATTGCCGATGTGAGCCATTACGTGGCCACCGGATCAGCGATTGATGTGGACGCCTACGACCGCGCCACCAGCGTTTATTTTCCGCGTCGGGTCATTCCCATGCTGCCCGAAAAACTGTCCAACGGGCTTTGCTCTTTGAACCCGCAAGTCGAGCGCCTGTGCATGGTGTGCGACATGTTCGTGACCGCGCAAGGCGAAGTGTCGGCCTACCAGTTTTACCCGGCGGTGATGTTCAGCCATGCGCGTTTCACTTACACCGAAGTGGCAGCGATTTTGGCCAACACCAAGGGGCCAGAGGCGGCGCGTCGCAAAGACCGGGTGAGCGACCTGATGAACCTGCATGACGTTTATTCTGCGTTGCTAACCTCGCGCAATCGCCGTGGGGCGGTCGATTTTGAGACGGTCGAGACGCAGATCATTTGCGACGAGAGCGGGCGGATTGAAAAAATTGTGCCCCGCACACGCAATGACGCGCACAAGCTGATTGAAGAAGCCATGCTGGCCGCCAACGTTTGCAGCGCAGACTTTATTTTGCAAAGCAAGCATGCGGGCTTGTACCGCGTGCACGAAGGCCCTACTCCTGAAAAGCAGGAAACCCTGCGGGCCTACCTGAAGGCTACCGGCGTGGGCTTGACGATCAGCGACGACCCCAAACCGGGCGAATTTCAAGCCATCGCAGCGGCCACCAAAGACCGCCCTGACGCGCAGCAAATTCATTCCATGTTGTTGCGCAGCATGTCCCAGGCCATTTACACGCCGATCAATGCGGGGCATTTTGGCCTGGCGTTTGACGCGTACACGCATTTCACCAGCCCCATTCGGCGTTACCCGGACTTGCTGGTGCACCGCGTCATCAAGTCCATTTTGACCAAAACCAAGTACCAGCTGCCGGATTTGCCAACCCCGGGTGAGGCCCATGCCAAGCTGTCACGGCGTTTGGAAAAAAATCTGGCTTCCAAGGTCAAAGAGCCCGGCCAAAAGCCCAAAAAAGTCAGCGCCGACAACCTGGCCTGGCAAGCCGCCGGTTTGCATTGCAGCGCCAATGAACGCCGTGCCGATGAGGCCAGCCGCGACGTTGAAGCCTGGTTGAAATGCAAGTACATGCGCGAGCATTTGGGCGAGGAATATGGTGGCGTGGTCACTTCGGTCACGACCTTCGGCATTTTTGTCACGCTGGACGCCATGTATGTCGAAGGGCTGGTGCACATCACCGAACTGGGCGGTGAGTATTTCCGCTTTGACGAGGCGCGCCAGGAACTGCGCGGCGAGCGCTCTGGCATTCGCTATGCGATTGGTTCCCGAGTGCAAATTCAGGTCAGCCGCGTCGATCTGGATGGTCGAAAAATTGACTTTCGAATGGTGCGTGAAGGCGAAGAGTTGCTGAAGGGCGCGATGCGCGACAAAGGCCTCTCGCGTGAGGCAGGCCCGCGTGATTCAGGTCCGCGCGATGCGGGTGCACGCGACGGTGGCAGCCGCGATGGATTGCCCCGCCCCGGTGGACGCCGAGAGGCTGGCCGGATGGATTCCCCCATGGGCAAGGCCCCTCGCCCTTCTCGCAAGTCACCCGGCGCGGCCTCGCGGGCGCCTAAATCGGCAGGTTCAGCAGCCAAGACCAGCGGCAAAGGCAAAGAGCGCAGTGGCAAGGCGCGGCGTCGCACCTGAGTCACGGCAGTCTGAATCCATCGATTTGAGCTTTTGAACCCAATTCACAGGAGATTTTCTAAATGACACAAAAATCCAAAGTCGCCATCGTCACAGGCGCGGGCACCGGCGTGGGCAAAGCGGCTGCGCTGGCCTTGCTTGAAGGCGGTTACCAGGTCGTCCTGGCGGGACGTCGGCCAGAGCCCTTGGCGGAAGTCCTGGCGCAGTGCAGTGCGGCGGCCCGCCCGCGTGGCCTGGCGGTGCCCACCGACGTGTCAGACCCCGAATCGGTGAAGGCGCTGTTTGATGCAGCGGTCAAAGCGTTTGGGAGGGTAGATGTGGTGTTCAACAACGCGGGCGTCAGCGCGCCGGGCATTCCGCTTGAAGACTTGACTTTGGCGCAATGGAAAAACGTGGTGGACATCAACCTGACCGGCGTGTTTTTGTGCATTCAGCAGGCGTTTCGGGTGATGAAGTCGCAAACCCCCAGGGGCGGGCGCATCATCAACAACGGCTCGATTTCAGCCACCACGCCGCGCCCCAACTCCATTGCCTACACCTCCTCCAAACATGGGGTGAAGGGTTTGACCAAAACCGCCGCCCTAGATGGCCGCAAGTACGACATTGCCGTGGGCCAAATCGACATTGGCAATGCCGCCACCGAAATGGCGCAGCGCATGGCCACTGGCGTTCAGCAGGCCAATGGAGAGATCGCCATTGAGCCCTTGATGGACGTGAACATTGTGGGTCAATCGGTGCTGTACATGGCCAATTTGCCGCTGGAGGCGAATGTGCTGTTTCACACCGTGATGGCGACCAAAATGCCATTTGTGGGACGTGGGTGATCCGTCTTTGAATGCATGCGGTGGGCTGTCGAGGTGCCTGTCGAGGTGCAATAGTTTGCTATAAAATACATAGCAAACTATTGAGTTAATTCGAGAGCTAGAGGCTTATTTTGTTCGTATTTTGACGTTTTGGCGCATTTTGAGAAAAAGTCATATCACCGGTGATATGACTTTTCAAAATTGAGTCCAAATTCGTGTGGGCTATGGACCGCTGGAATCGCAGTCAAAACGGAAGTCAAAACAGCACTCGAAACCCGCGTTTTCTCCCCGCAAAGCTCAAATTTTCAGCCTGCCTGCTAGGCCCGACGCTGTCAAGCTTGGGCCGTCGACGGACCAGTCGTCGGCGGTTTGGCCGTGGACAAAAACCGCATCACAGGCCACTTGGTAGGTCGCGTTGTAGGTCGCTTGGTTGTCCGCATTGTCAAAAGCCGATCCCCCGTTTGGGTTGTGTTTTGCGTAGCGGGCCAAACAGGCCCCCACCATGCCCGCTAGCACGTCGCCGGTGCCCGCCGTGGCCAGCTTGGCGTTGCCTGTCGGGTTGATGGAAGGTGTCATGCCAGGGGCGGCGACCACGGTGCCGGAGCCCTTGAGAGCGACGGTACAACGCCATTGGTCGGCCAGGGTCTGTGCGGTGTGGATTCGGTCGTGCTGCACCGCTGCGGCGGTGGTTTTCAGCAAGCGGGCGGCCTCCAGCGGGTGCGGGGTCAAAACGGTGTGCAAGCCTCGGGCGGCGCGGGCAAGCAAGTCGCTTTGCAATTGCGCACTTTCAGCGATCGCGTTGAGTCCGTCTGCGTCAATGACGACCTTGGCATCACTTTGCAAAATATGAATCAGGGGGCCGTGCAGCGCGTTGCCGCCGCCACATCCGACAACGACGGTCATTGATGTCAAATTGAGCGTGCTCCAGGCGCTGAACATCAGCTCTGGCTGCAATGGATGGACTGATATCGCGGCGGTGCTATCGGCGCGGCCAGCCTTATTCCCATCGCCATCCCCATTAAGCAGTGAGACGAAAACCCGACCCGCGCCAAAATGCAGCGCCGCTTGCGCCGCCAGCAGCGCAGCGCCCGTCATGCCAGGTGCTCCGCCCACCACGGCCACGTCGCCAAAGCTTCCCTTGTGCGATGCATGGTCGCGCAGGTTTGCCCTGGGCGGGCCTGACAGCCAGGCGCTGGGCTCTGCTGCCGTAGCGATATTCAGCGTGTCCAGCCAAATGTCGCCACACTGATCGCGTCCGCTGGCGGTGAACAACCCGGGCTTCAGGGTAAGCAGGCTCAAAGTGGCAAAGGCGCGCACCGCCTGCGGGGCGGCAGCGCCGGTGTCGCAGTTCAGACCTGTTGGCAGGTCAACGGCCAAAACCCGGCTGGTGGATTGGTTCAGACGGTCGATCCACTGCGCCATGCGCAGCGCGATGGGACCTGCCCGTTGCTGGGCACCTAAACCCAGTATTGCATCAACGCCAAAATCAAAATTTGCAGGGGGTTCGCTGGCAAATTCAACGCCAGCATCGATGGCGCGTTGGCATGACCGGGCTGCATCAGCGGGTACGCTGGCGGTATCTCCCAGCCAAGTCACTACGGGCGTTTTTCCCCATTGCTTCAAATGCAGGGCCGCTTCCAGCCCGTCACCGCCGTTGTTACCTGGGCCACAGGCAAGCCAAATGGTCTGGGCGTGGGGTGCCAGTGCCATCGCAAGGCGGGCCGTTGCCAAGCCTGCGCGTTGCATCAACGCGTGCGCGGGCAGACTGGCCTTGGCAGATTGTTCGATTCGGCGCGTGGCGATCGAATTAAAAAGTGCCTGCCTAGCCGAGGCGTGCTTGCCGGACTGAGGCAACACCAACAAGGGACTCGATCTGGGCGGCTGATTCGACATTCCGCCATTTGACCCGAAACCCGCCAAATGCTCTACAACTTCAGTCGCGCGAGCCCAAACCCCGCCAAGTCGACGTCAGGTTGGCGCTTGGCGACCAGGTCAGCCAAGCCCCGAGCTGAACCGCAGCTCAAAGCCCATCCGCTAGAGCCGTGGCCCAAGTTGAGCCAAAGGCCAGGCACGCCGCTGGGCCCGATCACGGGTGGCCCATCAGGCAACATGGGGCGAGCGCCTTTCCAAACCTGAACGCCACTCGATTGGCTGGTGGCGCCTGGAAACCAGTCGTGCAACACCTTGTACAAGGTTTGAATCGACCCGTTGCGGTGCTTCGCCAAGCTGCCGCCAATTTCAGCGCTGCCCGCCACCCTGACCCGATTGCCCAAACGCGAAATGGCGACTTTGTAGCGTTCGTCCATCACCGCGCTACGCGGTGCGTTCAAAAGCTCGCGGATCGACGCGCTCACTGAATAGCCATAAATTGCGGTCAAAGGCAAGTTCAAACCCACCGCTTTGAGAAGGTGTGCAGACGCCACACCTGCGCAAAGCACCGTGGCATCAAAGTGGCGGGGAGCGGTTTCGCCTGCCACCCACACGGCGGCCCCATTGGAATGGTTTATCTGGGCGATGGTGGTATTGAAGGCAAACTTCACGCCCAGGCGCTGGGCTTCGCCCTTGAGCAGCAAAGCAAATTGGCGGCAGTTGCCGACTTCGTCATCGGGCAGATGAATTGCGCCAAAAAATGCTGTGTCGGGGTTTAGGGCGGGCTCAATAGCGCGGGCTTTGGCCATGTCCAATTCGCTGAACGCCACGCCTGCGTCGCGCAACACCTGCAAGCTGTTGTTCACCATGTCGCGGTCACTTTGCGAGCGCAACAGCACCATGTAACCCTCGCTGCGGTCGTACTCCAGGCGCAAATCAGCCGTCAGTTGGTGCAAACGCTCTCGGCTGTAAAAGGCCAGACGTTGTAGGAGCGCCCGGTTGGCAATGTAAGTTTCGGGGCGACAGGCCTTGAACCAGCGCCACATCCAAGCCAAGTCGTTTTGCGTCAGCGGCATGGACACCTTGACAGGCGCGTGCCGACTGAACAAATGGGAGATGACCTTCAGCGGCATGCCAGGTGCTGCCCACGGTGTCACGTACCCTGGCGCAACCAATCCGGCGTTGGCAAAACTGGTTTCTTCAGCGGCGGCGCCACGGCGTTCAAAAACTGTGACTTCGTGGCCATCTTGGGCCAGCTCAAACGCGGTGGTGATGCCAATGATGCCGGCACCGATGACTGCAATCCTCATGGGTTCCCTGAATTTTTGTTGTTTTGCACCTGCAGCGGGTGCAAAAAGGCTTTTGAACGCTACTTAGAGCTGTTCCAAGCTATTCAAATTGTAGCAACTTCTCGATCTGAAGGGCGATGTTCAGAACCGTGTCATCACGCAAGGCACTGGCCCAAACCATCAAACCCACTGGCAGTTCGTCTGGCGTTTGGCAGGGTATTGAAATGGCGCAACCGTCCAGCAAATTGACCACGCTGGTGTTGCGAAGTAGCAACCCATTCACTTTAAAAAAGGTCTCGTCTCGCGCGGCGCCAGGTGCCACGCTGGCGATTGGCGCAGCGACGATGGGCACCGTGGGCGACAAAACGGCGTCAAACCCGTTGATCGCCTGGTTCATTCGCGCGATCCAGTCGCGTCTGGCCGACACCAGCGCAAAGTATTGCCGCGCACTGAAGGCACTACCCCGCATGATTCGCGCTAAAACCCGAGGGTCGTAGCTTTCAGAGTGCTTTTGCAGCAGGGTGTCATGCCACGCGTAGCTTTCTGCGCCTGAAAAACCGCCAGCGTCATTCAATCCGGGCAATTCGGCCAGTTCTGGCAAATTAATTTCAACAATCTCAGCGCCCCCCGTCCTCAAAAGCGACAAGGTGCGCTGCCAAGCGACAGCGACGGTTGCGTCCATGTCGTCCTGCATCAAGGGCCTGACAATCGCCATCCGGTAGTTTGACATTGGCGCGTGGCTACGCGTCACACGTCCGCCTGACAAGATTTCATGGGCCAGCATGGCATCTTGCACATTGCGCGTGACGGCACAAACCGTGTCCAACGTACTGGACAGTGGCAACGCCCCGTCTGTGCTGACCAATCGGGCGGTGCCCTTGAAGCCCACAATGCCGTTCAAAGCTGCGGGAATTCGAATGGAGCCGCCCGTGTCAGACCCCAAGCCGATGTGGGCCGCACCAGTGGCCACAGACACAGCCGCCCCAGACGACGAGCCTCCCGGGATTCGTGGCGTGTCGGGCGAATGCGCATTGGAGGGCGTACCAAAGTGAGGGTTGACTCCAACCCCGGAATAGGCAAATTCCGACATATTGGTGCGCCCCAGCACAATGCCGCCCGCTGCTTTGAGCCGAGCCACCGCTGGGCAATCTGCAAGTGCGGGCGGTGCGCCTTGCAGCACCTTGGAGCCGGCGGCTGTGGTTTGACCTGCAATGTCGAATAAGTCTTTCACCGACACCGCAAGACCACGCAAGTCAGAAGCCGACCACTGGGGCGCTAAAACGCTGGCCCGGGCCTCATTGAACATGGTTTTGAGAAAAACCTTGTCGCACCGGTCAGACTCGGCTATGGCAATGGACTTTTCCATTTCCTGTGCAGGCGAGGATTTGCCTAATTGAAAGGATTGGGCAAGTTCCAGGCAACCCGACAGGTTTCTGGTGCGGCCAGCCGGGCCTGTGCGGCTCAACCACGGGTCGGCTGGGCGAGAGTACTGGGAGATGGACCCGGACTCGGGCAGCAGGAGGTCGGGCTTGGAAGGGGTGGGCATGCTATACTCTTTGGGTTTTGCCGAGCGAGGTTTTTCCTCTCCCAGCGGACAAATCACAAACCAGTCCCATCAAGGTGTTGGCACTTTGGCTGAGGTAGGTCAATTTTGACTCCTCTTTCAAGGCTCCCGATTTCGGGCTGGATTTTAGACCCAACCTTTGGAGTTAATTTATGTCAGTTACCATGCGCGAAATGCTGGAAGCCGGTGTCCATTTCGGTCACCAAACCCGTTTCTGGAACCCCAAGATGGCTCCGTTCATCTTTGGTCACCGCAACAAAATCCACATCATCAACCTGGAAAAATCGCTGCCGATGTTCCAGGAAGCGTCCAAGTTCGTCAAGCAGTTGACAGCGCGTCGCGGCACGGTCTTGATGGTGGGCACAAAACGTCAAGCCCGCGAAACCGTTGCGGCTGAAGCCCAACGCGCCGGTGTTCCTTTTGTTGACCAACGCTGGCTGGGTGGCATGCTGACGAACTTCAAAACCGTCAAAACCTCCATCAAACGCCTCAAAGAAATGAAAGTTCAGCAAGAAGCTGGGCTGGACGCCATGAGCAAAAAAGAACAGCTGATGTTCGCCCGCGAAATTGCCAAGTTGGAAAAAGACATTGGCGGCATTCAGGACATGAATGCACTGCCGGATGCCATTTTTGTGATCGACGTTGGTTTTCACAAAATTGCGGTGCTGGAAGCCAAAAAACTGGGTATTCCCCTGATTGGCGTGGTGGACTCCAACCATTCTCCAGAAGGCATTGACTACGTCATTCCAGGCAATGACGACTCTTCTAAAGCGGTGACCTTGTATGCCCGTGGTATTGCAGACGCAATCCTTGAAGGCCGCGCCAACGCGGTGGACGATGTGGTGAAAGCGGTTGCGGCGGCTGAGCCCGGCGACGAATTCGTTGAAGTCAATGAGGCGGCTGCCTGATCGGGGTTGCCCACTGGCCCACGGCTAAAAAAGGGGCTGTTCGCCCCTTTTTTTTCAGGTTGAGGTCTATTCAATCTAATATTTAAGAGTTTTAAGGAAATACAAAATGGCAGCAATTACTGCAAGCATGGTCGCCGAATTGCGCGGCAAAACCGACGCGCCCATGATGGAATGCAAGCGTGCCCTGACCGAAGCCGATGGCGACTTGGCGAAAGCTGAAGAAATCTTGCGTGTCAAGTTGGGAAGCAAGGCTGGCAAAGCAGCAGGCCGTGTGACGTCTGAAGGTGTGGTCACCTGCGCCATGACAGCCACAGGTGGTGCATTGCTCGAAGTGAACTGCGAGACTGATTTCGTCACCAAAAGCGACAGCTTTTTGGGCATGGCCAACGCGGCGGTCGGATTGATCGCCAAACACAATCCTGCCGATGTGGCGGCATTGGGTGGGTTGCCTTACTCGCAAGACGGTTTTGGGCCGACTCTGGAAGATGTTCGCAAAGGTCTGGTCGGCAAAATTGGTGAAAACATGAGTTTTCGCCGTTTCAAGTATTTTGCAAAAGACGTCAAGTTGGCGTCCTACCTGCACGGCACGCGAATTGGTGTGGTCGTTGAATTCGACGGCGAAGAGGCCGCTGCCAAAGACGTCGCCATGCACGTCGCAGCCATGAAGCCGGTGGCACTGTCCAGTGCTGACGTCCCTGCTGAACTCGTCGCACGTGAACGATCTGTGGCTGTGGCCAAAGCCGCAGAAGACGCAGCCGTTGCGACCGCTGCAGGTAAAGCAGTGCAGTCCGCTGAAATTGTGACCAAACGTGTTGAAGGAGGCGTTTTGAAGTTTTTGAAGGAAGTGTCACTGTTCAACCAGGCATTCGTTAAAAACGACAAGCTGTCGGTCGAGCAAATGCTGAAGTCCGCCAACACAACGGTGAAGTCTTTCACGCTGTTTGTCGTGGGCGAAGGCATCGAGAAAAAGGTCGATGACTTTGCAGCAGAAGTGGCTGCAACGGTTGCGGCGGCAGCCAAGCCAGCGGCCTGAACCTGACTTTTAGCTGATCACACAACTTAGGAGCCTGTCATGTCATCGACCAAACCAGCCTACAAGCGCATTTTGCTCAAGCTGTCCGGCGAGGCATTGATGGGTGACGACCAATTTGGCATCAACCGCGACACGATTGTCCGTATGGTGGACGAGGTGGCTGAAGTGACCCGGTTAGGGGTTGAAGTGGCGGTGGTGATCGGCGGAGGGAATATTTTCAGAGGCGTTGCGGGCGGCTCGGTCGGTATGGACAGGGCTACCGCCGATTACATGGGGATGTTGGCCACGGTGATGAATGCTCTGGCACTTGGCGACACCATGAACAAGGCAGGCCTGATCGCGCGGGTGATGTCCGCCATCGCAATTGAGCAAGTCGTGGAGCCGTATGTCCGTCCTAAAGCCCTTCAGTACCTTGAAGAGGGCAAAGTGGTTATTTTTGCGGCAGGCACGGGAAATCCATTCTTCACCACCGACACTGCCGCTGCGTTGCGCGGTGCCGAAATTGGCGCTCAAATCGTGCTGAAGGCTACCAAGGTGGATGGCGTCTACAGTGAAGACCCCAAAAAGAACCCGGCTGCCACCAAATATTCCAAGTTGACTTTTGACGAGGCAATTTCCAAAAACCTCGGCATCATGGACGCTGCCGCATTTGCCTTGTGCAGAGATCAGAAGTTGCCGATCAAGGTGTTTTCAATCTTCAAGCATGGCGCCCTGAAGCGGGTGGTCATGGGGGAAGATGAAGGAACCTTGGTTTATGCATGACTTATGCCTGACAATGGTGCAAGGGTGATAGAAAAGTTGGCGTCACTGTCAGTTTGAGGAGAATACAAAAGTGATTGACGAAATTCGCAACGCGGTCGAGGCCAAAATGGACTTGTCGATCGCGGCGTTCAAGATCAACCTCACCAAAATACGCACTGGAAGGGCAAATCCAGCCTTGCTTGATACGGTGCAGGTCGACTACTACGGGTCACTGTTGCCCATCAGCCAAGTGGCCAATGTGTCCCTGCTTGACTCACGGACCATCAGCATTCAGCCTTGGGAAAAGGGCATGGGTGCAAAAATTGAAAAAGCTATTCGCGAAAGCGATTTGGGACTCAATCCGGCGTCCATGGGTGACCTGATCCGCGTTCCGATGCCGGCCATGACCGAAGAGCGTCGCAAAGAACTCACCAAGCTGGTTCGCAACGAGGGTGAAAATGCAAAAATTGCGGTGCGCAATCTGCGCCGTGATGCAAACGATTCCGTCAAAAAGTCCGTGAAAGAGAAGTTGGCGTCAGAGGACGATCAAAAACGCTCTGAGAGCGACATACAAAAAGTCACGGATCGCCACATCTTGGCGATTGATCAGCTTGTTGCATCCAAAGAACAAGACATCATGGCCGTCTAACGGTCATTCAAGCGTTCCACTTGATGCCAATTGGACTATGGGCTCTGCCGAAGTGAAAGACGTCCCACATCACATCGCCATCGTGATGGACGGAAACGGGCGTTGGGCTTCGCGCCGTTTTCTGCCCAGAATCGCTGGGCACAAGCAAGGGGTCGATTCTCTCAAACGGTGCGTCAAGGCTTGCGCTGCGCGTGGCGTCAAAGTTTTGACTGTTTTCGCGTTTTCGTCAGAAAACTGGGAGCGCCCTGTTGAAGAAGTGTCCGGTTTGATGGACTTGCTGGTGATGGCAATTTCACGGGAAGTTCCGCAACTTAAGCTTGATGGCGTCAGGTTGCATTTTGTGGGTGAGCGTGCTGGTTTGTCCGACAAGGTCAAAGCTGGACTGTTGCATGCGGAGTCGGAGACGCGTTTCAATTCGCGTTTGATTTTGAACGTTTGCTTTAACTATGGGGGCCGTTGGGACATCGTTCAAGCGGCCAATAAAATGGTGCTGGCAGGCATTGAGATCTCCGAAACGGGACTTTCCAGCCACATGGCTTTGTCCCACGTGCCCGACCCTGACCTGCTGATCCGAACGGGGGACGAACATCGAATCAGCAATTTTTTGCTTTGGCAATTGGCCTATTCGGAGCTGCATTTCAGCAATAAATTGTGGCCAGAGTTTGATGAGCATGCGCTTGATTTGGCCATCGCCGATTATTCGCGGCGGGAGCGCCGGTTTGGCAAAACCTCCTCTCAGCTCGCGGGTTCGATTGAAAAAAGCTCGCGTGTCGCTTGAGCCTGTCGCACGATGCTAAAGCAACGAGTCATCACAGCGATTATTTTGTTGCTGGTTTTGCTGCCAGCGCTGTTTCATCCGTCGCCTCTCGTGTTTTGCAGCATCGCTGCGGTCATGATCGCGGCAGCGGCATGGGAGTGGTCTCGGCTGAACGGGTACCACGGATTGACCGCTTATTTGTCAGGGTTGACCAGTCTTGCGCTTTGCGGTTCAGCATGGTGGTTCGGCATGTTGAATCGGCCCTTCCCGTTGCCAGCAATCTGGTCATTGTTTGGCGCATTTTGGGTCTTTGCTGCGGCTTGGCTGCTCAAGAACGGTGTGCCTCAATGGGCAAGGATCAATCCGGTGCTACGCCTCCTCGTAGGAATTGGATCCTTGTCATTGGCGTGGCTGGCGGTTGCCCAGGCGCGTGTCGTGGGTGTCAATTTTTTGCTATCCGTGTTTGTATTGGTCTGGGTCGCAGACATCTTTGCCTATTTTGCGGGGCGGGCTTTCGGTGGGCGCGTGGTCAAACAAAAACTCGCGCCTTCAATCAGCCCTGGCAAAAGTTGGGAAGGAGTTTGGGGCGGGATGGCGGGTGTCGTTATTCTGGCCTTTTGTTGGCAGTGGGCTGACAAAGCCTATGGTGCCAGCGTGCCTAGCCTTTACAGCCAATTGTTTGACAAGTCTTGGTGGGTTTTGTTGTCGGCCGTGTTGTTTCTATCCGCGATGAGCGTGGCCGGTGACCTGGTCGAATCTCTCGTGAAGCGCAGTGCAGGCGCCAAAGACAGCAGCGGTCTGTTGCCAGGTCACGGTGGTGTGCTTGATCGAATCGACGCGCTTTTACCCACCGTCCCTTTGGCCATGATGCTCTATCAAATCTGAGCCAATTTATGGACTCTCGAATCAGCCGCGTTACAGTTCTCGGATCAACCGGGTCCGTAGGGGTGAACACGCTGGATGTCATTGCGCGGCATCCGGACCGATTCAAAGTTTTTGCCTTGACCGCGTCAACCCGCGTGGATGAAATGCTTCAACAATGCATCGCCTTTCAACCGACTTTCGCTGTGATGGCAAGCGAGCCGCATGGTCGTTTGCTTGAAGGAAAATCCAAAGACTTGGGTTTGGAGACGCGGGTGCTTTGGGGCTCTAAAGCACTTGAGGTCGTCTCTACTCATGAGCAAGTTGATGTCGTCATGGCCGCCATTGTGGGTGCGGCAGGGCTTGCGGCCTGTTTGGGAGCAGCTCACGCGGGTAAACGCTTATTGCTGGCAAACAAGGAGGCACTTGTGGTGGGGGGTAGGGTCTTTATGCAAGCTGTCCAGAAGGGCGGAGCAGTTTTGTTGCCGATTGACAGTGAGCATTCGGCGATTTTTCAATCTTTGCCCGAGGACGCTTCCACTTGGGCTGATCGGGTCGACAAAATTATTTTGACTGCTTCGGGCGGGCCATTTCGCACGCGAGCCCCTTCATCATTGCGTGAAGTGACGCCTCAGCAGGCTTGCGCTCACCCCAATTGGGTCATGGGCAAGAAGATTTCGGTAGACTCCGCAACCATGATGAATAAAGCCTTGGAGGTAGTCGAAGCCCACTTCCTTTTCGGTGTTTCGCCAAATCAGCTGGAGGTCGTGATTCACCCGCAAAGCGTGATTCACTCGATGGTGCAGTACAAGGACAATTCGGTGGTCGCCCAGTTGGGTACGCCCGACATGCGTGGGCCCATTGCCTATGGGCTTGCGTGGCCAAACCGGATTGACTGCGGCACTTTGTCGATTGACTTTGCAAATCTGGGTAACCTGACGTTTGAGGGGCTGAATACCAATGACCACGCCGCCAGGTTTCCCGGGCTTAGTCTTGCCTGGTCGGTCTTGAAGGGCCCCGAAGGAACCACCGCAATTTTGAATGCCGCCAACGAAATGGCTGTTGCGGCTTTTCTGAGCGAGCAGCTTCGCTTCGATCAAATCTACCATGTGATTGTTGCCACCCTGGAGTCAGTTTCTTCGCAGGCGCCCAGGAGCTTGGAAGACTTGCTGGCACTCGATTCGGAGTCGCGCGCCGCAGCGGCGCAGGCTATTGCTCGAATGGCTTGTTGAGCCTTTAGCAGGTAACTTTATGTTGACTGTTGTTGCATTCGTTCTGGCGCTGGGTTTGTTGGTTGCCATCCATGAATACGGTCATTACCGGGTGGCCGTCGCCTGCGGCGTGAAAGTTCTGAAATTTTCAGTCGGGTTTGGCACGACACTTTTTAAATGGACTCCCAAAGGCTCGTCTACCGAATTCGTTTTAGCTGCTTTTCCTTTGGGCGGTTACGTCAAAATGCTGGATGAGCGCGAAGCACCTGTAGCGCCACATGAACGGCATTTGGCCTTCAACACGCAGCCATTGCGTTCCCGAGTTGCCATTGTGGCGGCGGGTCCAGCGGCCAACCTTCTTTTGGCGATTTTGCTTTATGCCATCGTCAGTTGGTCGGGGGTCGATCAGCCGAAAGCAATTTTGGCCAGCCCGATATCAGGTTCAGTTGCGCAAAAGGCGGGCTTGGTTGGTGGCGAGCAGGTGCAAGCGGCTGGATTTTTGGGTGAAGATTTGGCGCCTGTGATTTCGTTTGAAGACTTGCGTTGGCTTTTGACCCGTGGCGCATTGGAAGGACGGGATGTCACGATCGAAGTCAGTTCCAACCCAAAGGGCGAAAGTCGAACTTTGCAATTGCGACTGGGCGCACTTGAAGCGGTGGATGCAGATGCCCAATTGTTTCGAAGAATTGGCATAGTGAGCCCCTTGATGCGCCCTGTGATTGGTGAGGTTGCCGCAGACAGTGCGGCGTTCAAGGCGGGGCTGCGCATGGGTGACGTGGTCTTGACTTTGGGCGCGGTCTCGATCGTTGACGCTCAGCAACTTCGGGAGTTGATTCGAAACTCAGTTGAAAATGGACGCGCGATTCCAACCACCTGGACCATTGACCGTGGCGCTTCAAGGCTCAAGTTGCAGGTGCTGGCGGACGTGAAGCAAGAGGGCAACGCCAACATTGGAAGGCTTGGTGCCTACCTGGGCGCTCCGCCCGAGATGCTGAATGTCCGGTTTGGTGTTTTGGATGGGCTTTGGAACGGTGTCGTGCGCACTTGGCAAATGTCTTCATTGACAGTTCAAATGATGGGCAAGATGGTGACGGGGCAAGCGTCGCTCAAAAATTTGAGCGGGCCGCTCACTATTGCAGATTACGCAGGGAAGTCAGCGAGCCTGGGCCTCACGCAATACTTGATTTTCTTGGCGATCATCAGTGTGAGTTTAGGAGTACTCAACCTGCTGCCATTGCCAGTTCTGGATGGTGGGCACCTGATGTATTATCTTTGGGAGTGGGTGACGGGTAAGCCTGTGACAGAGGCTTGGATGGAGCGTCTTCAGCGCGGTGGCGTGGCAGTCCTGATGGTCATGATGTCCATTGCGTTTTTCAATGATATTTCCCGACTGCTGAGCTGACAGCCCAGCTCTCGCAGTTTTCCTCCGTCAATTACAGTTTAAAAGATGAAATTTCATTGCTTTCGAATTCGCGCCTTGGCTCAGGCGCTGGCGCTGCTGGTCACTTCACATGCTGCGTGGGCAGTTGATCCTTTCAGCGTGCGAGACATCCGCGTTGAAGGTTTGCAACGAGTTGAAGCGGGCACTGTGTTTGCTTCATTGCCCGTGCGGGTTGGCGACACCTACAACGACGAAAAAGGCGCTTCCGCGATCCGGGCATTGTTCGCGTTGGGGTTGTTCAAAGATGTACGCCTTGAAGTCAATGGCGACGTATTGGTCGTGATTGTCGAAGAGCGCCCGACCGTCGCTGACGTTGATTTCGTAGGGGCCAAAGAATTCGACAAGGACATTTTAAAAAAGGCGCTTCGCGATGTGGGCCTCGCCGATGGGCGCGCTTTCGACAAAGCTTTGGTGGATCGTGCTGAACAGGAGCTTAAACGCCAATACATCAATCGCAGCCTTTACGGGTCCGAGGTTGTCACCACGGTCACCCCAATTGAACGCAACCGGGTGAATCTGGTCTTCACGGTGACAGAAGGCGAGCCCGCCAAAATCAATGAAATCAGAATTGTTGGCAACAAGGCCTTCTCAGAGTCAACGCTTAGAAATCTTTTTGATTTGGACACGCCCGGCTGGTTGAGTTGGTACACCAAAGCAGATCGTTACTCTCGGGCCAAGCTCAACGCCGATATTGAGTCTATGCGCTCCTACTATCTGACGCGTGGTTTTCTGGAGTTCACTGTGGAGTCCACCCAAGTTGCAATTTCGCCGAACAAAAAGGAAATCGGCATCACGATCAATGTCATTGAGGGCGAGCGCTTTGTCGTGTCCAGTGTGAAGTTGCAGGGCAACTACCTCGGCAAAGACGATGAGTTCAAGTCTTTGGTCACGATCAAGGCCGGTGAGGCCTACAACGCTGACTCGGTAGCGCAAACAACCCGCGCATTCAGTGACTATTTCGGTAATTTCGGATTCGCCTTTGCAAGGGTTGAGGCCCGACCAGAAATTGACCGAGCCAACAACCGGGTGGTCTTGGTGATCAATGGCGAACCCGCTCGACGAGCCTATGTCCGGCAAATCAGTGTTGCGGGTAACAGTCGCACCCGCGATGAAGTGATACGCAGGGAATTCCGCCAATTTGAAGCATCGTGGTATGACGCTGACAAAATCAAAATCTCCCGTGACCGTGTGGATCGATTGGGGTATTTCAAGGAAGTGTCGGTAGACACCCGTGAAGTCCCTGGCACGCCAGATCAAATTGATTTGGTCATCACCGTGGTTGAGAAACCCACGGGCAGCTTGAGTCTGGGCGCTGGCTTTTCGAGCTCAGATGGCCTTGGACTTGCGTTCAGTGTCAAGCAGGACAACGCTTTTGGCTCTGGCAATTCGCTGGGTATTCAGGTCAATACCAGTAAAATCAATCGCGTCGTTGTAATCGGAACCACAGACCCTTATTTCACGACCGATGGAGTTTCCCGAACGCTTGACGTTTATTACCGGACTGCCAGCCCTTACCAAGATCAAAGTTATTACCAACTGATTACCTCCGGTGCCAGTATTCGATTTGGCGTTCCTTTTTCTGAATCAGACACGGTCTTCTTCGGGCTGGGCATTGAACGCACAGAAATTGTTCCCGGAACCAGCCTTCCCAATTCGTATTTGAACTACGCTGAGCAGTTTGGCTACACCAGTTCTGCGGTGCCGCTGACTATCGGTTGGGCGCGAGACCGTCGCGACAGCGCCTTGGCTCCCAATTCGGGTATTTTCCAAAGAGCCACCGGCGAATGGGGTGTTGCGGGCGATGCCCGCTACGTAAGGGCCACCTACCAATATCAGCAGTATTACCCTTTTACCAAGCAGTTGACCGGTGCGGTCAATGCCGAAATTGCACTGGGCCAAACGGTCGGTGACCGACCGTACCCTTTGTTTAAAAACTTCTTCGGCGGCGGCTTGGGCTCAGTGCGTGGCTTTGAGCAGGGTAGTTTGGGGCCACGCGACCCCGTTACCGGGGTGAATTTAGGCGGCTCTAAAAAGGTCAATATCAACACCGAGCTGTTGGTGCCATTCCCAGGCGCTGGCAATGACCGCACTTTGCGCCTGTATGGGTTTGTTGACGTCGGGAATGTCTATGGCCCCGGCGAAAACATCACCTTTGACGATTTGAGAGCCTCCTACGGCATTGGTGTCAGCTGGATCTCGCCCGTCGGGCCTCTGCGCTTGGCAGTTGCCAAGCCGTTTAGGTCTTTAGAGGGGGATAGAATCCAGAGTCTGCAATTTCAGATTGGAACTTCTTTTTAATGACGATCATGCCCCGCAACCACATAGCCGGTGTTCTGTTGGTGTCTTTGGCGATGTTTTCTGTCGCCCAAGCGCAGGAGTTCCGAATTGGTTTTGTGAACACGGATCGTATCTTCAAAGAAGCCAGTAGCGCCAAAGCGGCCCAAGTGAAACTTGAGCAAGAGTTTGCCAAGCGCGAGAAAGATCTTCAAGAACTGGGCGTCAACTTGAAGTCGTCAGCGGATCGCCTTGAGCGAGAGGCGCCGACTCTGTCCGAAGGCCAGCGTGCGACGCGTCAAAAGCAGTTGGTGGATATGGATCGCGACTTTCAGCGCAAGCGCCGTGAGTTTCAGGAAGATCTGAATTCACGGAAAAATGAGGAGCTTCAACAAGTGCTGGAGCGGGCAAACAAGGTTGTCAAAACCGTTGCTGAAGCGGAAAAATACGATTTGGTGTTACAAGAGGCGGTCTACGTCAACCCCAAACACGACATCACTGACAAGGTGATTCGGGCACTGAATGCGGGATCGCCAAAGTAGTCGGTAACCTGTAATTGAAGCGTGTCGCTGTCACTTGGTACCATTGTTGATGCCCTAGGCGGTACGCTGGTTGGGAATCGTGATGTGCAAATTCAAGGCTTGGCCCCGCTTGAAACAGCTTCCAGCCACGAGCTAAGTTTTCTCAGCCACCCCAAATACAAATCTCTTTTGCTTGGGTCTTCGGCAGCTTGCGTCATCGTAAGCCCTGACGTGCAAGCGCTTGCACAAGCGCGAGGCGCGTTCATTCTGGCCGATCAACCCTACGCCTACTATGCCCGCACGACCCAACTTTGGCGGGCGCGACATCAACCGGCCAACTTGGTCAAAATTCACCCGTCAGCCATCATTGATGCCCAAGCTACAGTTCACCCTGATGCAATTATTGGTGCACTTTGTGTGGTTGAAGCTGGGGCTTATGTCGGAGCATTCACCGTCCTCAGGTCGCGGGTGACTTTGGGCGAGAACTGCCGTGTGGGTGAGCGCTGTATCTTGCATTCAGGCGTGGTGATTGGTGCTGATGGGTTTGGGTTTGCGTCACATGAAGGTGCTTGGGAGAAAATCGAACAACTGGGTGCTGTGCAAATTGGCAACGACGTTGAAATAGGGGCCAACACCTGCATTGACCGGGGTGCTCTGCAAGACACCGTGATTGAAGACGGTGTCAAGCTGGACAACTTGATTCAAATTGGGCACAACGTGCGCATTGGCAAACACACGGCGCTGGCCGGTTGCGTTGG
>JANPCR010000071.1:0-3723 GCA_031431035.1 Rhodoferax sp.
TCAATGCCCTGTTCTATGGATACGGTAGATAAGTGTGAGAACCACCGATACGCCGGATTCTGTGAACCGGGGTTACCCCCGGCCTGACTGTCATTAATCTGGGCCGCCGGTCACCCGACGGCTCGGTGCTACCTACCCGCACACAACCCGGGGGCCCCGGGTGCCTTGCCACGGCGAACCGCGCCACTGCGTGTGTGCCTATTTGGTATTGCTGCGCGTAGAGATTGCCCGTTTCACCCGCGGCACGGGTTGCCCCGCGCCACGACTCGTCTCTGTTGCTCTGATCCTCACCTTGCGCCAGCAGCTTGCGCCACCAGCACTCAATGGACAGCCGTTAGCTGCTACGCCACCCTGTGCAGTCCGGACGTTCCTCCAGTGCGGTGTTTCCACCCGATGCTTTCGCGTCGGCCTTACGGCTAGCACCAGCGGCAGTCTGGCAGGCTTCACCCCCAGATTATCGCAGTGCGCCACAATGTTGCGACCCACCCACTTTAGGAGCCCTTCGTGAAAGCTGACAACATCCTGCAAACCATTGGCAACACGCCGCACGTGCGCATGAACCGCCTGTTTGGCGCAGGCCACAACGTCTACATCAAGTCAGAGCGCGGCAACCCAGGCGGCTCGATCAAAGACCGCATCGCTTTGGCCATGGTGGAAGCCGCCGAAAAATCAGGCGATTTGAAACCTGGCGGCACCATCATTGAGCCCACGTCTGGCAACACCGGCATTGGACTGGCCATGGTGGCGGCTGTGAAAGGCTACAAACTGATCTTGGTGATGCCCGACAGCATGTCGATTGAACGGCGGCGCTTGATGTTGGCTTACGGTGCTTCGTTTGACTTGACCCTGCGTGAAAAAGGCATGAAGGGCTCGATTGCCCGCGCCATGGAACTGGTCGCCGCCACACCCAACGCCTGGATGCCCCAGCAGTTTGAAAACCCGGCAAATATTGACGTGCACGCGCGAACCACCGCGCTGGAGATATTGGCCGACTTTCCTCAAGGCATTGACGCTCTCATCACCGGCGTGGGCACCGGCGGCCACTTGACTGGTTGCGCTCGGGTGCTCAAGGCCAAGTGGCCCAAGCTGAAGGTGTACGCGGTAGAGCCTGCCGCCTCGCCCGTAATTTCAGGCGGTGCGCCGTCACCGCATCCGATTCAAGGCATTGGCGCGGGCTTCATCCCCAAAAACCTCGACACCAGCTTGCTCGATGGCGTGATTCAGGTCGATGCCGAACCCGCCCGCGAAATGGCCCGTCGCTGTGCCCGCGAAGAAGGCATTTTGGTAGGTATTTCCAGCGGTGCAACCCTTGCCGCCATTGCCCAAAAATTGCCTGATTTGCCCAAAGGAGCCACCGTCTTGGGCTTTAACTACGACACGGGCGAGCGGTATTTGTCGATTGAGGGTTTTCTACCAACTTGAGGCATGTCGTCTTAAAATCTGACGCTTCTGCTTGATAAACACAAGCCTAAGCGACCCAAAAGATGATCCGAATCACTGAACTCAAGCTCCCGCTTGACCACACAACTGCCGACCTGAACGCGCTGGTGCGCAATACGCTCGGCATTGCAGCAACCGATGTTGCGCAATTCACTGTTTTCAAACGCAGTTATGACGCACGCAAAGCCGCCTTGCTGGTGGTTTACATCGTCGACATTGCGCTACAGGATGCGCAAGCCGAGAAAGCGTCGATTTCAAAACATGCAGGTAACCCCCACATTTTCGCGGCGCCAGACATGGCTTATCGCTCGGTCGCGCAAGCACCTCGAACTGTGGCGCTGCGCCCGGTGGTCGTCGGGTTTGGCCCCTGTGGCATCTTTGCGGCGCTGCTACTGGCCCAAATGGGCTTCAAACCCATCGTGCTGGAGCGCGGCAAGCGCGTTCGCCAGCGCACCAAAGACACCTGGGGCCTATGGCGCAAAAACGTGTTGAACGCCGAGAGCAATGTGCAGTTTGGCGAGGGTGGAGCAGGTACGTTTTCAGACGGCAAGCTGTGGAGCCAAATCAAAGATCCCCGCCACCTGGGCCGCAAGGTGATGCAGGAGTTTGTGAAAGCTGGCGCGCCAGAAGACATCCTGATTGAATCGCACCCACACATCGGTACCTTCAAGCTGGTCAAGGTGGTGGAGAACATGCGCGAGCAAATCATCGCGCTGGGTGGCGAAATCAGGTTTGAGCAGCGCGTGACTGATGTTTTGTTGGAACCGCAAGCCCCAGACGCTCAAGGCCACACCCATCAGATTCGCGCGTTGACGGTGCTTGATGTCGCTGCCAACACGTCCTATGAGCTGCGTGCTGACGACGTCGTGCTGGCGTTGGGTCACAGCGCGCGTGACACTTTTGCGATGCTGTACGAGCGCGGTGTTTTCATGCAGGCCAAGCCGTTCTCCATCGGTTTTCGCATCGAGCATCCGCAAGGCCTGATTGACCGCGCCCGCTGGGGGCGGCACGCTGGGCATCCGCTCTTGGGTGCGGCGGAATACAAACTGGTGCATCACGTTGAGAACGGCTTGGCCGAAGGGCGTAGCGTCTACAGTTTTTGCATGTGCCCAGGCGGCACCGTGGTTGCTGCCACTTCAGAGCCGGGCCGCGTGGTCACCAATGGCATGAGCCAGTATTCGCGCAACGAGCGCAATGCCAACGCGGGCATTGTGGTGGGAATTGACCCCAGGGATTACCCAGTCAATGCCGCCTCGTTCCACGCCGCGTTTGGCGACACGGTGAATCCGCAAAAACGCCCAGACGACGCACACCACCCCATGTCAGGCATCGTCTTGCAACGTCAGCTCGAATCAAATGCCTACATGCTAGGCGGCAGTACCTACGAAGCACCGGGGCAACTGGTGGGTGATTTTCTTGTTGACAAGGCATCCACCAACTTGGGCAGCGTGACACCGTCTTACAAACCCGGCGTAAAACTAGGCAACCTGTCCGCAGCGCTGCCCAACTATGCGACTGCCGCAATTCGCGATGCCATTCCGCAGTTCGCTAAAAAGATCAAAGGCTTCGACATGGACGACGCGGTGCTGACCGGCGTCGAAACCCGCACCTCGTCACCGTTACGCATAACACGGGGAGATGATTTTCAGAGCCTAAACGTCGCGGGTCTGTACCCGGCGGGCGAAGGCGCCAGCTATGCGGGCGGAATTTTGTCAGCGGGGGTGGATGGCATCAAAGTGGCCGAGGCGCTGGCGCTAGCGTTGACGCAGTAGCCAATCCCCTGGTGGCATCGAGGGCCGTCATTTGCTTGGTCATTTAGGTTGGATGTTGATCCTTTCCACCGGGCCTGCCGGTATGCCAAACTCGCTGTGCAATTCCTTCGGGTTCATCCATCACCTAAACAAAGGCGGCCATGCCAAACGAGTCTACGATCACTTCACCTGCAACGTCCAGCATCCAGAGCGTCTTTGACACTCAGGCCGTCACGGCGCTGCGACTGCGCAGTTCTACCGCAGAGCAACGAATCGAGAAGTTGAAACGCTTGCGGGATGCGGTGCTGGCCCATACTGACGGCCTGTATGAAGCCGCCTATGCCGACTTCAAGAAGCCAAAAGGCGAGGTGGATCTTGCTGAGATCCTACCGGTGTGTGCCGAGGCCAACGATGCCATTTCGCACCTGAAAAAATGGATGAAGCCGACGCGCGTCTGGCCCACCATGCTCACAGTGGGCACCCGCAGCCATGTGCAATACATGCCGCGCGGGCGTTGCCTGATCATCTCGCC
>JANPCR010000072.1:0-1979 GCA_031431035.1 Rhodoferax sp.
TCTTTGCCGACTTTGTCCATCGCATCGGCAATGATCTTGCCAATGGTTTCGTCGCTGTTGGCCGAGATTGAGCCGACTTGCGCGATTTCTTTGGACGTGGTGGTGGCTTTCGAAGCCTTCTTCAGCTCGGCGACCAAAGCAGTCACTGCCTTGTCGATGCCGCGCTTCAGGTCCATCGGGTTCATGCCGGCGGCCACGTACTTCATGCCTTCGCGAACGATGGCTTGGGCTAGCACGGTAGCGGTGGTGGTGCCGTCGCCAGCGATGTCGCTGGTTTTGCTGGCCACTTCTTTGACCATTTGCGCACCCATGTTTTGCAGCTTGTCTTTCAGTTCGATCTCTTTAGCTACCGACACGCCGTCTTTGGTGACGGTAGGCGCGCCGAACGAGCGCTCCAGCACCACATTGCGGCCTTTAGGGCCCAGGGTGACTTTGACTGCGTTGGCCAGGATGTTCACACCCTCGACCATGCGTGCGCGGGCTTCGCCGCCGAAAATTACGTCTTTTGCTGCCATGTTATGACTCCAATAATTTCAAATAAATACAAAACTTGTTGTTGGGGAAGAAAGCGTAGCGAGCGGCTGTCAGGCTAGGCGCACCGCGCGCAGCAACCGGAACGTACACCAGTACGTGAGGATTGCGAGCACGGAGCAACGACGCATGGCGGACGCGCAGTAGCTTTATTTCTCGACAACCGCGAACAGGTCATCCTCTTTCATCACGAGGAGCTCGTCGCCGTCAACTTTGACGGTTTGGCCTGAGTATTTGCCAAACAAAACTTTGTCGCCAACTTTGACGTTCATCGCCAGCAGTTCGCCTTTGTCGTTCTTTTTGCCAGGGCCCACGGCCAGCACTTCGCCTTGATCAGGCTTTTCAGCGGCTGAATCAGGAATCACGATGCCAGAGGCGGTTTTGGTTTCGTTTTCGACGCGTTTAACAATCACGCGGTCAGCAAGCGGGCGAAGTTTCATGGGATCTCCTTGATTTTGAAACAGGGTTGGCTTAATCAAATTTTTCCGAAATGTTTCGAAAAAGCTCGTCAAGGCGGTCAAAACGGCAGGGTGTTGAACGGTAACGTGAGAGTTAACGTCAACCCCAGGCGTTGTCGGCCTTGGTGGATGGCGTGCTGTTAGCACTCCTGTCCTACGAGTGCTAATGATACGGGCTTTTTTGGATTTTTCAAGAAGGCGAACCCAATTGGTGCAGTTTTTTTGAGCGTCGATGGGCCACGATTCAATCGCAGCAAATCGCGTTGTGCGCCTCTAATGCGTTGAATTTGCTCACAAACTCACACAGCCAGTTACCGTTTTGCGGGGTGGATCACGTCAATACTTTGAAGTTATGAGCGCGTCAAGTGCCTCTGACCCGTCAAAAATAACGAGAGACCCCGATGCAAGTTGCACAAAACACCCAGACTGGCGCGCAAACAGTGGGCTGGCAAGCTCCATCCAATAATGAGGGGCTCAACCCACCAAAGTCGTCGACTGATCAAGCCGATCCGAACCGCGCTGAACATGTCGCATGGTCGTCATTGGCAAGTGGGTTTGCCTTAGCAGCATTGGCGGCCTGCGGCGGCGGCGGCGGTGGCGGTGCTGCGACACCCGGTGCCACTGATGCGGCTGGCAATGTTGCAGGCGGGCCAAGCACGGGAGCCGTCAGCGCGTCACCCACCGCCGTCACGTTGACTCCCACGGGCGCAGAACCCGCCCAACCGGCCGTGGCAGCGCGCCCCAGCGCACTGAATGCGGCGCGGTTTTTAACCCAGGCCAGTTTTGGGGCCAAATCGGTGGAAGAAGTGGAGGCCCTGCGCGTCGAAGGCTTGCCGCA
This sequence comes from Rhodoferax sp., assembly GCA_031431035.1. GTDB lineage: Bacteria > Pseudomonadota > Gammaproteobacteria > Burkholderiales > Burkholderiaceae_C > JANYCG01. The sequence continues at coordinate 1,828 of JANPCR010000072.1, forward strand.
CTGGCTGTGGGCGCAATTTGCCGCCCCCACGCAGGTGCACACCAGCTACCTCGACACCCAAAAGAGCCGCGAAAAAGAGGGCAAAGCCAATGAGGAGATGAGTTACGAGGCGGTGTGGCAGCAATGGCTCAAAGGGCCAGACCAGTTGCGTG
>JANPCR010000073.1:0-2484 GCA_031431035.1 Rhodoferax sp.
AATGTCGAAAGTACCCAAAATAGAGATTGGTGCGAAATCGCGCACCGTGTCGAAGGGCAACGACTTGAACAAGCCCGCACTGACCGCGGTGCCATTGGACATCAACAACAAGGTGTGACCGTCAGGCTCAGCCTTGGCCACAGTGTCCCCCGCGACCACACCGCCTGCCCCAGGTTTGTTTTCAATCACCACCGCCTGCCCCAGCGACTCAGCCAGCTTTGCGGCCACGGTGCGGGCAGTCAGGTCTGCCACGCCGCCCGCACCAAACGGCACCACAATTTTGAGAGGTTTGCTTGGAAACACTTGGGCGATGGCAGGTTGCAATGCAACTACAGAGATCGCCAGCGCAGCAAGCATTTTTTGAATTGTCATATAAGGTCTTTAATAGGTCGTTTCATTTTAGAGGTGTATAGGCAAACACTTTGTGCCCGCGCCCTCGTCCACCTACACACCCGATTCGTAAGCAAGGGTAACAGCGCTTTGGTTCATATGACCCAGGGCATCAAAAACGCGCACAAAATCCGCCAAAACGGTTGACGGGCTCACACGCCAACGTCAGCATTCGCCGTACGTCACCTGATGTGACGGCCAGCCCGGAAAGGTGAAATCATGCCAACCAGTCCAAACCTGAGTGAAAACGACCCCTTGAGCCCGCCCACTTTGGCCCAAGCCGACATCGCGGACAGTGGGGCTTCATTGACCGCCCTCAAAGCAGCTGAGAGCGATGCGCTGATTCAACGGCGGCGCGAGGTGCTTGGCCTAGGTCAGTTTTGCGGCCCACCGACAAAGAGCGAAATTACAGAAATCAACTTGCCAAAGGTGGGCCTGGCACTGTCGGGCGGTGGAATTCGCAGCGCAACATTTGCCTTGGGCCTGTTGCGCGGCATGGCGCAAAGCCGCAGCCACGGTACCGTGACAACTGCGACGCAAAGCCAGGTCGATCTTGGTACGCCCAAAGCGCTGGCGTCCGCGGGTTTGCTAGGTCGGCTGGACTTTCTATCCAGCGTGTCGGGCGGTGGTTACACAGCAGCCATGTTTGGCCGCTTGGTGCATAGTTTTGGCTTGCATCGCGCTCAGGATTTAATGGCTCAAGCCAACTCGAGTGTGCTTGATTGGATGCGCCGCAATGGCCGCTACCTGACGCCTGCAGGGTCACGCGATATAGGCATTGCCGTTGTGACTTTTTTGCGCGCCTGGATTGCGATCCATGCCGAATTCATGATCGCCTGCCTGGCACTGGGTTTGGTGGTGACCGCACCACACCTGTGGCAGCACAGTTACCAATTGCTTGACCCCGTTAGCTGGGAGCAATGGCGCACACCTTGGTGGGCCATAGCCATGGCTTTTTGGTTAGCGACCGCGCCGGGGCTGATCGCAGGTTATTGGTCGGCCCGGGATTCGTCCAGTGAAGCGACCCAGGCCACCCGAATTGACTACCGCGATGTCACCTTTCTGCTCGTCGCCGTGGTGTGCGCCTATCTATTGCTGCATGCGCTGGTGCTGGACAACGCCATCGACCCTTTGCACCAAAGTCTGAACTGGCCGGCTGCGGGGGCGCTGGCATTGATTTCGCTGGTTTTGGGTCAACTGGCGGCGCGAGGCTGGTTGACATGGGGCAAAGGCTATACCGGGCTTCGGGTCGCCCGGCTGCGCAATTGGCTGACACGCATGTTGCGTTGGGCGATGGTCGGAACCTTGGTTTTGGGCGGTTTGGGGGCGCTGGATCGGTTGAGCTGGTGGCTGCTTGAGGAGTTTTTGACAGGAAGGGACTACCAACTTTTTTGGAGCAGCGTGGGTGCCGGGGGCATAGCGTTGGTTGCGCTGCGCGCGCTGATGCAACCTTTGCAAAAAATTGCTGCCGACTCCAACAACCAAACGCGCAAATGGTTGCCGCAACTACTTAATTTTGCAAGCCTGTTGGGCATGCTCATCTTGGTGACCGCTTGGCTGGTGCTACTGCAATGGTTTGTCTTCGCACCTGATCCCTTCAAAGCCTTGATCGGCGTGCCAGCCTGGACAAGGGCCGCCTTGCTGTTGGCGGTATGGTTGACTTGGATTGTGCTGACCGCAGGCAACGCGCAAATGGCTAACACTTCGTCGCTGCACAGCTTTTACCGCGCTCGCCTGACTCGCGCCTATTTAGCGGTCGGCAACCCTGAGCGCGGTTTCAACAAGCCTGGCAATCAACACGACAGCGTGACCCAGGTGGTGGATGGGGACGACCTTCGCCTTCGCGATTACCGCCCTGAAATGAAGGGCGGGCCGATTCATTTGGTCAATACGTGTCTGAATCAGACTCGCGACGACCAAAGTGGCCTGTACAACGCGGATCGCAAAGGCACTGCGGTCACTGCAAGCTGGCGTGGCTTTGAAGTTGGCAAGGACGACTTTATCAAAGCCAAGTTTGACCTTAACCAAAAGGGCGACTCCGTACTGAACCATGACCTCGGCACGCTGGGCCGTTGGGTCGCTGTGTCTGGGGCC
>JANPCR010000074.1:0-21379 GCA_031431035.1 Rhodoferax sp.
CAATGATGCCGTGTACCAACTCAATCATCGGCCCAGAAAATGCCTGGGATATCGAACCCCCCATGAGGTGTTCTACGCCCTCGAACTCCAACCCTTAAACTAGACGCTGTTGCACTTCGTACTGGAATCCAAGATTGAAAATTAGAGCATTTTTACCTTTTTTTCGAAAAAAAGAACCTGCAGGTTCTTTTTTGGTTTTAAAGCAGCAAAACGCCACCTTTGTCAAAAGCGCATGCCACAATAAACCCATGTTCTTCACCATCCCCACGATCATGACCTGGACGCGCATCGTCGCGATTCCCTTGATCGTGGGCGTGTTTTATCTGCCGTTTGACGCCGCCACCCGCAATCTTGTGGCCACCGTCATGTTTGTGGTCTTTGCCTGGACGGATTGGCTGGACGGCTACCTGGCTCGCAAGCTCAACCAGACCTCGTCTTTTGGGGCGTTTTTAGACCCCGTGGCCGACAAGTTTTTGGTCTGCGCCTGCGTGCTGGTGTTGGTTCACTTGCAACGCGCCGATGTGTTTGTCGCACTGATCATCATTGGCCGAGAAATTGCTATCTCGGCCTTGCGCGAATGGATGGCGCAAATCGGCGCATCCAAAAGCGTCGCCGTTCACATGATCGGCAAGCTCAAAACGGTGGCGCAAATGGTGGCTATCCCGTTTTTGCTCTACGACGGGCTGGTGTTTGGCATGATCGACACCCACCTGTGGGGCACCTGGCTGATCTGGATTGCGGCTCTGTTCACCGTTTGGTCCATGGTGTATTACCTGCAAAAGGCGCTGCCTGAAATTCGGGCACGGGTTAAGAAGTGATGCCTCGGGCGTCATGGGATCAAGCAGATTGAGCGATTCGAACCTTTCCCAGGCCCCGCTCTCCAAACCCGATGTCTGGCTTCGCGCCATGCCCGCTGTCTTTGTGTTGATCTGGAGCACAGGCTTCATCGTCGCCCGCTACGGCATGCCACTGTCGCCGCCCCTCAAATTTTTATCGGTTCGGTTTGCACTGTCGATTCTGTGCTTTTTGCCCTGGATTTGGATCGCCAAAGTTCGCTGGCCGCAGGGCCGCGGGCAGTGGGGCCACCTGGCTGTGACGGGCGTCTTGATGCACGGCTGCTACTTGGGTGGTGTTTGGGCGGCGGTCAAATTAGGCATGGGCTCGGGCCTGGCAGCCTTGATTGTGGGTTTGCAACCGGTCTTGACGGCGGTCTGGCTGTCTTCAACGGGCAGTACGATCAGCCGACGCCAATGGGCTGGACTGACCCTGGGGTTGGTCGGCTTGATCATGGTGGTGTCACGCAAATTCGGGCAAGGTGCTGAGGCAGATTGGCACAACCTGGCGCTGGCTGTGGGCGCTTTGTTGGGCATCACGGTGGGCACTTTGTACCAAAAGCAGTTTGTCGCCCCGTGCGACGTGCGCACCGCCAGCGTCGTGCAACTGACGGCCGCCTTCATCGCAGTGCTGCCTTTGGCCTTCCTAGAAAGTGAATCCATGCAGTGGAACCTTGAACTCGCGCTGGCCATGGCCTGGTCTGTGCTGGCCCTGACGTTGGGTGGCAGTTCGCTGCTGTACCTGATGATTCAACGCGGTGCTGCGGCCCAAGTCACCAGTTTGATGTATTTGGTGCCACCCGCCACGGCATTGCTCGCCTGGCTTTTGTTCAACGAAGTCGTCACCTGGGTGACAGTTGCCGGCACGGTGATGACGGCCGTAGGCGTGATGTTGGTGGTGCGCCTTGGTGCCTCGCCCCGATCCACATGACCCTTCGATATGGTTTGGTGCCCTATCAGATTTTAATTTTTCAGGAGTGATTTGAATGACCCAGCAGAACAAAACCCACCGCATTGCCGTGATCCCAGGCGACGGAATTGGCAAAGAAGTCATGCCCGAAGGCGTGCGCGTGATGGAAGCCGTGGCGTCCAAATTTGGCATCAATTTGCACTTCGACCACTTTGATTTTTCAAGCTGGGACTATTTCGAAAAGAACGGAAAGATGATGCCCGACAACTGGAAAGAGCTGGTGGGCAGCCACGACGCGATCTACTTTGGTGCCGTGGGCTGGCCCGCCAAAATTCCTGACCACGAGTCGCTGTGGGCCTCGTTGCTGCTGTTTCGCCGCGAATTTGACCAGTACGTGAACCTGCGCCCTGCCCGCTTGATGCCAGGCATCATCGCGCCTGTGGTTCGCCGTGACGGCAGCGCACGCGCGCCTGGCGAGATCGACATGTTCATCGTGCGTGAAAACACAGAGGGCGAGTACTCCAGCATTGGTGGCCGCATGTACCCTGGCACCGACCGCGAGATCGTGATGCAAGAAACCGTCATGTCCCGCCACGGCGTTGACCGGGTGCTGAAATTTGCGTTTGAATTGGCCGCATCGCGCCCCAAAAAACACCTGACCAGCGCCACCAAGTCCAATGGCATTGCTATTACGATGCCGTATTGGGACGAGCGGGTTGTTGAAATGAGCAAGCACTACCCTGACGTGAAAGTCGACAAGTTTCACATCGACATCCTGACCGCGCACTTTGTACAGCGCCCGGATTTTTTTGATGTGGTGGTCGCCAGCAACCTCTTTGGCGACATCCTGAGCGACCTGGGCCCAGCTTGCACGGGCACCATTGGCATTGCACCCAGCGCTAACCTCAACCCCCTGCGCAACTTCCCCTCCCTGTTCGAACCAGTACATGGTTCGGCACCTGACATTGCTGGCCAGGGCATTGCCAATCCGATTGGTCAAATTTGGTGTGGCGCCATGATGCTGGACTTTTTGGGCTACCGCGCCGCACACGATGCCGTGTTGGCAGCGATTGAAAAAGTTCTCGACCCCAAGAACGGTGCGCCCCGGACTGCCGACATCGGCGGCAACGCCAGCACCAGCGATGTGGGTCGCGCCATCGCAGCGGCGATTTAAGTGTCAACCAGAATGGCTGAGCACCAGCGAATTCGAGTTTTGGCAAACATGCCAAGCCAGCGGTTTGCGTCTGGTTTTGCCTTCAATTGAGTTTGTCAAGTGGAAATACACTGCAAAAAGTCCGATTTTTGCGATATATATTTTCACGATCACTTGGTAAAAATGTGTTCGCTGACTGGGGTTCATGCCTGCAATTCAGTCTAAAATCCGCCCTCGCGCAGCACCGTTGTCACGGGTCAAAAGATCCGTCGGCCACGCAAGCCGCAAAATTTTGATGAGACAACCCGACTAACTCTTCCTCCTAAAAAAGGGGTTCTTTGTGAATAAAACCGAATTAATTGAGCACATTGCAAAACACGCCGATATTTCCAAAGCGGCTGCAACCCGTGCCCTGGAGTCAACCATTGGCGCCGTCAAGACCACGCTAAAAAAAGGCGGGTCAGTGTCACTGGTCGGTTTCGGTACTTTTGCCGTTGGCAAACGCGCTGCCCGTTTGGGCCGAAACCCGCGTTCCGGCGAAGCGATTAAAATCAAGGCAGCCAAGGTTCCAAAGTTCCGCCCAGGCAAGGCATTGAAAGATGCCGTTAATTGAGATAGGGCTCAACGCACTTCTTTTAAATGGTTTAGGTTTGGGTGATTAGCTCAGTTGGTAGAGCGGCGCCTTTACACGGCGTAGGTCGGCGGTTCGAGCCCGTCATCACTCACCATCCCCTAACCTGACAACTGAAGGCAACCTGAAGGCGAACCGGCGGTTCGCCTTTTTTGTGGCTGTTCTTTTTGTTGTCAGATGAACCCCAAGGTTTCGCGGCACGACACGGGTCGGCCAGTTTCGATACGAATGCAAAGGTAAGGTAATGTTTGATTTTGTCCGCAAGCACACGAAGGTCATGATGTTCGTGATGTTCTTGCTCATCATTCCGTCGTTCGTTCTGTTCGGCGTTGACGGTTACAACAACATGCGCGACAAGGGTGCCGCAGTGGCTCAAGTCAGCGGCAACGAGATTGGGCAAGCCGAATGGGACGCTACGCACAAACTCGAAGTCGATCGAATTCGCGCATCCCGGCCAGAGATTGACCCCAAACTGCTGGATTCACCTGAAGCGCGCTACGCAACCCTTGAAAAAATTGTGCGTGACCGCGTCTATGCCGCCGCCGTTGACAAGTCGCGGCTGCAAACAGGCGATGCCAAGCTAGCCCGCGAACTTCAGCAAGACCCCACCATCGCGTCACTGCGGCTGCCAGATGGTTCGCTGGACAAAGACCGGTATCGCCAACTTGCCGCAGGCCAAGGGCTGACGCCCGAAGGCTTTGAAGCCAGAATCCGCAAAGATTTGTCGCTGGCCCAGGTCCAAAACGGCATCAACTCCACCGCGTTTGCAGCGCCCAAGCAAGCGGGAGTTTCACTAGGCGCTTATTTTGAACGCCGTGAGGTTCAGGTTCTGATGCTGTCGGCCACCGAGTACACAAGCAAAGTGGCACCCAAAGATGCTGAGCTCGATGCTTACTACAAAGAGAATGCAGCTCAATTCAAGGCCGCTGAATCAGCCAACGTCGAGTACGTGGTGCTCGACCTGGACGCCATCAAAAAGAAAATTACCTTGAACGAAGCTGACCTGAAAACCTACTACGAGCAAAATCAATCCCGATTGAGTGGCGCCCAAGAGCGCCGGGCCAGCCACATCCTGATCAATTCACCCAAAACAGCCGCTGCAGGCGACCGCGACAAGGCTAAAGCCCGCGCTACAGAATTGCTGGCCCAAGTGCGTGCAGCCCCCGACAGTTTTGTGGATCTGGCCAAGAAAAACTCGCAAGACACGGGCTCTGCCCCTTCCGGTGGCGACCTGGACTTTTTTGGCCGAGGTGCCATGGTTAAACCGTTTGAAGACGCAGCCTTCGCCATGAAAAAAGGCGATATCAGTGAGGTGGTGGAATCTGATTTTGGTTACCACATCATCAAACTGACTGACATCAAAGAGCCCAAACAAAAGAGCTTTGAAGAACTGCGGCCCGGCATGGAAGCTGATTTGAAGACGCAGCAGGCCAAAACTGCCTTCGCGGCAGATGCTGAGGCGTTTACCAATGGTGTCTATGAGCAGTCAGACAGCTTGAAGCCCGTCGCCGATCGCCTGAAACTAGAGGTCAAAACGGCATCTGGCCTGTCCCGTGCACCACTGCCGGGTTCGACAGGCGTCCTGGCCAATCCTAAATTGCTTGCGGCGATTTTCAATGCTGACGCCATTGAGAAGAAGAGAAATACTGAGGCTGTTGAGACCGGTGCCAACCAATTGGTAGCGGCCCGCGTTACCCTGCACACGCCTGCGCGAACATTGCCTTTGGACGATGTTCGAAGCGTCGTGCGCGACAGATTGGCCGGACAACAGGCGTTGGCCCTCGCCAAAAAAGATGGTCTTGACAAATTGACCGCCTGGAAAGCAAACCCAACCGCCGCTGCCTTGCCAGCTACTGTCATGTTGTCGCGCGACCAACCGCAAAATATGGCACCTCAAGTTGTTGAGGGCGCGCTGCGAGCAGACGTTTCCGCGCTGCCAGCCTGGATCGGGGTCGACTTAGGTACGCAAGGCTATGCCGTTGTGAAAATTAGCGCCGTCTCTGCACGCGCTGCTCCCCCGGGCAATGTGGCCAAACAAGAGGTCACTCAATACCTGCAGGGCTGGAGCAATGCCGAAAGCATGGCTTACTACAACCTCTTAAAAGAGCGCTTCAAAGCGCAAATCATGGTTGCCAAACCGACCAAGGCCGCGCAAGTTTCAGGCGCTGCGGGAAGCTAGGCGAAGGATAGGACGTTATAATCCCAGCTACGGTGGCTGTAGCTCAGTTGGTAGAGTCCAGGATTGTGATTCCTGTTGTCGTGGGTTCGAGCCCCATCAGCCACCCCAAGTAAATAAAGGAAACCCTGCTATCTATACGGTAGCGGGGTTTTTTGTTTTGAGTCGTTTACAGACTTTTTACAGACTTCGGTACTTCGTTTCGTACCATTTGGAGCCCCCCCCCCCAAGCGGAAAAAACCCAGCGGGTTAGGCTGGGTCTGGGGGATGAAGTGCAGTTCTCACGCTTCAGGCAGTGAGCGCATCACTTTGTATGACACGCATCGCACTGCGCGTCGGCCTCGGCTGCGCAGCGCGTCTGACGCAAGCGGTCAAAAATAGCGGGTTTTTGCAACCTCTCACGGGGTTCGCCTTTTGGGAGCATGTCCGTTTCGCGCCGAACGTGCTTTGCCCTTCTTCGTAGTCGGCCCGGTGGACATCCCGCCATGCAGATTGCATCGGCCATTCAGGCACAGACTGCGCATCTTGCTCGGGGTGCCTGACCGGGTTCTGGCCCCACACGTCAAGCCACGCAGTACTTCGGGAAACTTTGGCAAAACTGAAACTGATGTTTGTCGAAACGCGGTGGAATTGCACGCCATGGCATTGGCCCACCACGCTTCGAATGCCTGGGCGTGTTCTTCGTGATGTCGGCGCCACAGCAACCGCTTCTGCTTGTCGGTCAGGCCAACCATTCTCCACTTCCTTTCAGTCCATTCCTCGTCCGTACCTTTTGGCACCGGCGAACCCTGTTGCCTTGATACCGCTTGCGCGGTGTAACCCAGCCCCGTAACCTGCACTTGCAATCGGCCATTCCGGCGGGCACTTTGCCGCGTACCTGGTTGCGTACTGATGGCCGAAAGGTCGGAACTGCGTTGCTTTGACTGTTGCGTTTAAGGTCAGCGTCGCGACTAGGCTTTATGAGGTCGATTTCTCATGGGCCGCGTCGGTAGTGGTTTTCATTTGCATGACCAATCCTGAGGCGTAACCCATCGACACTTCTGGTCAAAGCCAGTGTGATTTCCTTTGTCACCTGGCTCGGAAACTGGCAAATGTCTTTTTTCTTGGTTCGGCCTGGGCGCGTTGGCGGGCGCAAAGTCGTTGACCGCGTTGGTCAGCGCCACTGAAGGGTATTGGCCCTGTCGAATGTACTCATCTCGCTTTTGCACAATTTTGTTCAACACTTCTTGTCCTGCCGGTGTGTCAAGGTAGGGAAAATCACTGACCGCTCTTGCGGCAATAGCATCCAAGTCCGCCTGAACCTGCTTGTTGTCCGCGCGCTCCTTTGCCGATTCTGCATTTGATGTTGTTGCCAGTCTTGCAGCTTGAGCTTTTGCAGGTATGGCGTTGACAGGTTGCCATGCGGAAGAAACTACCAAGCAATTGTTCGGCGTACTACTGATTGAAATTGGCGGCGAGAAACTTAACAATGCTTGTGAACCAGAGGTAACCACTTGCCGTAGCGCGACATAAAATCGCCGTCTGGCAACAGCGCTTTCGCAGCCCTGCTGTCCAAAATCTAAGGCCAAAGTGGTCAATTCGTAGGGCGTTGTGTTCTGAACGTGAAGGTTGAACTGATTGCCTTTATTACGCCACCAAGTCTGCCACTGCTCCAATTTCAGGCTTTCCGCATTTGGCCACTGCGAAAGATTTTTTGGAGGTTCCAACGAAGTCGTGCCATTAACTGACGAGAGTTCCCCCTGTTTTACTTTCTCTTGAATTGCTCGCACCTTCTGAAGGTACAAATCCTGAGCCGATGCATTCTCCGGTGTCGTTATCACGTCTTTGTCCCAGTCCGGGCCTGTTTGAACAACATTTGGCACTATCACGCTTTTGTCCCAGTCAACCTGCGGCCCGGGTATTGATGCGGGAGAGTCGAGTTTGCCTGTAAAGGGCTCAAATGGTTGTCCTAATGGCGCTGGTGCACGAACTGGCATTGCCGCCATTGCCCTTCGCTTCGAGTAATCCTGATACGCCGGTAGCGCCACGGCGGCCACTATTCCAACGACTGGAATTGCTCCACAAACAAATGGCACCCATTTATTGACGCCGCTTCCAGCAGACATTCCTTCGTTTAATCGTGAAGGGTCAGAAATCGACCTTTTTGCATCAGCAATCTTGACCTTTACTTTCCGGTGGTAAAGGGCGTTGGCGTAAGCAGCGAAGGCAAGTAAACATGCGATGTAGGCAAGTGCGACTCCTTGTTCAATCTTAGGATTTGGCACCTTGAATAACACGCCGCCAACAGCCACAACTGCCCACCAAGCAAAAAACCAAGCGTACATTTTTCTGTAAAACGCCCAGAAACCCGTGAAGAAAAATGCGGACCAGTTCCAACTGGCGTGGAGTCCCGGCCCCTTTTTGTCAAAGGTGTGAAACTTTTCCGTGTAGTAACCCGAGCTCTTTTCGCCTATTGCGGCCTCGTAGTACTCGCCTAGCTTGACGGCTGACCAGCCTGTTCCGCCGCTAGTTTTCGGCTCAATGCGTTTCTTCGTAACCTCTTCAATTGGTGGCTGGGTGTCAGACCATGTTGGTGAGCTATCTATCAATTCCGCACGACCCTTGATGTATCTGGCCTTCGCGTTGGACTCATCTCCGCCTGATTCAGCAAAGGCGCGCGCCCATGTGCCCTTGTCTAGACGGCCTTCCTCAATTTCAGCAAGTGCGGCCGCGTATGCGTTGTTATTCATACTCACAAAACCCTTCCAATGAATTGTGTCGGCGACCCCTTGACTTCATATCGAAGTGCTAATGCCGGGGGTCGCGTTCAGTTTACTGTCACACCTTCCTGTTTCCAGCCACCAAGTATGCTGGAGCATCATGCACCACAGGAAAGACGCTCGAATGCCGCAACACCCGCGCAACTATGGCGGCATAGCATTCAGGGGTGGCAAACCCCAATGTACGGATATGAGTATCCAATTCATCGTCGCTCATCGCCTTGATGTCAGCTTTGGCACGCGCGCCCTCCAAGAGGGTCAGGCGTTGTTTTAGGTCGGTCATTTGATTTCTTTCTTTGAAAACTGTTCAACAGGCAGACCAAGAATTTCAGCCAATTTCTCCCACCCCGGTGCTTTTGTCTCAAACGCCCATGTGGCTCTCACTGCTAGCTCCACATCGCTAAGTACCCGCGCCGATGCAATGCACTTTGCTTGTTCAAGCTTTGCCAACCGTGCTTCAAGACTTGTCATGTTTTGTCCCCACAGACCTGGTCGGGCACATCCTTTTCCGGCACGATGACGACGAAAGCTGGACTGCCCATCCGTCGTCGAGCCTGAGCATACGTCTCATGCCTGCGCACCACAATGACATGCAGCCTTGATGCTGCCCCGCTTTTCTCTAGCTTTGCCAACCGTGCTTCAAGGCTTGTCATGTTTACCCTCCAGCGCCTCGATACGGCGCGCCAGTTCGTCAACCTCAGCCACGCGGGCCAACGTACCAATGGCACCGAGCAGCGCGGCACCCTGTCCGGGTGCAAGTTGACCAGCGGCCACAGCAGCCAGCACAGCGCGGCCTTGGTCTGTCAGGGTGCCATCGGGCAGGCTCAGTGCTTGGGACTGTTCTGCGGCCTTCAGCGGGGCAATGGCACGCTCCAGCAGCAGCCGGGCGGCCCCGATATCACCTTCAAGCGCTTTTGCCATCATCGCGGCCAGCAGCTCAGGCACGCGTTTGGCAATGGCGGCACGTATGGCGGCAACCTCGCCCGTCCCCGGCTTGCGTCCGGCAGGGTTGCCAGATTCGCCAACCTTCCAGCGTCCGGCCCGCTTCTTCTTCGGTTCGTTCATCGTTGTTTCCTTCCTGCTTTATCAAGTTGAATCGGTGCCCATTCATTGCAGCCACGGCACAGCACCAGAGCGCGCCTGCACCCGGTTGCCATCCATAAGCCCCACAACGTCACGTCAAGGCGGTGCACGCAGGACTGGCAGGTCATAGCGCCCCCAGCTCTCGAAGCACGTCGCGCAAGTCACGGCCCACGAATGAAACGCCACCAGCGCCACGGATGCGCTCCAGGAACACAGCCTGTGCAGGTCGCAGGCGTCCCGTCTTGGCCTTCACCTCCACACCAAGCAGGCGGCCATCCTTCAATTGGCCCAGCACGTCGGGGCAGCCCTTGAAGCCGAACCGAACGAACCGGGCACCAATACGGGCGGCTCCGCTGTTCATCCGTTTGCACCAGGCCACGGCGGGATGCGTGTTCAGCGCTTTCAGGACTTCCACCAGAGCGGCAGCTTCGGGGCGGTCAAGGATGCGCGGGTTCTGTTGCACCAGGCCGAATAGGTCAGTCATGGCAGCACCTCCATAAAACTCGCCACTGTCTCCCCCCTCCTATATGAGGAGGGGAGGAATATGACGTTGGAAAGCTCCATAAATGGCGTTAATGGAGAAATATGGCGTTTCAGACTGTCCATAGAAACCCCTCATTCAAGCCCAGAACACCACGGTTTACCAGCCCAGAGATTGCCAGTCTGGCGCGCGAAGTTCGCTTGTCGCTGTCGCACGTCAAACTAGCAGCGCCACGGATAACAGCTGCCTCCAGTTCAATGCAAGGGCGCAGCGGCGGCGCTCCCGGCTTGCCCGATATGCCATCCTTGAACATTCCCCGAATGGCGATGTAAACAAGGCTCTGATTTCCACCTTGGGGCACCTTCACTCGTTGCACGGCGGCGGTGGTTGTGTCGGCGCGGACTGCGCACGAAGTCACGGCATCCCCGTAATCATCAGTGCCCAGCGTTTCAATGTGCAGCTTGAACGGGTATGCGTCCCCGTCTTGCCCGTCCTTGGACTTGGCAACCTTCCATTCCCGGCGGTCGCCATCCCGTGAGACTTCCACGGCGGCATCGAGGGCAGCGAATAGCGAACTGTGCCCGCGTAGCCCCTTGGTCGCATCCTTGCCCGTGTGATGCACCAGCACCACCAACCCACCCGTGAGGCTTTGCAGTCGCTTCGCGGCCTCCAGAATCTCACCCATGTCTTTGCTACTGTTTTCATCAGCAGTAGGGGCGGCCCGGTTCAGCGTGTCGAGAAACACCACAGCGCCAGCGGGCACCACAGCGGCCAAGTCAACCACGTCATGCGGCTCTGTCAGCTTGAACGGCTGCAACACCATATGCAAGCCATTAAGCAGGGCGCGGCCCGTGTGCGCTTCCCATGCGGCCACACGCAACTTGAAACCACCTTCGCCTTCCAGAGCGGCATACACCACGGGCGCGGCATCCACCCGGCAATCAAACCAGCGGCGGCCCTCAGCAATGGCGGCGGCCATATCGAGCGCCAGGAATGATTTACCGCTGGCACTTGGGCCATACAGCCCAGCCAGCCCCACGGCAGGCAGCACGCCACGCACGCGCCAGGCCAGCGGCGGCAGGTTGCGCAGTTCATCGGCACCCAGCAGCTTGTAACGCGGCGCAGGCTTGGGCGGCGCGATAGCCGATTCCAGCAGCGCGGCCAGTACATCGCCCCCATCGCGTTGCATCAGGTCGTTCACGTCGCTGTTTTGCGGCCAGCCATCGGGCATGTTCGCTACGGCAGCGTCTACCTCAAGCGCAATCTTGGCGGCGTCTGCTTCTTTGCCCACGTCAGGCACCAGCACCAGCCAGGCCGATGCGTCGCGCTGTCGAAGTTCAGCACCAACGGCACGCACCCGGCCCCAGCCGAAACACACTACGGCGGCCTGTCCGGTCTGTTGCCAGCACGCCCACGCCTGCCCGATACCCTCGCAGATATGCAGCACGCCACCGGGCAGCAGTTCGCCCACGGTGAACCATCCTTCTACGCTGGCACCGGGCAGATTTAGCTTGCCGGGCTTGCCTTTGACCTTCAGCCGGGCAGCCACATCGGGCGGGGCAATGAATTGCAGGCTCGATACCGTCCCATCGGCGCGGATGACTGGCACCACTAGGCTACCGGCCATCGGTTCACCACCAATGTGCAGCGCATCGCCAGCAGGCACCACGCGCAAGCCATCCAAGGGCACGCCAGCGGCCCGCTTTTGCATGATGTAGGGATGCGCATTGGTTGCAGCTTCGCAGCGGCTCCACACCTCATCGGCAGCTAAGCCAGGGGCTGGTTTGCGCGGCGGCTCCGCCGGGCGTGTAGCGGCCTGTCGCTGGGGCTTGTCGGCACCCATGCGCCAACCGTTTTCAGCAGCGATTTTGTACAGAGTTCCCTCCCCAACACCCTTACCCGGTTTGAAGCTTCGCCACGTATCGTGGGCACCGCGTTCGCTGTAGTTGACAGCTTGGGCGCTCCAGTCGTTGAAAGTGTCGAAGCCGATTCCGGCAGACTGTGCGGCCATGCCAACGCGTACCCATTCATCACGCGGCAGGTCGGGCGGTATCGAGCGCAGCGCATCGATAGCGCGTTCTCTGTCAGCCAGCATTTACAGCCCTCCCATTCATTGCAAGGGCTTGCGCGGTGTACTTGCCCGGCAAGTGATACAAGGCAATCACCCGGTCGGGGCACTGCTCTGTCGGGCTTGGAATCTCGATGGTTTCAATCGGCCATCCGAGCGTGCGAAGCGTGAACACCACGGCACCCAGCCGCCAGCTTTGCGTGCTGCTTTCAAAGTCGGGATGGTCAATGTGTTTGCCATCCATAAACATGCCCAGCGCAACATCGGCCAGGGTGTTTTTTGTGGGCCATGTAGGGCAAAATGGCGGCGGCGGTAGAAACGAAAGTTGCTCACCGCAAGCCCCGGTTGCTTGGTCGCTTGTCGGGGCTTTTTTCATGCTGGCACCCCGGCCAATGCCTTAACGGTTGCAGTGTTCCAGGCCAGCAGGCCACCAATGCGAGTAGGACGCATCGGGCCATTTTCCAAACAAGCCCAGCCCCTCAAGGTTTGCGGGCGGCGATTCAGGTAGTAGGCAGTCTCAGCGGTCGTGAGATTAGGGCGGGTGATTTGTTCAAGCGGGAGGTATTGCGGGGTGAACTGTTGCGGGGCGGCTGCCTCGCACATCGCTTGAATGCTTGAATGCGTTGCGGTTTGCATACTGAAAAAACCTTCTGCCCGTAGGCGTGTTGTAGAAGGTTTCGTAGTATTCGCACATTCCTAAAAATTGATATTCTCGTGGCGGCCAGCGGCGGTCAGCGGCGTCTCGCGGTGCTTGGCGGAAGTCTTTCGCTTTTTGCGGTGCAGGCGCTTGTCCAGCGCATCACGTGTGAAATAAGCGTCCTTGCCATTCTTGTGATATTTCAAACCTTTTTCCATAGAAGCCAAAAAAGGAGGGTGTTCGTCTTGCGCCAGAACCTGCATTTGCGCCCAAACTTCTGAAGTTTCATTTGGGTCGACACACTTGGTTTTTGCAAGCTTGATAACTGGGTAAATTGAATCGCTGCGCGGTGTCTTAGTTGAATTGCATTGTGCTGGCGCGATGTCAGGAGTGGCCACGGGCGCTGGGCTGGGTGTCGTGGTCTGTGGTGCTTGGTACGACTCGGTGTAGTCACCGCGCATAACCCGAATGCGCTCCTCTATCGTGTCCAAAGTTTGTTGACTGGCAGAAACGGCTACTTCGGCATCCTCAAGATTCTTGATGTTTCCCAATGCCGAAGCGTTCGTCAGCACCTCTTTGCGACGGGCAAGCATTGCCTTGGCATCCTCGCGTTGGCTCAGAAGCTCCTCCACTTCGGCGTCAGACTCCACTTCCGCGATGGACGCCGTTTTGATTTTGCGAAGCATCTCGTCCAACTTCGCTTTTCGCTCAACCTTCGCAGGGTCAGTCATTTCGGCTGACGCCGTTGCCGTTGTCGCCAGTGATGGAGCGACCTGTTGCGGCGGCACGCCTTCCATCACCACAGACCACAGCGCCTGTCGGACATACGGTGAAAAATCAAGCTCACGCCACTCCTCCAAGCTGGTCAGCCCTTCATCAACGAATGCGGCAAGGTTCCGACTTATCGGTGAGTCTTGTTCATCTTCGCTATCGCCTGAACTGACGCAGCCAAACACACGAAACCTTCTATCCCAGTTCTGCGCATGAAGTCGCTCAAACTCGTCTTTCCAGACAAACGCGCCAGCGGGAAGCATGGGAAGCGACTCATCCCGCCACTGCTGATACCCCCGTTCAGGGCTCGGTTGGGTGCTTTTAATTGTCTCGCTGCATGCGCGCAACTCCCGCGCCGCCCAGCGTTCCCACCAAATTTTTGGGAATACGGTTACCACACCATCCTGAAAGTGAAAAGCCTGCAATGTGCCGACTACAAAACCATCCAGCTCTTTATCGCCCGCCAGCACCTGGGCAACAACGTCAGGTGTGAAGAACCGCCAGTTCGTCAGCAGCGGAATCGCCCGCACTGGAATGGCCTTACGGCCTTGAATTTGAATGATGAGGTTCATAGTGCCACTTCGGATTGGTTGAATACCGTATGACTATGTATCTCCCCGTTGATTTGTGCAAACCCTAAGGGGGGTGGGACTGGCTTTTCACCTTGGTTTCGAGTCAGGCCTAGCCGGGGCGAAACCGTCAGGCGTGCACGGGTGTCACACTCAGGCGCAAACCCACAGCGTGCAGCACCTTGTGTACCGTGCTCAATGTGGGATTACCGTTTTCGCTCAGGGCCTTGAAAAGCGTTTTGTCGCCTACATCGGCGCGGCGGGCGACTTCTGCCATGCCGTGCGCTTTGGCCACCTGGCGCAGGGCTACCAGCAGCGTGGCAGGGTCGTCCAGCGCCATCACGGCTTCGATGTAGGCGGCGGCTTCAGCGGGCTCCACCAGCATGGGCAGCAGTGTTTCCTCAAAACTCACGTCACGCGGTGCATTCATGGTTTGCCTCTTTCTTTCCAGTCGTTCAAATAGTCAATGGCCTGCTTGATGGCCCGGCTTTGCCCGCCTTTGTCACTGCCACACAGCAGCAGCAAAACCACTGGCCCCTGGCGGCTCAGGTACACCCTGTACCCCGGCCCGTGGTCAATCTTCAATTCCTGCACACCATCACGCACCGGTTTGCAGTCCCCAAAGTTGCCAGCCGCCAGACGCGCAACTCTGGCCACAACGTTTTTTTGCCCGGTCTTGTCTTGCAATGCGTACAACCATTTCCGAAAAGGGATTTTTCCGGCGGCATCAACATAGGTGACAATTTCCATGATGGTATCTTAAATCGTACTATTTCGCTTATCCGGTTACCACACGCAGCGCACCGGGCGCGGCCTGGGCATCAAACACAATCCCGGCCTGCTCCAGAATCCACGCTTCAATTTTTTCATGGTGCACACGCAGCAGTTCCAGCGGGCGCACGGTGTAGTGCTTTTCAGCTGTGGCGCTGGGTTTGTGGCCTTGAATCTGAGCCACCACGCCCACGGGCACCTCCAGCCACTCGGTCAGACTCTTGAACGACCTGCGCAGGCCGTGCAGGGTCAAACCCTCTAGCCCGGCAGCTTTGCAGGCGCGCGAATGCGGGTTATTGGGCTCAGTCAGGCAGCCGGTCGCGCTGGTGTTGCTTGGGAACACCCATTCATTGCGGCGGGGCAGGGTGACCAGCAGGTGCAGCATGTAGGGCGTTGCGGGTATCTCGCGCGTTCCCTCTACCTTGTCGCGGATGCTGATTCCCTTCCATTGGATGTTCACATCCTCCCAGCGCAGCGCCAGCACTTCGCCCGGCCTCGCGCCAGTCAGCAGCATCATTTGCAGGCAGGCGGCGATTACGGGGTTCTGTACCTGTTGCACGGCGGCAAACCACGCAGCCAATTGCCCACGCTGGAGCACGTCCGATTTAGTCCCGGCCTTGCCCAATGCTTCGCGGGCCTTCTTTGTTTTGGCTGGGTTTTTGGAAGGCAGCAAGGCGGTATAGGCGGATTGTTCACCGCACCACGCTAAGAACACGGTCAGCAGTCGCCATGCCAGCCGGGCGGATGACGGGCGGGTTTTGCCTTCATCAGCAGCCCAGCGTTCAATCGTTGTGTGGTTAAGGTCTTTCAGCGCCACCGGCATCAAGGCGGCCAGCGGCCCCGGTTTGGTCAATTGCTTACCACCACCACGGCGGCCAGACGGTAAGCCCCCGGCTTTGGCCTTGTCGACATGGTCCCGGTAGTGCAAGTCACCCCAATGGGGGCGGCGCTCGTCAATGTAGGCGGCCCAAACTTCGCCCATGGTCAGGGTGGCACCCTTGGCAGCTTCGGCCTTGAAAGTAGCTGCGGCGATGTCGGTTGCCGCTTGAACGTCTTTTGCTTCCTTTTGCTGACGCTCAATCTCTCGCGGGTCAATGCCTTGCTCAGTCAATCCGCGCAGACGGTGTGCCTCGGCCTTGGCAGTGTCAATGGAGATGGTCGGCCATTCACCCAGCGCCCTCGTAAACAATTTGCCTTTGATACGAGTTTCAAACTGCCAGTGCTTGCCGCCCGCTTGGGTGCAGCGCAGACGCAGCCCCTTTTTGTCGGAATCCTTCACCAGCACAAAAGGCACACCTTTAGGGCAGGTAGCCCGTTCTAGCAACCCATGCGTCACGTCGTGGGCGATGGTGTAGTCAATCGCTGCGCTCTTGCTTGGGCGTGCCATGTTGAACCTCTTTCATATTTACAGACTGTTTACAGACTGAATAACGCTATTTTGGCGAATACCAATCAACACGAAAGCTGTTTATCTGTCCAGTATTGTGTTCGTAAACCGTTGATTTATATTGATTATAGAGCATCAATCAACATAGGGAAACACAAAAAAGTCAGGATTGTGATTCCTGTTGTCGTGGGTTCGAGCCCCATCAGCCACCCCAATTTAAAATTGAAACCCCTTGTCTCTCGACAGGGGGTTTTTTTTGGTGAAAGTGTTATTGATTTGGCGAAAAACAGCTGAAAGTCAGGCTTTTGAACCGCCTGCACAAATTCTCGGGACTTTGAATGCTGGGACCAACAGTAATCTCAGTGTTACATTAAGTAACCCGCATGCTTCGATCTTTCAACTATGAGCGGCCTGACGAACGAGCAGTTCATATCAATCATTCTTCTCGCATTTTTAGCTTTGCCAATTTTGGTGTACGGCTTGTGGGGAGTTTGGCGGCGCCGTGCCAAACGCCATGAAATTCGCGGCCTGAAAGACGGCAACCAGATTTACAGAAAGTGGCTCAAGAGCTCTTTTCACGACTCTCCCGAGTGAGTTCTTTTTGACTTGGTCAGGCCGTCCATTGCTATTCGGAGGAACAGCTGAAACTCGATTGGTTTTAAGTTTAAGTTGCCCAAGCCTGCGGCATCACACCACGATCAAGAATCTACTGAGGCGCTCCAACGGTCATTCCAGTCAGGCGCACCGTCGTTAGACTGACGTCGCAGACTGTCAGCTTGGCGACGGTCAAGTTTGGTGGGACGACCCTGCGCAATGCCCAAGGCGGGTTCTGGCGCAAGACGATGCTGCTCTGCAGCTGCTGATCGCTTTGCAATTGAGTCTTCGGTCTCCTGATAAAGCAGCGCCGCGACGCTGGCGGAGCCCCGCTTGTCGTTGATTGCGGTGACAGAGATGGAGCGGGTCACAGATCCGATGCGAACCTCCAGTAAGTCGCCGAATTTCAGTTCTCTGGCGGGTTTGACAGCAGCGCCATTCACTTGCACCCTACCCTTGTCAATTTCCTGGCTGGCCAGGCTGCGGGTCTTGTAAAACCGTGCAGCCCAAAGCCATTTGTCAATTCGAAGTCGTTCCATTGAAAGCAGGTAAGTGGGTCGGGTGAATGAAATGCAGATGTCGAATGTTAGGCGATTGGCAGTTGAACCGTGGCATCCAAACCAATGACCTGTCCGTCCTCATCATGGCGATTGTTTAACCGGACATGACCACCGAGCGCCAACGCGATTTCCTGACATATGGCCAGGCCAAGACCCGACCCGGAACCATGCTCCCCCGCAGAAAATGGCTGGAACAGGCGACCCATCAAGTCGGGCGACAAACCTGGCCCCGCGTCACTCACTATCAAGGTGGCCTGTTGGCCGTCAATGGTCAAACGCAGGTTCAATACCCCGCCTGCAGGGGAGTGGCGAATCGCGTTGTGCAAAAGGTTGCGGCATAGCTCACGCAACATCCATGCATTGGCGGTCACGGGCGCTTCAACCGTCGAAATCTCAAAATCGAGGTCTTTGTCAGCCACCAGGGGCGACAGGTCAAGCGCCACTTCGCGCAGAACTCTGGCCCAATCGATCGCTTCCAGCACTGGTTGCTGACGAAGTTGTTCAACCTTGGCCAAGGCCAGCATCTGGTTGGCTAAGGTTGCCGCGCGATCAACCGTGTCGCTAATTTCTGCCAACGCTGACAGCGGCTCAACATCGCCGCGCAGTGCGGACTGAACTTGAACTTTCAAAACCGCCAAGGGAGTTCGCAATTGGTGCGATGCATCTCGCACGAAGCGCTTTTGATGCTCCAGCAAAGCGCTCAACCGGGCCATGGTGCCGTTGGTGGCATCTACCAGTGGGATCAACTCTCTAGGAGCCCCATGCGCTGAGAGCGGCGTCAAGTCAATGTCCGGCCGGGCCCGAATCTCGGCGCTTAGGCGGCGCACGGGTGCCGTGGCACGCTGCACAACAATCACCACCACCAGGGCAATGACGGCGACCAGAACCATTTGCCGCCATAAGGTGTCGATCAAAATCTGACGAGCCAAGGTGCGTCGCAATTCCAGAGTTTCTGCCACTTGCACAATCGCCATGGCTCGCGCTCGATCCACGGCAACAGGTTGCAGCAGGACGGCCACTCGAACTGGGTCACCGCGGTAAACGTCATCGTAAAAGTCAACCAGTGCCGCATAGGGACCAAGGTCTGGAAGGCGCCCGCGCCAAACGGGCAATTCCGCGTAGCCGTCAATGAGCTGGCCCTCTTTATTGGAAATACGGTAGACCATTCGGCTGCGGTTGTCCGCCTCAAAGACTTCAAAAGCCGCATAGGGAATCGTGGCCCGAATACGGGCCGAGGCGCCTTCGCCGTCGGCTTCAATGTGTTCACCAATAGATTTGGCAGAGGCCAGCAAAGTGCGGTCGTAAGCCGTGTTGACGGCTCTTAGCGCTTGTTGGTAGAGGCTCACCGTATCGACCAAAATAAACAGCCCGATCGGCAACAAAATGCCCAACAACAGGTAGCGTCGCAGGGAAATTGCGCGGGCATCGCTCGCCTGCACTGTCATTCTGGCACCTTGATCAGATAGCCTAGTCCGCGTAAAGTCATCAAAGTGATGCCAATCGGCGTCAGCTTTTTGCGCAGCCGGTACACCACGACTTCGATGGCTTCAAAGTGCACGTCAATTTCACCGGGGAAGACCAGCTCAAAAAGCCGCTCCTTGCTGACTGCGTGACCCGGACGCGCCAAAAGCGCCCGCAACAAAGACAACTCCCGAGGCGCCAAATCCAGAGGCCGGCCCTGATGGCAAATAGCGCCGCTCTGTTTGTCGTAACTCATGCCTCCAGCGTCTCGCGCCATGGCGTTTGCATCAAATGATGCGTCGGTTCGCCTGCGGTAAAGCGCCCGCACTCGGGCTTCCAGTTCGTCGAGGTCAAAGGGTTTGGGCAGATAGTCATCGGCCCCCGCGTTGAGTCCGGCCACACGATCTCCCACAGTGCCGCGCGCTGTCAAAATTAAAACGGGAGTGGTTAGGCCGTCGTCGCGCCCTTGCGACAAAATTTGCAGGCCGTCTCGCCCCGGCAGGCTCAAGTCAAGCAACACCACGTCAGGCTGATACTCCTTCCAGCGGGCAATGGCAGCGCGACCATCGGCGCACACCAGCACTTCCCAGCCGAGTCGGGTTAACGCCCGAGTGAGAGTGGTGTGCATGGCTGGATCGTCCTCGACCAGGAGCAATTTCATGGTCATGACCATACCATGCGTTGATCGCTCGGTCTGCCTTTGGATTAGTGCTTTCCCTAGTGTTCGCGGACAGGCACTTGACAGCTTCTACGCGCATCATCGACGGGTTACAGTTTTCTGTCGATTTCAAATTACCTAAGGAGACTCTTATGCGTCGCGATACATTTCTCAGGTCTATGGCTGCCATGGCAGCGGCCGCCACTGCCAGTGGCTTGCCCCTGTCCGCTTGGGCAGCAGCCAATATCAAAATGATGATTCCTGCGAACCCGGGCGGCGGCTGGGACACCACAGGTCGTGCATTGGGCAAAGCCATGCAAGATGCCAAGTCGGCCGATTCCGTCAACTTTGAAAACAAAGGCGGCGCGGCCGGTGCGTTGGGCTTGGCACAGTTCGTCAACGGCAGCAAGGGCGACGCCAACGCCATGATGGTGATGGGTGCAGTCATGCTGGGGGGCATCATCACAGGTAAGCCCCCCGTTTCATTGAGCTCGGCAACGCCGCTGGCCCGCTTGACCAGCGAGTACAACGTTTTTGTGCTGCCAGCCAACTCGCCTTTCAAAAACATGAAAGAAGTGATTGAACAGCTAAAGAAGGACCCTGGCAGTGTCAAATGGGGTGGCGGTTCGCGCGGATCCACAGAGCACATTGCAGCCGCCATGATTGCCCGCGAAGTCGGGGTTGATGCGTCCAAAATCAATTACGTGGCCTTCAGAGGCGGCGGTGAGGCCACGGCAGCCATTTTGGGCGGCAATGTGACCATTGGCGGCAGCGGCTACAGCGAGTTTTCAGAATACATCACCAGCGGCAAAATGAAAGCGGTAGGCGTCACATCGGCCACGCGCCTCAAAGGTGTCGATGTACCAACGCTCAAAGAACAAGGCATCAACGTTGAAATTGGCAATTGGCGCGGCGTTTACGGTGCGCCCGGAATCACGCCAGAGCAACGCAAAGCGTTGATCGACGTGGTGGTCAAGGCCACAAAGTCCAAAGCCTGGGCCGAAGCCATGGAGAAAAACAAATGGACGCCCGCCTTGCTGACTGGCGCTGACTTTGAAAAATTCGTGGACGACGACTTTGCATCGCTTCGCGCCACCATGGTCAAGTCTGGAATGGTCTGAACATAGACGTTTTGAGATCGAAACCGGCAGATGACACCACACCACTCCTCCACCGCCATTCGCTTGCAGACCCTGGTCGGCGCAAGCGTCGTGCTGCTGGCACTTGCCATGGCTTTTGGCGCAATCAGCATTCCTGCGGCGGCAGGTTATGCCGGGGTGGGGCCTAATTTTTTACCCTGGCTGGTGTCTATCGCCTTGCTTCTGTGCGGTGCCTTCATGGTTTACGAAGCCCGCACGGGCGGATTTCGTGAAATGGAGGCGCAGGACGACGGTGACGCAAGCGTTGAAAAGCCCTTTTGGAGTGGTTTTGTCTGGATGTCAGCGGGCTTGTTGGCCAATGCGGCGCTGATCACCACCATTGGCTTTATTCTGAGTTGCACCCTGTGCTTCATTTTGGCGTCGCGTGGCATGCGCAATGCATCTGGCCAGACCGCGGGGGCCAAAAGCTGGGTGAATGACGCGATCACCGGGCTGCTAATCTCAGCCCCCGTCTTCTGGATGTTCACAAAATTTTTGGCCATCAATCTGCCAGGCCTCACGCAAACGGGGTGGCTTTGATGGATATCTGGAACAACCTACTGCAAGGCTTCATCACAGCGGGCACGCCCATTAACCTGTTGTGGGCCTTCATTGGCTGTGCTTTGGGCACTGCCGTTGGCGTGCTGCCCGGTATTGGGCCTGCCACGGCGGTGGCCATGCTGCTGCCCATCACGACCAAGGTCGATGCCACGGCGTCGATGATTTTCTTTGCCGGTA
>JANPCR010000075.1:0-1936 GCA_031431035.1 Rhodoferax sp.
GATCAACTGGCGACTGATGAATGGCGCGACATTGGGGTGCGAGGCCAGGCGATCCAATGCAGTACGCAGACTCTCGGCCGCACTGGTTCCCGCCGGAATGGTGATGCCGA
Source organism: Rhodoferax sp. (assembly GCA_031431035.1). Classification (GTDB taxonomy): domain Bacteria; phylum Pseudomonadota; class Gammaproteobacteria; order Burkholderiales; family Burkholderiaceae_C; genus JANYCG01. The sequence goes on from JANPCR010000075.1 coordinate 111, forward strand.
GGAAGGTTTTGGCCTCGACACTGTGGTAGTCCGGGTAACTGACCATCGGCCTCAAATCGCGGTCAGAATACTGACGGCCGTTGGATGTGCCGCGCAGGAAGCAGCTCTTGTCGGTTACGGGGCACGCCCAACTCCAGCCGGTGAACACCTTGGCAAGTTCAGATACATCGGACGGGGTGTAGGTCTCACGCACCAGGCCGCCGCTGCCCGTGCGCGGGCTGCCGTCCTGGTTGAGGTCTACCAGGCCGATGGAGAATAGCTGCATCACTTCGCGCGCGTAGTTTTCGTCGGGTACACGGCCTGTGATGGGATCGGCCTTCTGATTGGCAATGTGCGTCAAGTAGATGCCCATCATGGGGTTCGTCGACACGGACTGCAGCAGATCGCGGTAGTTACCAAAGCTGTGTGTGTTCAACATGTCCATCCACGCGGCCACGGCGCGATCGTAGTTGTCCACATCGCCGTCTTCGAGAGAGATCACGAAAATTTGCGACAGTGCATAGGCCATGCGCAGGCGCAGTTGATCCGATCCCGTCAGCGCCCGCCTCCAGACGGTCGCTACGACCTGTTCGTCGTTGCCGTCATTGAGCGCATTAAAAAGCCCCAGATGCGTGCCGTTGGCTGGCGTGGCGAACTGCTCATTGATCCAAGCCGAATAACCGATTGTCATGAGGCGGCTGATGTCGGCATCTGTGGGTCCAAATGTGGCTTGCGCAAGGAAGCGCGCGGCCTCGTTGCGAGTCGCAGGTTTGTCCGTCGCCACCGGAGGTGGTGGCGGCGGTGGTGGCGGTGGTGGCGGTGCCGCGTTACCCACCACTGTCAGATTAAACCTGGCGGTTTGGCCCACAATCCCCGAGCCACTCGATCCCGAATAGGGTTTGGCGTTTACAACATAGCTGCCGACCGCCGGAGTCCACGCTGCGTAGACCGTGCCACTGTTGCCCTTGTAGGCATAGGGCGCGTTGTTCTCGGTTCGGGTGGTACTGCTGAAACTGTCGGTGAACACCACGCTTTTGACGCCGGTAACGTTGGCGCGAATGTTAATTCGCGGCGTAGTGGCTACGGACACCGTACCGCTGTCCGTGTACGTGGCAATGTCGACACCGGTGTCGGCGTTGACCACGGTGAATGAAACGATCGATTGGGCAGCGGCCCAACCAGGCACGCCGCAAGCTGCAGCTAAGAGCGCCAATTGGCCAAACATTGCCCGCAGGCGCGTCAAATTGACTTTGATCGGGAGATTGATTTTCATCGCGAAACCTTGTAGATGAGTGGTTACACAAGCACAAGCGATATCAGCTGATCTCGATACACGAACCAAAGCGATCGAGATGGGCCGCTAGCGCTGGCGGGATTGTTCGCGAGCACCATGCTTTCTCAATCCGACAATTGCAACGGCTTGTAATGCTGTCGTATGACGGGCGACCGCATCCGCAGGATAGCCAGTACCGGTCGTGCAAACGCCGACCCAACGGTGCAGACGAGCCCTGGCCGCCGGGCTATGACGATTTACAAAGATTTACGAATGGGCCGATGTTTGCTGCTGGCTGGGCCGCCAGAACACATTCTGGCTTAGGCGGGCACGTGGGTGCGGCCCGGCGAGGGACTGAAAAACGTCAAATCACGCTGTAATCCTATAATATTATAGGTTTTATGCTACTTACTTAATAGTGAGTATGTGCCCGACGCGCGGATCGCCCTGCCCTTTGAGCACAGCAGCGTAAGCTGCGGTGACGGCAGACGCGCCGCTGTGGTGCGCCACGGTGATCCAGGGTTTAGCTGGATCACACGCCACCTTGGTGAACGCAAACCAGGCCTGCACCATG
>JANPCR010000076.1:0-62093 GCA_031431035.1 Rhodoferax sp.
TAATGCCGCAGATCACGGAAATATTGCACCAGCTTGAAGACATCGCTCATTTGCGCACCATGCTGCTGGGCGATAGCGCGAATGCTGGACAGCACATACCAGCTCTGCGCCACGATGGGCGCTTCAAAAATATCGACACTGAGTTGCCCCGTGTCGTAGCCCAAGCTGCGCAGCTCTTTCCTAGCTTGTATCGGCAAATCGTCATACGACGTGATCACTTTCTTCGCCGCAGGATCGACTGCAATCACGCCGCTCATGTATAGCAAATTGCCCACGCGCTTAGCGGCGAGATAGTTTGCCAAGGGCTGACCTGTGGTTGCTGCGCTTGCTTCAGGCGCGTCACCGACGGATGGCAGAGCCTTGGGCAAAGCCGTGGAAGCCTTTAGACCTTCAGGCGCGGGTGCATCCTGTGAGCGCAAGCGAATCGTTTGCGCGGCTTGTTCTAAGGCCTGTGGGCTGAGTTTTTCTTTTGCTGCTTCTAAGTTGCGGCGAGCCGCGGCATTCAACACACTTTTCATTTCACATTTGCTCCAAAACGCGGCGCACCTTGGCGATAAATTGATCGCAATCCACGCGGCTGACGTTGTTCATATTGTGCAGCTGCAAATAAGTACTGCGGCAATTCTTCGCCATGATGGCGCGCAGGCCGCGCGCAAAAAGCTTTTTACACGGATCACCCATGATTTTCAGCCACCACCACGGCGAGCCGCCATGCGTGATGACGGTGAGGCGCTGGATGTGTTGCAAGCCAGGCGCAGCCGTCTTGCCCTTTTGCGGCGGTGGAAGAAAGGCCACGCCGGGCAACCACACGCGCTCCAGCCAGCCTTTGAGCATGGCCGGAGGGCCGTAAAACCAAATCGGAAAGACGAAGACGATATGCTCACACCAGCGCAGCGCATCCACATGGGGCTGCACTTTGGCTTCAATCGCTTTCGGATTGGGAAGGTAATCTAGTCGCTCTTGCAAACTCAACACCGGATCGAAGCTTTCGGCGTAGAGATCAATGCAATGCAGCTCATGCCCGCGAGCGCGCAAAGCCATCTGGGCCGTGTTGAAGAGCGCGGCGCTGAAGCTTTCTGGATTGGGGTGGCAATAAACGATCAGTGTGCGCACAAATCAATGCTCAAACCAACGACGATGGCCGTGTTACTTTGGCCTGCCACTTACTTGCCGCCCAAGCGCTGCTTGACATCCATGCCTACTCTTTTGTTCACGAATTGCGTGGTAGCTACCAAGCTGAGATCGACATCGCCCGCTTTATAAAGCCCAGCTTTGACCATCTTGTCGTGAAAATCTTTGATGCGCGCTTGGCTCATCGCGCCGATGCCGTTTTGCAGCGCTTCGCCGGTGTCCACAATGCCCAGCTTCTTCATCAGATCAATGCTGCCAGCGATGCCTGCATCGCTCAGATTCGGATTGGTTTTCTTGAGCAATTCGTTGGTGGCTTTGTTGTCGCCATACAAATAATTGTTCCAGCCGATGATGGAGGCATCGACGAATTTCTGCACCAATTCAGGCTTGGTGCGTACCAAGTCTGTGCGCGTCTCAATCGTGGTGCTGTAGGTGGAAAAGCCATGATCGGCAAGCAAGAAGACCATCGGATCAAAGCCAGCCTGCGCTTTGATGCTCACCGGCTCGCTGATCGAGTAGCCCTGTTGCACAGATTTTTTATCAGCGAGGAATGGGCCGACGTTGAAAGCGTAGGGCTTGAGCTGCTCATCTTTGAAGCCATGCTCGGCCTTCATCCATTGCCAGAAGGAGAATTGGCCATCTTTGCTGATGAAAGCCGTGGGCGCTTTAGCCACATCGGCAAAAGTTTTGTAGCCCTGATCGGGGTGCGCAAAGATCGCTTGCGGATCTTTCTGGAAGATCGCCGCCACCACCGTGGTTGGCACTTTGTTTTTCACATTGTCAAAAGTGAGCAGCAGGTTGCCGGTCATGAGGAAATCTAACTTACCGACGGGCAATAGCGGGCGATTGTTGACCTGCGGGCCGCCTTGGACGATTTCAACATCGAGGCCGTAGCGCTTATAAGTCCCATCAACCACGGCTTGATAAAAGCCGCCATGGCCGGGCTGGGCAAACCAATTCGTGCCAAAAGTGACTTTTTCTTGAGCAAAAGCACTGATTGCCGGCATCGTCAGTGCGACAAGCACTATCAATTTAAGAGCAGATTGCAAGGTCATGAGGTACTCCGGTTGACTATCGCTTGGATAGGTGGATCAATATAAAACAGACAATATCGTTGCATAAAGCGTGCCTTTTTGAGCCTAGGGTTTTCATAACGCGATGCATTTAGAAGCACGACCGATCTTGAAATTTCACAAAAAGCCGCTATCATTAGCACTCTATCGCAGCGAGTGCTAACAAGAATGAGTCTCGCTTCGTAGTTAGCATGCGCCAACTTACATGTGGCGCACCCCCATTCAACAATTGTGTTGTTTATTATCTTTAGGAGATGCAATGAAACTACGTCCACTGGCCGATCGCGTGATCGTCAAACGCGTTGATAGCGAAACCAAAACAGCCTCTGGCATCGTCATTCCCGACGCAGCCGCTGAGAAACCCGATCAAGGCGAAGTCTTGGCTGTTGGCCCGGGCCGTACCAACGACAAGGGCGAAATCAAAGCGCTCACCGTCAAAGTCGGCGACAAGGTTTTGTTTGGCAAATACAGCGGCCAAACCGTCAAGGTTGACGGCGACGAGTTGCTCGTCATGAAAGAAGACGATCTGTTTGCAGTCGTAGAGAAATAATTTGTTTGCGGGACAGACCAGACGACTCGCGCAGCGACCGGGTGCTCTGTCCTCAACTGATTAGACTTACTATTAAATTCATAGCACTCTACGCAGGTTATACGCCAGCTAAGTGCCAGTTTCATCAATATTCTTAGTTTTTAGGAGCCTAACATGGCAGCAAAAGACGTAATTTTCGGCGGCGAAGCCCGCGCACGCATGGTTGAAGGCGTGAACATTCTCGCCAACGCAGTAAAAGTCACCCTCGGCCCTAAGGGTCGTAATGTGGTTCTGGAGCGCTCATTCGGCGCGCCAACCGTGACCAAAGACGGCGTGTCCGTTGCAAAAGAGATCGAACTCAAAGACAAGTTACAAAACATGGGCGCGCAGATGGTCAAGGAAGTTGCTTCCAAGACGTCTGACAACGCAGGCGACGGCACCACCACCGCTACCGTGTTGGCTCAAGCCATCGTGCGCGAAGGCATGAAGTATGTGGCCGCTGGCATGAACCCCATGGATCTGAAGCGCGGTATCGACAAAGCTGTGACGGCTTTGGTTGCCGAGCTGAAGAAGGCTTCCAAGCCAACCACCACTTCCAAAGAAATCGCCCAAGTTGGCTCCATTTCTGCTAACTCTGACACGTCAATCGGCGAAATCATCGCCAAGGCGATGGACAAAGTCGGCAAAGAAGGCGTGATCACCGTTGAAGACGGCAAGAGCCTGGACAACGAGCTCGACATCGTTGAAGGCATGCAGTTCGACCGTGGCTACCTCAGCCCTTACTTCATCAACAACCCAGAAAAGCAAGCCGCGCTGCTCGACAATCCTTTCGTGCTCTTGTACGACAAGAAAATCAGCAACATTCGCGATCTGCTGCCCACGCTCGAAGCTGTGGCAAAAGCTGGCCGCCCACTGCTCATCGTTGCTGAAGAAGTCGAAGGCGAAGCCTTGGCAACTTTGGTGGTCAATACCATTCGCGGCATTCTGAAGGTTGTGGCTGTTAAGGCTCCAGGCTTCGGCGATCGCCGCAAAGCCATGCTCGAAGACATCGCGATTCTCACTGGCGGCAAAGTCGTTGCAGAAGAAATCGGCATGACGCTAGAGAAAGTCACCTTGGCTGATCTTGGCTCTGCCAAACGCATCGAAGTGGGCAAAGAGAACACCATCATCATCGACGGCGCAGGCGCTGCTGCTGACATCGAAGCCCGCGTCAAACAAGTGCGCGTGCAAATCGAAGAAGCCACGTCTGACTACGACCGCGAAAAGCTGCAAGAGCGCGTTGCAAAACTCGCTGGCGGTGTGGCCGTGATCAAAGTCGGTGCTGCCACCGAAGTTGAAATGAAAGAGAAAAAAGCCCGCGTGGAAGACGCCCTGCACGCCACCCGCGCTGCAGTGGAAGAAGGCATCGTGGCTGGCGGCGGCGTGGCATTCTTGCGCGCCAAGCAAGCTGTGGGCACCATCAAAGGCGACAATGCCGATCAAGATGCAGGCGTGGCTCTGGTCATGCGCGCGATTGAGAGCCCACTGCGGGAGATCGTGTTCAACGCCGGCGGCGAAGCCAGCGTTGTGGTGGCTGCAGTGCTTGCCGGTAAAGGCAACTACGGCTTCAACGCCGCCAACGACACGTATGGCGACATGATTGAAATGGGAATTCTGGACCCCACCAAAGTGACCCGCACCGCACTGCAAAACGCAGCGTCTGTGGCATCGCTGATGTTGACGACCGAGTGCATGGTCGCTGAGGCCCCGAAAGCTGACGCTGGCGGCGGCATGGGCGGCATGGGTGGTGGGGATATGGGTGGCATGGGCGGCATGGGCGGCATGGGCATGTAATTTTTCCGCGAAACGGGTCGCTGGCGGCGTTGTAAACCCTGGCCGTGCCCGTGGCACTGTCTGTCGGGTTTACGCCTTGCCAGCGACTCGTTGCGCGAAAAAAACCGCTTCCTCCGATTTCAATTGGAGAACAGCCGAAAACCAAAACCCGCAGAGCGTGAGCCCTGCGGGTTTTTTCATGTACATCGTCAACGTTCAAGAGTAGTAATATTCGCCTATGAACCGCATCACCACTCACCCTGATATCTGTCATGGCAAGCCGTGCATCCGCGGCATGCGTTACCCCGTGCAGTCGGTGCTGGAATGGCTGGCGGGCGGCATGACGGTGGCCGACATATTGGCAGATTACCCCGATCTGGAAGCTGACGACATTTATGCCGCGCTGGCCTATGCTGCACGCCTGACGCAAACCAACCATGTTGAGCTGTTGGCGGCGTGAAATTCATCGTTGATGCGCAATTGCCGCTCAAGTTGGCAGTTGCATTGAATGCAGCGGGGCATGATACCGTTCACACCCTGAATCTGCCAGACAAGAACCGCTCCAGCGACAGCTTCATTGCCCGCCTTGCCGACTCTGAGGGGCGCGTCGTCATCAGCAAAGACGCGGACTTTGTGACTTCTCACATCGTCAATGAATCGCCACGGCACTTGCTGCAAATCTCAACTGGCAACTTGCCCAATTCTGTTCTGCTGCCGCTGGTTGTGGATAACCTTGCCCGGATTGAGGCAGCCTTCGAGTCAGTTGCCTATGTGGAGCTTACGGCAAACTCGTTGATTGCCCACGCGTGACGGCGCGCATGCGACCTCCTGCTGCCGCAAACGGAATCGGCTTTGCAGGGGTTTGAAGGATCAAGCCCGCGATGCGCCAACCGACCCTTTGCGCCGCGCCACACCCAGCCCCACCAAGGCCGCTGCGGTCAATAGCAAGGCGCCGGGCTCGGGCACGTCGTTGGGTGGGGTCACGGTTCTGAGCACATCGCCATCGCGCACGGCCAAGGCTTGAAACTCGACGATGACACCGCCAGAGGATTCCTTAATACCGTTGCCCTGACTCCCAATGCCAAATCCATATGCAAAAGCATGCGTGGCGTCGGTCTCGGTACTGGTCCAAAGGTAGCCAAACCTGTCGAGGAGTAGATTTTGAAAATCACCCGTGTTGACAGTGCCGATCACTTGTAGACTAGCGTTCAAGGCATTGCCCAACTCGTCGTACCAAAGATGGCCCAACTCACCGCAGTTGTAACTGCAATTGAACACGCCGGGAGACAAGCGCCAGTCGCTGAAGCTGCCCACCGTGAGGTCTGCCGCCCACGCCATGGCGTTGTTCCAGCCCATCCGACCATCCGAGTTGCTCGCGCCATTGTCAAAAGCGGAGCCTGCCGCCGCATTGGCGTTGCGCAGCCAGGTGATGTTGCGGTCGGTGTCGTAGAAAAACACCGCGCTGGCGCTGTTGGTGGCGACTGCGTTGCCGCTGAGGTCCCGGCCTAGCAAGGTGGCCTGAGCTGAAGTGGCAAGTAAAAGCGCTGCAGCGGCACATGCGGCCTGGGCGACCAAGGCTTTGGCATTGAATTGGTTGGGCATCGGGGGCTTTCCGTGGCGGTGGATTGGGTTGTGTGGGGTGGCTTTTTGGGCAACCCACAAAAAAACAAGCACAGACGATGCCAAGATCAGCGCTGAATTAAATAGTGAACGATTTCAATAACTTAAGCGCGCGACGGCACCTTGCAGTGCAGTGCAGTGCAGTGCAGTGCAGTGCAGTGCAGTGTAAAAATTATCGACAGTTTTGAAGCCTGTCAAGTGGGTCAACCCGCCACCAACTCAATCCTCACCCCCCGCCCCAAAGCCGCTGCTGCACTGGCCAAGGTGGTGAGCGTCAGGCTTGTATCCGAGTCATCCAGCAGCCGGTTTAGCGCCGCGCGGCTGGTGTGCATGCGTTTGGCCATGGCGGTTTTGGTTAGGTTTTGCTCCTTCATGCCTTCTTCAATTTGCAGAGCCAACACTTTTTTCATGGCTGCGGCGGTACTTTGTTCGTAAATTCCTTCTTCCTTGAGAAAGTCGTCAAAATTGCTTCCAATGGGCATGGTGAAACTCCTGATTAAAAGTCAATTCGGCTGTGTGCCAGGTCAATGTCGGGCTTTGGAGTTGATTGGGTTTTCTTGATAAAACCGTGCAACAAAACCATTTGATTGCTTTTTACGGTGAACAGCACCCGCGCGATGCGGGTTGGCAACTGCGTGCGGACTTCCCATACTCTTCCTGCCAATTTTTTTGACCAATGGCATACCTAGCGGCCAGCGAAATTGCACGGCCTGAATATCTTCGCCAATTGCCAAACGCTCATGAGCGGGCAGGCTTTTCAACCAATCTCTAACTGGCTCGTGACCTGCGCCAGACCGATAAAAGTAGACCTTCAGGACAGGTTCAGTTATTGGCGGCGTTCTTAGAATCGCACCATATTTGATTCACCTAACCCCGCATTCATTGATGACCTAACCACCATGCTATTCGTCCGATCCGATGAACTATTCGCGCTGAGATTTCAATTCAAGAGACTGGATACACCGAGTGGAACTCAGACTTGAATGGCGATTTGATGGGGATTTATCATGTACAAGTCTTTGTCCGCACAGGTGGGAAACCTGAAAACTTGACTAGTTCAGAGCTTGTTCCCTGGAGTCATACAACCCGGACAAGGACTGTTGCGATCAACCGCGTCGCCACACTTCAAAATCGGCCAATTTCCATAAAAAAGAACCTGCAGGTTCTTTTTTATGGAAAACCGACGAAATATGAACCAAATAAGCCTCTAGCTCTCGAATTGATTCATTAGTTTGCTATAATTAATATAGCATCTAATTTTTTGATCAAACCACAATCCGACGCAAGCCTTGAGCCAAAACTCAAGACGCCCGGTCTATGGCGCTTTGCCTCTTTGCCGCCCTATCAGTCAGAGCGTCAACCCATCAACCCATCAACCCGTCACCCGGGTCACGCAGTTTTTGCCCGCATTTTTGCCCGCGTACATGGCTGCGTCGGCCATTTTGAGCAGGCTGGCGGTGTCCTGGCTGTCATTGGGCGACATGGCATAGCCGATGGTCATACCGACCTGGCAGCTTTGAGTGGACAGTGCAAATGGGTTGCTAAAGGTCGCCAGCAGCTTCTCGCCCAAGTCTTTGGCTTGCTGCTCCTGGCTTAGGTCGGTGGTCAAAATCAAAAACTCGTCGCCACCCAAGCGGGCCAGCACGTCACTGGCGCGCAGGCAGGCCTTCAGGCGGGCGGCAACAGCGATCAAAAGCTCATCGCCCACGTCGTGGCCGTATTTGTCGTTCACCTGCTTGAAGCCGTCCAGGTCCAGCATGTAAACCGCCAGCATGTTGGTGGGCCCTGCGTTCGCAATGGCGCTTGAGATCGAGGCATTCAGGCTGCGGCGGTTGGCCAGGCCGGTTAACGGATCGGTGTAGGCCAGAGAATGAAAACTGTCGCGCTCGCGGTTGGCGGCTTGAACTTCGGATTGCAAGGCCTTGGTGCGCAAGCCCAGCACCCGCATGAACAGCAGCATGTCCAGTGTGGCCCCAAACTGGAACGAGTGCAGAGTCCAGAAGTTGACGCCAACCCGGCCTTTGATGACCTCAACCAGCACCGCGGTGGACAGAAAATACACCGCCCAGGCCACCAAAAAATAGGCGCCCACGCTGTCGCCTTTGCGCACGCGTTTGATGGCACCGGGAATGCCTAGCAAAGCAGGCGCCAGGCCCACTGTGCTGACGATGTTGGTGACCTGCTGAATGTTGAGAAAGTCCATGCTGTACAAGACCGCGCAAACCGTCAGAAAAGCCGCGCCAAATTTCATTAGCCGACCGAACCAGGGTTTGGCATCAGGGCTGCGCAGCGCATGTTCAATAAACAAAAAGGAGCCCGTGGCAGCCACCAGGGCAGACAGGCCGCCCGCATGCACTTCGAGCCAAAGGTTACCCGGCCAAACATACTGGGCACCCACGCCAAACTGCAACAGCGAAAACAGCAAACTGCCGGTGACCAACAGTGCGTATTTGGCAAACAGATGCTCTTTCAGGGTGAACCAGTTGGCCAGGCTGTAGACCAGCAGGCACAGCGCCAACCCGGTCAGCAAGCCCTGCAGCATTTGCTCTTGCAAGGCGCGGGCAAGAAAGGTAGATGGCTTGCTTAAAGTGATGGGTAAAATCATCGCGCCGTTGTTTTGCAGGCGCACGTAAATGTCATAAGACTTGCCAGCCTTGAGTTCCAGCCCAATGGAATGGGCACGGCTGCGGATAGGGCGTTCGGCGGCGGGTTGCAAATTGCCCATGGCAGCTTCGCGCACCACCTTGCCATCGGCCACAACGTACAGGTTGATGTGGTTAAGCACCGCATAGTCAATGTCAAACACCCATTGGCCACTGCTTTGGGGCGACACGCTCAGAGGAATGTGCAACCACACGGCGTCGGTACGAAGGCCCAAGGTGCCATAGGCGGTGTCGGGCACGGTGAAGGGCGGCGGATTGGTTAAAAACCGCTCAATTCTCACGTCCTTGCTCGCGTCGCCGAACAGGGTGACATAGGGCCACACTTCGACCGAGGGGCGCGAATCATCCAGAACCAAGGCGGGGTTGGCCGCATGGGCAGGCGCCAAAAGCCCCAACAAAGACAGCACCAGCATAGCCTTAAAAAACGCCAGTACTAAATGGCCCCAGCGAGAAAACCCTAACTTGTACCCAATCAAATTGCGAAGGTTCAATTGACAAACTCCTGCTTTGCCAAGCGCTTGGCCCCGCTCCATGAACCCGTTTGGGTCAGGCTGTCTTCAAGTCGATTCACCGCAGCAGAGGCCTTGGGGTCATCGCTCCAAAGTCCCATGGTGGTGTTCACGCTGCTCAGCAGGTGATCAGGCAACTTGAGAGGACGGGTTTGGTCCAGCAGAATTTTGCTCATCATGTGGTAACCCATCACGCGGGTGATGAACCGGGAAATTGAAAACTCGGGAAAAAGCCACTGCACCACGGTGTCGATGCAGCGGATCACCCCCATCAGCACGGTGAACAGCAGGATGGAAAGTAGCGAAGCACGCTCAACCAACCCGATCTCCTGGGCGTTGGTTTTGCCGCATAAAAACCGCGTCATCAGCACGGGAAACGACTTTAGAGGTGTCCAGGGGATCGCTTCGGCCATGGTGTTCATCAGAGCGTTCCCCAGGGCGCCGCGCGGGTCTGGCGACACGGGATCCGCCCGCCCACGCGCTTGCATTTGTTCAAACAGCACCTCGGCCTGGGCCATGGTGTCGGCCATCAATTCACGGCGAATGCCAAGCACATGGCCCACCACATTCCAGGCATGCAAGTAGGCTTCTTCGTCTGGTGAAGTCAAGCCAATGCCCAATTTGCGCATGCTTCGCAGAAAGATGTAGCCAAAGGTGAGCAAGGTGTAAGCCAGCTCTTCCTGGTTGCAGGGCAAGCCGTCTTCGCCCAACTTCCAGCCATGCGCCAGCAAGGCTTCGTACATGCTGGCGGAGTTCACATTCACCTTGGCTCCGGGGGTGACCACGCCCGCGCCGATGACGTGACGGTCTTCGCCCAAGGCCCGCACGGCGCCTTGCGGATCACCTCGCAAAATCAAATTTCGAACCGTGGCGTGAATCAGCCTGACCTTCAAAATTTGCGCGACACCGCTGCCTTCGGGGCGACACAGACCACCGTGCATCATGACCGGAAAAATCATCGCTGCGGTCGCCCGGATTCGGTACTCGGTGTGCTGTTCAAGCTGGCCCGCCACATGCAAAACAGAGGCCAAATCGGGCACCACATAACACTCGGGCAAGCTGGAGCAAAACAGCAAGGTGCAAGACAGCGCCCCGTAGTCCATGAACAGAACTTCAGCCCTGGCGATTTTGGCCCGGTCGGCCCAATCGGGCAATGCTTGCCCCTTTTGCAGATACGTTTGCAGGGCTTGCGTGATTTCGGGCGACAAAGCCGAGTCAACACCAGCCGCGTGGTGCAGGCTGTCATTGGTAGTCCAAAGGGCAAACTGCCGGTTGATGGCGGCGATTTTGATCGCTTTGTCTGCGGGCACAACCGCCTGCGCCACGGGCGGCCAAGGCCCCAGGATGTTGGCAATCGTGTCGTCGGCCAGCGGGTCGGCCGCGTACTGCAATTGCTCGAGCCGGGCGTCTGTTACTGGGCTTGGAACATTCGCACCCCCAGCGGCTGGGGCCCAGCGCCACCAACCTGCCATGGCGCACAGCAGGGGAATTCCCATGGCAAAAAAGGCGATGGTGCGGGTTTCGACCGGATAGCCTTTGAGCATCTGGAAAACCATCGAAAATCCAAAGATCGAGAAAGGCAGCAGCGCATGCCATTTGACGAAACCTGGTTGCACTTTCACGCCTTGTTTGCGAACTGACAGGTGAAAGCAGTAATTGATCGCACACGCCACCGTGACCCAACCCACAAAGCCTTGCAGCGTTTCGCCAAACCACCAGCCATCGGTTTTGGCCATGATCCAGGCTTTGAGCACGAAGACCATGTAGGGGTCGGCCCCCAAGTCATAGGCGGTCACGATCATCGCGGCCAGGAACGACATGAAAAGCGCCCGCCGCAGGCTGCTTGAGCCGTTCACCGGACTTTGCCAGACAATGAAATTGCTGATGACGTAGGCGCAATAGCACAGCGCAAACCACATCAGCGGGATGATCATGGGCACGTCGCCCAAACGCCAGCCCAGCACGTCGGTGTAGGTGTAGCTGCCAAAAAACCAGCCGCGCGATGAACCCATTTGCTCGGCGAACCAGCCGAACGACACAGCGATCAAAACAAATTGAAGGGCAGGCCGGGCACCCATGAGGTGGGTGGCATTGGCCCAGCAGAACGCGAACATCAAAACCGAGCAAATCACCAGGGCCAGCGTGGTGTCGTTGTGACTTCGAACCGCCATAGCAATCAAAAATGCCGCAAGCAAGGCGTAACTGAGCCTGGGTAGCGCGCCAACGAATGATTTCATTTGAACTTATTAAAATAGCCAGCGACGCGCTAAAGTATCGCATTGCAAGGACAGTTTCCCTGCGAAGTTCTGCGCGCGTATACCCGTAGGCAATCAAACCATGGCAGTTTTGCAACAGCAACTCTTTGAGAGCTTGCTAGAAGCCGCGAGTCCAGGGGTCAATCCAGACATTTGACCTGAAAGCTGATGCCACCAGCCTGCGGGCCAGTGAGAATCCGATGAACATTTGATTTGACGTGCCTGCCACAGCCCGTAAGGTCGATGCCAGAGTCTGGCTGCATGAAATCACTCACCCAATACCGCGTGGGATCCATGCAGGCAAAAGTCCAGGGAGCGCCCACCAAAACAGCGGGCAAAGTTGACCGATCAGTTGCGATGGCCAGCTCAACCTGCACACCCAGCCGCCCATCACTCGACCACCACAACGCCGGTGGCGACGCCTCCGTCAGCTCAGCCGTTTGCCCGTCAACCGACACGGCAAAAAGCCAGTTCCACCGCGCCAACTGTTGGCGCAAACCAAACACAAACCGCTGCTGCAAAGCCTCATCGAGTTTTTGGGTCTCGGGGTTGCGCAAGGCCAGCGAGGCTTGCTCTGAATGGGCTTGGTCAAAAAGCAAACGCCCCGACAGGCGTTGCGGCTGCCCGTGTTTGTAATCAACGGCCAGACTGCACTGCACCGTTCCATGCGGATGAGCTTGCGCTGACGGGGCAAGCCATGCCAGCGCAAAGGCTACAGCGCAAGGCAGCCTGTTGCGCAAAAACACACCGCCCACCCTGCGCACCGGCTGGCTCAACGAATCGCAACAGGGTTGATGATGGACTGCACGCCACCCGTGATTCTGGCTGCGCCCAAAACAAACATAAACTCCCACGCCTTGTCTTTCACCAAGTTGGAAGTATTCATGTTCTCCAAGATATAAATGCCATTTTTGGCGAGCAAAATTTGGTGCACTTCGAACACGCCTACATCTTTCTCAAACGGCACAGCCTCCAGTCCCCAGGTGTCGGCACCGACGGCAATCACCTCTTTGGACGCCAAAAACAAGGCACCATCCTTGCCCAAGCCAGGTTCTGCTGCAATAAACCGCTTGTTATCTTTGCCTTCCAATGCCTGCCAACCAGTGTGAAACAGAACTACGTCGCCCTTTTTAATGGTGATGCCCTGGCGCGTTGCCTGCTCTTCGATTTCTTTGCGGTTGAACGCCGTACCTTCAGGCAGCATGGCGGTCTTGTAGTGCTCGGTCATGTCCAGCACCACACCACGTGTCACGAATGGCGGAATTTTTTCAACGCCCAGTTTTTTCAATCCATTGGCCTGCACGAACTCACTGTTTTTAAAGCAGTTGTAGTAGACGTTGTCGATACCAATGTGGCCCAGACCGTCAATCTGCGAGCCAGTGCCCACCCAGCCCATGTAGATGTCGTCGTTGTAGGTCGTTTTGGTGCCCCCCAAACTGGTGCCACCCACTTGGCCAGGCTGCAACACGGTAAGTGACCAGGTGCGCGGCGCGAAAGCGGGTGTTGATGAATTGGTCTCAAAACCCAAGGCATAAGTTTTGCCCGTTTTAACCAATTTCGCGGCTTCCGCGGCGAGCTGAGGCGTGAGCAAATTGGCAGCACCAATTTCATCATTGGGGCCCCATTTGGATTTGCACCAGTCGGCTTGGGCGAAGGCGCTGCCAGCAAAGGCAGTTCCGATACAAACAATAAGCGCTGCACGACGCAAAGTGGTCATTGGTTTCATATGTGTCTCCTCAAAAACTTAGGTCTAAAACTTGGGTGAAGGTCCGAATGTTGACTGGATCAACCCAATCAATTTAGCAGCCACTGCGAGCCCCGTCACGGCTTTTTTGCAAGTCTAGGGAAAACACCAATCAATGGGTCAATCCATTTATGCAACAGTTGGTTTGTCGGACAAACTATTAGCGCTTCAGTATTTACCCATGCCCGCCAGACAAGCCCTCAAGTCAGCAACCAAGCCGGTTTTTGAGAAGGTCAAAGTAACACCCGCTTACCAATTGATTTCCGGCGTCGTGGAAAAGCGGATACTGAATGGTGAACTGGCCCCCGGCACCCAATTGCCCACTGAAACCGAGCTGGCCGCCCAGTTTGGCGTAAACCGCTCAACCGTGCGCGAAGCCATTCGCCAGCTCGAACAGGAAGGCCTGGTTGAGCGGCGCAGCTCCAAGCGGCTGCAAGTCACCCTGCCCGGAGTTTTTGACGCAGCACCGCGTGCGGCTCGGTCTTTGTTGCTGCAACAAGTCACTTTTGCAGAGCTTTGGCAAGTCGCTATCGTGCTGGAGCCGCAGGCAGCAGGCTTGTGCGCCTTGGCGGCAGGCAAAGCCGACCTCGAACAACTGGCTGCCAACCTGGAACGCCTGACCCAGCACTATAAAAATGGTGGTTCCATTGACGAGCATTCAGTGATTGACGTGGAGTTCCATGCGCTGATCGCACGGGCCTCGGGCAACCGCGCGCTCATGCTTGCACGAGAGCCCATGAACCTGTTGTACCGCCCGTCTTTGAGCAAATTGCAAGCGGTGCTGCCCCAAATGGAAAGGCGCAACCTCGATGCCCACAAGCGCATTTTCAAAGCCATTGCTGCAGGTGACAGCGAACAGGCCCGCGAATGGACGCGCAAACATATTATTGATTTTCAGCGTGGCTACACGCTGGCCAAAATTCCGATGAACACGCCCATTGAGACGCATCACCTGGAGTAAGGACAAGCCATTGGCCTGTGCCTCTTTTTTTGTTTTCCCAACCCACCGGAGATTGAAATGAACACTGTGATCATCCAACCACCTTCGAAGCCACGCGCTCCTTGGCGCAAAGCGATTTTGGCGGCTGCCGTCGCCCTGGTTGCAACGCACACCCAAGCGCAGGAAACCTTCAAGGTCGGCATCGTCAGCTTTTTATCGGGTCAAGCGGCCGAGAGTTTTGGCATACCCGCCATCAACGGAGCCAAGGTCTTGATTGACGCCTTCAACAAAGGCCAAGCACCTGCGCCCTACAACAAAGTGGGCTTTGGCGGCATGAAGATTGAGCCGGTTTACCTGGACGAAAACGGTGGCGCAACCAAGCAAGTGCAAGAAATGCGCAACCTGTACGACCGCGAAAAAGTCGATGCCATTGTGGGTTACGTGGGCTCGGGCGATTGCCTTGCCGCCGCCCCAGTGGCCGAAGAGATGAAGAAATTCTTGATTCTCTATGACTGCGGAACGCCCCGCATTTTTGAAGATGGCAAGTACAACTACGTGTTTCGCACAGCCGCGCATGCCACTATGGACAACGTATCTTTGGCGCGTTACCTGAAAGCCAAAAACGTCAAAGTCGACAGCTTCAACATGATCAACCAGGACTACGCTTGGGGTCAGGACAGCAAAAAAGACTTCACCCTGGCGATGGATCAAATTTACAAAGGGGCCAAGGTCGAGGCCGACCTGCTGCCAAAATTTGGCGCGGGCCAATACGGCACCGAAATTTCAGTGCTGCTGACCAAGCCTGCCGACATCATGCATTCCAGCCTGTGGGGCGGCGACCTGCAGGCCTTTATTTTGCAAGCAGGCGCACGCGGCCTGTTCCAAAAGCAGCAAGCTGTGTTTTCGGCAGCCGACCACGTTTTGCCAGGTTTGGGTGAAAAAATGCCGAATGGCGTGATCTTGGGTGCCCGTGGCGCTTACGGCCTGATGTCGCCCAAATCGGCGCTGAACGACTGGTGGTTTGACCTGTACCAAAAAGCCAATAACGTCTACCCGGTTCAGGCTCCCTACCGCATGGCACAGGCACTTTTGGGCCTGAAGCAGGCGGCTGAAAAGGCCATGGCCGCCAATGGCGGCAAAAAGCCGACGCATGAGCAACTGGCCGCCGCCTTGAAGGGCAGCAGCTGGCAGTCCCCTGCGGGCACCATCAGCATGGCGTTGGGCGATGGCCATCAGGCTATTCAAGACACAGCCATTGGCCGCACCCGTTGGGACGCCGGCAAAAAAATGGTCATGATTGACGACATCATGCGGTTTTCTGCCGAGTGCGTGAACCCACCGGCCAACATGAAGAGCGAAGACTGGCTCAAAGCCGGCTTCCCCGGCGCCAAGTGCTGATCGCGTCTCCACTTCAATCGGATAGGTCGTTGCACCTCCTAGCCGTGCTAAAGCACTGTCTTCGTCGGTGCGCCTACTCTGCGACTGAAGTGGAAACGCTGCGGTCGCAGGTCAACGCTCGCAACACCAGACCATGAACCTGCTCGCCACCATCCTGATCGACGGCATCACCTACGCGTCGTGGCTTTTCATCGTCGCGTTAGGGCTGACGCTGGTGTTTGGGGTGTTGAAAATCCTGAACATCGCGCACGGCAGTTTTTACGCCGTGGGTGCCTACGCAGGGGCGAGCTTGGTCGCCTGGCTCTTGTCCATGAAGGTGTCTCCTGCACTTACCGTGGTGGCATTGTTGATGGCGGCGGTGGGCGTGGCGGCTTTGCTTGCGCCCTTGGTCGAGCGCGGGCTGCTTCGCATGTTTTATGGCCGCGACGAAGTGCTGCTGGTGCTGGTGACTTACGCTTTGTTTTTGATGCTGGAAGACATCACCAAGCTGGTTTGGGGCACCAACCCCTACTACGTGGCCGACACCTACCAGGCGTTTGGCAACCTGCAATTGGGCGGTTTGAGCTATGTGGGCTATGACTTGCTGCTGGTGGGCATTGCCATCGTGTGCGGCGTGGTGACCTGGTGGGCGCTTAACCGCACCCGCATGGGAAAAATTGTGACCTGCGTCATTCACAGCCCTGAAGTGGCCGCCAGCATGGGCGTGAACGTGTCGCGCATTTACACGGGGGCCTTCATGGTGGGCGTGTTTTTTGCCGCGGTTGGAGGAGCGTTGACAGCACCCATGATTTCGGTGCAACCGGGCTTGAGTGTGGGCGTGATCATTGTCAGCTTCGCCGTGGTCATCATTGGTGGTTTGGGCAGCATTGAAGGTGCGGCCATTGGCGCTTTGGTGGTCGGCATTGCGCGGGCGGCGTCCGTCCACATTTGGCCACCGGCCGAGCTTTTCAGCATTTATGTCGTGATGGCGGTCATTTTGGTGTTCAAACCCGAAGGTCTGTTTCAGCGCATTCAAGCACGGAAAATTTGAGTCTCTTGCACATGCCCTCGTCCACGCCCCTTTCAATGCCTTCCCACACGCACCACACCCAAAAGCCCGCCAAAAATCCGGTAACCCGGCTGATTGGCATCACTTTGGTCGCCCTGGCTGCCTTGCTGGTGGCAGGTTTCATCGCGCCCACCTGGCTAGTTTCCTTGGGCACCATTTCATTGGCCAATGGCCTTGTGTCTTTGGGCATTTTGATCATGATGCGCAGTGGCGTCGTGCCATTTGGCCAGGGGCTGGTGTTTGCGGCTGGCGGCTACAGCGCAGCGCTGGCTTTCAACCGGCTGGGTTTGACTGACATTTTGGGGTTAAGCGCCCTGGGCGGTGTCTGCGCCCTTTTGATTGCAGCGCCCTTTGCGCCCTTGCTAGCGCGTTACCGGGGCATCTTTTTTGCGATGCTGACACTGGCTTTGTCCATGGTGCTTTACGGCGTGTTGGTCAAAACCCAAGCTTTGGGCGGGTCAGACGGCTTTAACGTGACCCAACCGACGTTGTTTGGCCAACGCGCCCCCCAAGGCAAGGTGCAGTTGATGTTGTGGTGCGTTACGGCCACCCTGTCCTGCGTTTTGGCAGCTTTGGTTCGGCTGTATTGCGATTCACGCCGTGGCCTCCTGTCCATGGCGGTGCGTGAAAACGAGTTGCGCGTGGAATACCTGGGGCAATCGGTGGTCAACGTAGTGGCCTGGAACTACGTCATTGCAGCGGCCTTGGGCGGCATTGGCGGCGCTTTGAGCGTGATGGCGCTGGGCCATATTGACCCGAATTTCAGTTATTGGACGACTTCGGGCGAGTTTGTCTTTGTCGCCATTTTGGCGGGCCATCACAGCGTGGTGGCCATTCTGGCGGGCTCATTTTTGCTTGAACTGGTGCGGTCTTTCTCCAGCGCCTACTTTCCCAACACCTGGCAATTGGCGTTGGGGCTGTTTTTGCTGCTGGTGATCCGGTTTTTGCCTGATGGTCTGGGCTCGTTGGCGGGTTTTTTCAAACCCAAAACCACCCAGAAGCTGCTGGCCCCAAGCACCAAGGAAGGTTTGAAATGAACCCAAACCCCTCAAGCACGGGCGCGGGCGCAGGCAACGCACCCGCCAACGCGTCAGCCAATGGCCCAGTGCTGTCAGCCCAGGGCCTGCAACGCTCGTTCGGTGCGGTTGTGGCCGCCGCCGACGTCAATATCGACGTGGGCTCAGGCGAGCGGCTTTGCCTGATTGGCAGCAATGGCGCTGGCAAGACGACCTTTGTCAACATGATCACCGGCTACCTCAAGCCCAGCGCCGGGCACATTTTTTTGGCGGGCGAAGACATTACCCAACGCTCGCCACGCGAAATCACACGTCGGGGCGTCGCGCGGTCGTTTCAGATTCCTCAGCTGTGTTTGCCCATGACGGTTCTTGACAATGTGCTGACGGCGTTGCACTGCGGCGCGGGCCAGGGTGCTGCGGCTGGTTCAGGAATCGGCCAGTTTTTCAAAAACGCTCGCGACGCTGATTCAATTGCTCAGGCGATGGACTTGCTCACCCGTTTTGGCCTGGCGGCCCAAGCCGGACGGCCCGTGCGGGAGCTGCCCGGCGGCGTGCGCAAGCTGTTGGACATTGCCATGGCGCTGACCGGCCAGCCCCGCGTTTTGCTGCTGGATGAACCGACCAGCGGCGTCAGCGCTGATGAAAAGTTCAGCACCATGGACACCGTGATGCAAGCCATTGAGCGCAGTGCGGGCAGTGCGCCCGTCACCGTGCTGTTTGTCGAGCACGACATGGACATCGTGCGGCGGTACGCCAGCCGGGTTGCGGCTTTTTACAGTGGCCGGGTGATTGCTGACGGCCTGGCCCACGACGTTTTGAACGATGCCGACGTGCAACGCCACGTGACGGGTTTTGCGCCCAGCGCCGCGCACGCAACCAAGGTGCCCGCATGATCGCGCTTGAATTTGCCCAGGTGTCGATCCAAAACGTCGAAGTGCTGCGGCGCTTTTCGATTCGAATAGAAACCGGAGCCATGGTCGGCTTGGTGGGCCGCAACGGCGCTGGCAAAACCACGGTGATGCGGACCATCATGGGCCATTTGCCGCTGCTGGGCGGCAGCCTGAAGTTGGGCGACATAGACCTGCAAGCCAGGCCTGCGCATGACCGCGCGGCCTTGGGCATTGGCTACATGCCGGAAGACCGCGGTTTGGTGCCCGAACTGACCGTTGAAGAAAACATTTGCCTGCCGCTGTGGGTATCGCCCCATCTGGTGGTGGCGGACCGCCTGAAGCTGGTGTACGAGGTTTTGCCCGAATTGCTGCCCATGCGCGAGCGCCGCGCGATGCTGCTGTCTGGCGGGCAGCAAAAAATGGTGGCGCTGGCCAGGGCCTTGTCGGTTGGCACCAAGCTGCTGTTGCTGGACGAGCCGTTTGAGGGCGTGGCCCCTGCACTGTCACAGCGACTGTCCGAGGTGGTGGGCAAAATGCGCGGCAGCGGCCTGTCGGTGCTGATCAGCCAGTCAGACCTGAACCACTCACGCGACCTGCTGGACGCCGAGGTGGTGATTGAACGCGGGGCGAATCAGGATTCGACATCTGTATCAAAGGCGGCTTAAAAGTTGAATTCAAGGGTTTATTTCACCCTTCGAATCCTGACAGTAACGCTAGTTTGCTACATTTAATATAGCAAACTATTGTTATTATTCGAGAGCTAGAGCCCTATTTTTCTCAAAATCTGCTAAAATGGCGCCTTGGGTGATTGATTTCAAAAATCTCATATCACCCGTGATATCACTTTGAGGCGAACTGGGTCCATCAACACGGGTTGAACCTGCCCCGCCCCGGCCCAGCCAACCCCTTCACCACAGCCTTTGCATGACAGATCACTATGCCGCCTTGGGTGTGAGCAGCAGCGCCACGCTAGCAGACATTAAAAAAGCGTTTCGCCAGCAGGCCTCCCTTCACCACCCTGACAAAAACACCTCGCCAGACGCACCCGCGCGGTTCCGGGCGGTCCAAACCGCCTATGAAATCTTGTCAGACGATGAAAAGCGCCTGGCTTATGACGACAACCGGCGGCGCAATTTGCTGGACAATCCCTTGGAATCTGCCCGCGAAATTTGGCAAAACTACTTCAGGCCGCTGGTTTAGCTTGAGCGCGGCTGCAGGGCATTGCCAATATCACCAACGCCCCCATCTGCCAATGTCCCGCGACCCCAGACTCCCCAACCAGCCCCCATTTGACCCCGACTCGAGACGTCCCACAGCATGAGCATTTCACCGTTTTTTCAACACCTTCGTTCTGCCTACCAGGCTGAAATCAACGACCTGGCCTTTGACTCCGAAGGGCAGGACGTGCTGCAAAAGCGCCTGAAAGATCGCCGCAAAGAACTTGGCTTTTTGCTGCAAATGATGGAGCTCAGCCCCGAGATGGTGGCCGTCGTCCTGCACCAGGGGTTTGAGTTCAAGCTGCCTGCCGCCATGGACAACTTACTGTCGCGCGAGTCCGATGAACTGCCCAGTTGGGACAGCCTGCTGCACGCCATTGCACAGCCCAAGTGGGCGCAAGACTTGTGTCGTGTGATTCTGCAAGAACCCAAAGGCGACTGGTTTTTGGCCGTGGCTGCCGGGCTGGAGTTTATGTACCACAGCGTGGATCGCCATGCCGCCCAAAATAACGAGTCAGACGACGATCAGGACGAAGATCATCAAGATGCTGACAAGGATGGCGATAAAGCGGATGCCAAAAATGCCGAGTCCGAGCGCCCCATCGACAGCGATGACGCCAACGACTACAAATCCCGCGAAGAAGCCGGTGCCGACTGGCTGGCTGAACAAGGCTTTGACCGCAAAGACTGAAGCCCTAGCCACTTAGACAACCGTTTTCAACAAGGCCCACGCCATGACCACCCAACTCGCCCTGATTGCCAAAACCCAAGCCCTGATTGCCGCAGGCGACATCGTCGGCGCGGAAGCCGCGTTGGTGGATCTGGCCGACAAAGAGGGTGATCGCGCCCTGATGGTGGTGCTGGAGCAGTTGCCACCCAAAGACATTTTGGCGGTGATGCGCGAGTACGACAACTCTAAAGAATCGGTCATCAACCTCTTGGTGTCGCCCCAGCAGTTTGCCCGCGCTGTGGTGATTGAAAAGCAGTACAAAGACCTAAGCCGCACCCACCTGCGCGGCATGATGAATTCGATCATTTTCAGAGACGACGCCAACCCCGCCGAGTTTTTGGAAGCCATTGGCGACCTGGAAGGCGGCAGCGAAGCCATGGCCGACTACTTTTCTGAAAAATGGAGCCGTATTGAGGCCTTTGCCCGAACTGGCACCTTTGACACCGCCGAGGACGACGGCGAAATGCTGACCGAAACCGCCCTGCTTTCCAGCGCCTACGTGAAGCCGCGCATCGAGCAAGACGAATGCGCCGACCAGGACTGGATGCAACTGGCCTGGATCATGCGCTACGAATGCCCCGATTTGTTCATTGAAACCGTCATCGTCATGCGCGCCAAAGCCCGTGCGCACGACTTAGGGCTGGGCGAAGAAAACGATGCCTTGGCCGCCGCCGATGAGGAAGATGACGGCAAGTTCGAAACCAGCGACACCGACCGTGGCAAGGCGACCCCGGTCAAACTGGAATCTGACGAAGAATCCGCCATTTGACCCGCTGACCAGGCTGCGCCCATCCCGACCATCCCGCCCACCCAATGTCCCCACAAATCGACGCTGCGCCTCCAGTCGCTGCCAGCAGCGCCCCGGCTGGCTTGGCGCCCTACGACGCCCGCCCGTTTTTTGAAAAAGCCTTGGCCTTTGGCATTCAAAACCGAATTCTGGACGCCGCCCGGTTGGAGCAAATCGCCACCGACGCACCCAAAGGCATGGTGCAAATCGCCCGCTACTTTGGCAGCGAATACCTGCGCCCCGAGCTGGAACGCGCCCGCGACCGCATGGTCAACCTCGTCAGCCTCTACCTCGAAAGCACCTGCCACGGCAACCTGAAACTGGCCGCCGAATCGCTGCGCGACCACTCGTTTTTGTCCCGCTCCAAGGGTGGCTCCGACATGCTGAAAACCCTGCTCGGCATGCCATCCAACAGCCACTTTGGCATGAACGAGGCCAGCGGCTTCACGGATGACCAAATTCCGCTGTTGGCCAAGTGGACGCTCAAACCCCTGGCCGACTACCAGGCCGAACTGGCACAGCGCAGCCAGGCCGCTCTGGTCATCGATACCGCAATTTGGCTGGCCGACGAGTTGGGCATGGACGAAGCCGCGCTGCAAGAAGCCGGTTGCGACGGCGACGCGGTCATTCGGACCGCGCTGTTGGCTTTGAACGCCAAGCGCGGCCACATGCCCGACTGGCTTGAGTTCGAAAAGCTGATCGCCGCGCTGCGCAAAAAGGCAGCAGGGCAGCCCGTCAAATTGGCCGTTCCCAAGCAATTGCCCGCTGAATTTGCCGACGTTGTGGAGCGCGCCCGCCAATCGATTCTGGCCGATTTGCCGAAAATTCAAGACCCAGCGTTGCCCATCAAAAAGCTGTTTTGCCAAACACCCGCGTTCATTGGCCGCTACTTTTGGATCGAAGACGCGCTGGCCGAAATTGACAATTTTGACCGCAGCGTGTCCGACGCCTGGGTCAAAGCCACGGACGGCCATGACGACGAAGGCTCGCTTTTGACCCTGTTTTTAAGCATCGCCACGGCCAGCCCTGCCAAAACTTTGCTCACCGAAAAAGCCGCCGCCACGCTGATTCGAAAAATTAGAAAACCCAAGCCGACTTCAGCAAAGTCTGCAGACTCCAAAACGCCTTCGCCATCTGGCTCGAGCCCCAGCGTCAACAGCGACGCCGTCATCGCCTACATCCGCGACCACGCACCCGAACAGCACCAGCTTGACTACATGGCGCTGTGGCGCAACTTCATCGCCGAAAGCCTGCCCACTCTCGCCAGCGACTACGACTACGAACTCAAAGACGCCATGGCTTTGCTGCGGCGGGAGTGCAATTTGAAGTGATGCGACAGGTGAAACGGGCTTTTACTTTCACGGTGACCCTAGCATTCTTCTCATATTTGCTATTATATAGATAGCAAACTATCTATATAATTAGAGAGCTAGAGGCCTATTTTATCGATATTTTGTGTTTTTCGACGTTTTTTGACCATCAAATACCCAAATTGGGTATGAAAATCCAAGAAAGCACCCACTTTCAGTTTTCACCGTGTTTTCGGCAATATTCGACCCAAATTTCACCCAAGTTTGTCCCAGGCTCACACCAAATTGAAGCCAAGCCAGCAAGGGATAATTGCTCCCATGTCCCATCCAGACACCTCTCTTCACATCTACCAGCGCCAAGTCAGCGCTGAGTTTCACGACTCGCTGTCCGTCATCGCGTCGCTCATCTCGCCTGGCCAAACGCTGCTTGACCTGGGCATGGGCACGGGCGGCTTGGGCAAATTCTTGCAACAAGCCCACGCGGTGGTCGCCGATGGTGTGTCGCTGAACCCGGCAGAGGCTGACATGGCCAGCGCCTACTACCGGCGCGCTTTGGTGGCCGATTTGGACCAGGTGGACCTGATCGCCCTGTTTGGCGATCAGCGCTACGACTGCATCGTCTGCGCTGATGTTCTGGAACACCTGAAACAACCTGAGAGAATTTTGGCCCAGGCCGCAACTCTGCTGGCACCCGGCGGGCGGCTCATTACCTCGGTGCCCAATGCGGGCTATTGCGGGCTGGTGGCCGAGCTGATTCAGGGCGACTTTCGCTACCGCCCCGAGGGCCTGCTGGACAACACCCATTTGCGCTTTTTCACGCGGCGCTCCTTGCAGCGCTTTTTTAGTGACAACCAGTGGGCGACTCAATCGACCCAGACGATTCGGCGGGAACTGAACAAATCAGAGTTTCAAGTGGCGTTTGACAGTCTTGCGCCATCGGTTGCAAGGCATTTACTGGCCTTGCCGGATGCCTTAACTTACCAATTCATATCGGTGTTGCAACCCATGGGCGCTGTCAGCGGGCTGGCGGCGGGCTCAACCCAAATCCTTTCAAACCAGGCGGTAGTGGTCAATCCAACCGCCAGCGCAGTTTTTTCAGTCCAGCTCTACCTGGCCACCCAAAACGGCTACGACGAAGGCTTGAAACTGGTCGCCAGTGGGCGCATTGGCGATCCGCACCAAACCGTCAGTTTTGCCATTGCAGCCCACTCCCAGCCCTACACCCGCATTCGCCTGGACCCGGCTGATCGCCCCGGTTTCTTCAAACTGCACCGCCTGACGATCCACCTGCCAGATGGTGAGCTGGTTTGGCAATGGCGCGCCGTCAGCGACCCGTTGGAGGCATTGAGCTGCGCCCCGCACCATCAAATGGCCTTCGCGCCACCTTGGGAGTTTTCTGCCAGCGCTTTGTTGATGCTTCATGGCGACGACCCCTGGCTCGAACTGCCCATCGGGCCCGATGCACTGCAAAAAATCGCGCATACCGGTGCCACGTTAGAGGTTTGTGCGGGCTGGCCCATGTCGGCAGACTACGTGCAGGCCAGCAGCACGATGGACGCCATGCAGGTTCAACACCAGCAGACTGACGATCTGCAAAGGCTCGAAATTGACCGCCTGACCGCGCACAACTGGCAAATCGAAACCCTGCAACGCCATACCAACAGCGAACTGGACGCCCTGCGCCGGGGCGCAATCGATTCGCTGGACGAAAAGCAGCGACTGATTGGCGAGCTGCGATCCACCCAAAAAGAACGCACGACGGCGCTACAACAAGTCACGCAGATTACCGCGCACGTCGAAAGCATCGAAAAATCCACCATGTTCCGAGCCACCCGCCCTTTGTCCAACCTCAAAGGTCGCGTTGACCGGCTTTTGGGGCGTGGCCCGAATCGGCAGCCTTCTGCACTCACATCGCTCCAAGCCCGCCCACAAAGCCAGCCGCAGCCCTTGCCTGGGCACCCGGTGGACATCATCGTGCCGGTTTACCGGGGCCTTGAAGACACCCGGCGCTGCCTGGAATCAGCCCTGGCCACACCCGGCAATGCGGCTTGGCGACTCATCATCATCAATGATTTCAGCCCCGAGCCCGAGGTCACCGCCTGGCTGCGCGAGTTCGCCACCCGCGACCCCCGCATCCAACTGCTTGAAAATTCCGAAAACCTGGGCTTTGTTGCCACCGTCAACCGAGGCATGTCGCTAAGCCAAACCAACGACGTGCTGCTGCTGAACAGCGACACCGAGGTGGCCAACGACTGGGTAGACCGCATGCAGCGGGCCGCCTACAGCGACCCGCGCGTGGCCAGCGTGACGCCGTTTTCCAACAACGCCACCATCTTCAGCTACCCGCGTTTTTGCGAAGCCAACGCCATGCCAGATGGCACCACCACAGCGGGGCTTGATGCCTTGTTTGCCAGCCAGTTGGCGGGCCAAACGGTTGCCGTGCCCACGGCCGTCGGCTTTTGCATGTACATCCGGCGCCTGTGCCTTGCCGAAGTCGGCCTGTTTGACGTGGCCAATTTTGGCAAAGGCTATGGCGAAGAAAACGACTTTTGCGTGCGCGCGTCTGAGGCCGGCTGGACGCACCTGCACGCGCTGGACACCTTTGTGCACCACGCGGGCGGCGTGAGTTTTGGCGACTCCAAGAGCGAGCGAGAACTGGCGGCCATGCAAACCTTGCGCCGCTTGCACCCTGGTTACGAAGCCGATGTGCAGGCGTTTTTGCAAATCGACTCGGCCGCCCCCGCGCGGCTGCAAATCGACATCGCTCGCATCACCCAAACCGGTCGCCGGGTGATTTTGAACGTGCTGCATGACCGAGAAGGCGGCACGCTGCGCCACGTGCGCGAGATGAACCAGCACTTGGCGGCCCAGGTCGCCTACTTGCGCCTAACTCCGTCGGCGGGCGGTGTTGAGCTAAAACTCGAAGGGCTGCACGAAGCGTTTGCGCTGCAATTCTCAATGCCGCAAGAGCATGCCAAATTGCTGCAAACGCTAACTGAGCTGCAGTTAAGCCACGTGCACTACCACCACCTGCTGGGTCATGCCCCCGAGATTTGCGATTTGCCGCGCCAATTGGGCGTGACCCACGACTTCACGGCGCACGACTTTCACACCTATTGCCCGCAAATATCGCTAACTGACCACACTGACACCTACTGTGGTGAACGCGGCATCGAGCAATGCCGACAATGCGTGCAGCGCAACCCGGCGCCCGGCGGCGAAAGCATTGAAAGCTGGCGCGACCGCCATGGCCGCTTGGTTAGCGAAGCGCGCACCGTGTTTGCGCCCAGTCAAGACACGGCCCGACGCATGAAGCATTTCGCCTCGCTTGCAAATGTTCAGGTTATTCCCCACTCGGTGCTAGAACCCATTGCCCTAGCGCACCCCAAACCCGCGCCGTGTTACTTTGGCAGTGGTCAAACCCTGAAAATTGTGGTGCTGGGCGCTTTGAGCAAAATCAAGGGCGCAGATGTTTTGGAAGAAGTGGCCACCCTGGCTGCCACGCACAACTCACCCATTGAATTTCACCTGCTGGGTTACGCCTACCGCAACTTGCGCAAACACCCCAAAGCCCGGTTGACCGTGCACGGTGCTTATGACGACAAAGACCTGGCTGACCTGCTGAAATGGCTACAGCCCGACCTGATTTGGTTTCCGGCGGTTTGGCCCGAGACGTACAGCTACACCTTGAGCGCCAGCCTGGAAAGTGGCCTGCCCATTGTTGCGCCTAATTTGGGTGCGTTTGCTGAGCGCCTGCAAAACCGCGAATGGACCTGGGTGTGCGAGTGGCAACAAACTGCCCGTCAATGGCTGGCCTTTTTTGAGCAAACCCGCGAGCAGAACTTTTGCACCAACACACCCCCTGCGCCAGTTCAATCCAAAGCAGGTTTTCCAAATGGTGCTGATCCGGTCAAACTGCCCAGCTACGGCAATGGCTCGCAAACACCGCCTTACCGTGGCAATTACCTCAAGGATTTGAAGCCATCAAAACCATTGACTGAAGACGCGTTGATTCAATTTCAAGCAAGCATCGCCGACCATTTAAAGTCACACCGTGACAGCGCCAAGCTGGGCAATTCCATCAAATCCACTTCGCTTCGCACCTTGCTGCGTTTGCGCTCAAGCCCAGCACTGTCGCCCTTGGCCCGGCTCATTCCTGGCCACCTTCAGCGGCGCGTCAAGTCGTGGTTGCGCGGCTGATAGGCGCTAAGCGGTGTTTGAGCGAGATTTGGGCGAGGTTTAATCGAGGTTTAGGCGGCTACGCGACGTTGTCTCGACTGCCAACTTGCCGGCTTTTTCGCCAATTCATCAAGGGTCGCTCCATCCCGTAATAGGAGACAGAGGCGACTACCACGGTCAAACCAAAGCCCGCACCCAGCAAGGCCCAACGGTCTAGCCCCAAGCCCGTCAGCAAACGGTAGATTGGAAAGTGCCAAAGGTACAGGCCATAAGAAATCGAGCCCACCCAGACCAGCCAAGTTTGCTCAAAAAGCCGTTTCACCCACGACTGGTCGATGCGATGCAAATAGAAAACGAGCAAGGCGGACGACACAGCCACTAAGGTGATACCGTAGTTGTAGTACAAAATCGACGTCCATTGCGCCTGCGCAATCAGCAGCACAATCACGCCAAGGCATACAGCGCCGGCCAGGTTCCAGATTTGTCGGCTAGGGTTAACTTGCGGTGCGGACTTCAAACTGCCCAACACGGCAAATGCAGCGCCCCACATCAGCGTTTCTGCCCGCGTGTCGAGCCCGTTGTAGGTTCTGGACACATCCACGCCTTGCGCTGTCAACACCAGCCGCACCGCCCACGAAAGCGCAGCCAAAGCCACCATGGCCAACAGCAGGTGAGTTCGTTTGCCAACGCATCGCAGCAAAACCCACATCAAGAACGGCCACACCAGGTAAAACTGCGCTTCCACCGCCAGCGACCAGGTGTGTCCCAAATCGGTTTCAGCATTCAGCGAGATAACTCTGCCCCAGTTGGTCAGGTACAACAAGGCGACCAGAATGTCCACGCCTTGTTTTTTCAGGCTAGCCAAGGGCACAAAAAGCCAGACCACCAGGCCATAAACCATTAGCATGGCGAGCAAAGCGGGTGCCAGACGAAACCAGCGCCTGACAAAAAACTGCCGAATATTCAATCGCTGGGTTGCATCAAACTCAGCCAACAGCAAGCCGGTGATCAGGTAGCCGCTCAAGGCAAAAAAGATGTCCACACCCAGGAAACCGCCGCTCAGGGTGGTGGGCAAAGCGTGAAACACCAGCACGGCCAACACCGCCAGCCCCCGCACGCCATCCAGCGCGGGCTCGTGCGCGGACTGGTTTTTCACGGCTCCGGTTTCAGCACGTTAATTTCACCGTGACACCAAAACGGCATCCTGGGCACCCCAAAAGTGGCCCTCCAGGGTTTGAATCTTCACGCTGCTGCCCAAAGCGTCGACGAGTTGGGTCTTCACAAAGTTAAGGCTGGTGTAGGTGCAACCGTAGGTTTGACCATCCAGCGCGGACGATTCGCTGGCCGTGAAAAACTTGTTTTCACCGTGGCCCCAGTCCACCCCATCTTTGCGGGCCGACTTCTCGCCGTGGGTCGAAAAAATCAAAACACCACCGGGCTCAAGGGCAGCGTGCAACACCTTGAGCCAATTTTGCCAAACTTCAACAGGCAGGTGGGTGAACAGTGACAGCACAAAAATGACTTGGTATGTGCCGGGGATCACCAGCTTCAGCGGGTCGGTGGACGAGGTGAACCCTTTGACTGCGAAAGTGTTGACTAAAAAATCAACACTGCCCGGCACCACATCGCTGACCGTCAGTTGCCCTTTTGTCATCACACGGGCTAGGTGCCGCGTGAAGCGCCCGTGGCCGCTGGCAAACTCCAAAAAACTTGTCACTTGGCGCAACGACACTGAGCTGGCGTCCAGCGCCGCCTGCAGTTCAACCATGGTGCGCCAACCGTCAGACAAATAATCCCGCACGGGATTGGTTGAAGTGGGGTGGTTGGCGAAGAATCGAAAAATGTCGTCATCTTCAGCAATTTGCCCATCAACGCCCATCCACTCTGAAAAATTGCCAGGCAGCCGATGCTTTTCGCGCAGATTGTGTGCCGCAAGCGACTTGGGCTCCAATTTCAGCGCGGCCTCAACCGATTGGGAAGCACCGCTCAGGTCGTTTGAATCAAGCTGTTTTTGCGCAACTTGCAAAAGCTGCACACACTGCGAAGTGTGGTCGTCATTGGTTTCAATCATGGGTTTCGGTCAAGCGTTTCAGTGATGGGTTTCAGCAATGGTTGGGGCAAGGTTGTCCATTGGTGTTGAAGGCGGCAATAGCCCAGCTCGCGGGAATCGCCTGAAATGTCAAACGGCATTTCAACCTGGTCAAAAAGGCGCAGACCTTCAGGGTCCAAGGCATGAGAACGGGCCACATAACGGCCAGGCAGCAAAGGCAAATCGTCAAACACGATGGAATACTCAAACAGATGCTTATCCCTGGGGCTGAGCACGTAGCCATCCATCTCGCTGATCACACCGTAAATCGGCGTGCCATCAGCCCGCACAAACCCCACCGCGACATTGGGCGTGCGCCCGTCTGGCGAATAGACGCTTCCACTGACGGTGATGCTGCCACCCAGGTTGATGCGCAGCGCCACCCCGGCAGGTTGTCCGTTGAGCAGCATGTCATTCACCTGGTAAATGTCGGCTGAGCGCTCTGCGGGTTGGGCGTGGGCGTCGCCTGGCTCCGGTTTCTTTTGCGCACGGGTTTTTTCTTCGTGCCAAGCCAAATAGGAACGGGTGACATCGGCCGACGTGCCTTGCATTTGCACTTTGCCGCCTTCGAGCCAAATGGCATGCTGGCAGAGCTTTTGAATGTGAAACATGCTGTGCGAACACAAAAGCAAGGTGCCGCCGTTGGATCGGTATTCTTCTAGCCAGGCGATGCATTTCTTTTGAAACGACTCGTCACCCACCGCCAGCACCTCGTCAGTAATCAGCACTTCAGGCACCACACTGGTCGCCACGGCAAAGCCAAGCCGCACCACCATGCCAGATGAATAATGCTTGATGGGCTGGTCAATGTGCTGGCCAATGTCTGCAAAGGCCAAAATTCCGTCCATCCGCTCTAATGTTTCAGCACGGTTTAGGCCCATCAGTGAGCATGACAAAAACACGTTTTCGCGCCCGGTGTACTCGGGGTGAAAGCCTGCGCCCAACTCTAGCAAGGCACCAATGCGGCCTTTTCGCGCAAGTTGACCTGCACTGGGTGTGGCAACCCCAGCAATTAGCTTGAGCAAGGTTGACTTTCCTGCACCGTTCACCCCCACCAGTCCGAGCGATTGCCCACGCCGAACTTCAAAGCTCACGTCGTGCAAAGCTTGAAACACGTGCTGGGGCGCCGTGCCACGCAAACGCGACCAAACATGCCCAAGCTTGTGCCGCCCATGGTCAAAAATGGGGTAGCTTTTGCTAACGTTGGCAAGCGAGATTAAAACTTCACTCATCGGGGCTATACCATGTCTTCAAAGTGGGGGGACAACTTCAAAAAGAAACGCCGCGCCAGGTAAAACAGCACCAAAGCGATGACGATCATCATGGCAAACATTCCCAAGTGCGCCTGGTTGGTGCCCAGCAGAGCCGCTCTGATAGGCTCCAGCACATGAACCAAGGGATTCCATTGCATCACACTGGCCATCCACCCTGGTACGGATGCCATGGGGTACAAAATTGGCGTGGCGTAAAACAAGACACTGGTCACCTGGGTTAGCAATTGTTCTACGTCGCGAATGAAGACCTGAAGCGACGCCAATACCAAACCCACCGCAGTCGAAAGCAACAGCAGCACCAACATGCCTGCAACCACGACGGGTAAAGCCCAAAAACTGACAGCAAAACCCGCCAAGGCCAGAACCACCAACACCACCGCAAAGCCACAAACTTGAATGGCAAAACTCGACAGAACCGCGCTGTAAACGAGCAGTTCGTGCGGAAAGGCAACTTTTTTGACCAACGCACCATGGTTTTGCACCGCCACAGTGCTTCTCGACAGGCCTTCAGAAAACGCCAGCCAAGGCCACAGTGCCGTGGCGACGAACAGCACGTAGGGCTGGTTAGGCATCGCATTGGGCGTGCGCACGCTAAAGATGTATTCAAACACCACCGCGTAAACCGCCAACATGGCAATGGGGTGCAGCAGCGCCCAAAGCACGCCCACCACAGACCCCGCGTAGCGGTTTTGAATGTCTCGCGTGATGAGTTCACGCAACAGGCCACGGTGTCGCCAGACAACGGCAACAGCGGTGTTTCTCAGCATAGCCAACTACTTTTTTTGCGCCTTGGCGAACGCTTCAATGGCTGACAAATCGAAAGTGGCTTCAGACAGAATCTTTTCTTTGACAACCTGCCGAGCGCTGTTGACGGCATTGGTGCGCGCTTCATTGATCAACGAGTCTTTGACTGATTCAAAACTGCGAATCCCTGCAGGTCGGTTTTCTTCGAGTTTGATGATGTGATAGCCAAAACTAGACTCTACAACACCACTCAACTCACCGGGTTGGGTTAGTTTGAAAGCGGCGTCTTCAAAGGGCTTGACCATGCGCCCACGTGACACAAAACCCAAACTGCCACCCTTGGCAGCACTGCCTGGGTCTTGTGATTGCGCCTTGGCGATGTCTTCAAAATTAGCGCCCGATTTTAACTTTTCCAAAATCTTGTCAATGTCTGCCCGCGCATTGGGCGTGGCCAGCAGCAAGAGAATATGACTGATTTTGATCTCTTGAGGAGATTCAAACTTCTTGGGGTTGGTGTTGTAAGTGGTCTGGGCGTATGCTGCAAGCGCAGCTGTGCTGGGTGTGCCCGCATTGTCAATTTGCTCCAGCCGGGCATCAGACAAAATCTTGTCGCGCGCCGCTTCCAGGGCCGCCTTAACCATCGGGTTTTGCTCTAGACCGCCTTTGACGGCCTCAGCCGCCAAAACGCGCCGAACATAAATGTTGGACACATTGGTCTGCACCATCTCAGGACGACCAAACGTGTTGGTGCGTATTTCTGGTGTGACACGCAAAAGGTCATAGTCCATGTCTTGGTTATTGACAGTGACACCACCGCCGCGCACCAAGACCTGGCCTTGAGCCGTCATGGCACCCAAGGCCAAAAACAAGGCCACTGAGAATTGAAACATGAAAGACATGAAGGTCGCCTTGAACTCACTGATCATTTGAAAACTAACAAACTGACAGAAACGAAAAAAGGGCGGGGAAACCCCGCCCTTTTTGAAGACTTGCTTATTTAACTAAGAGTCCGATTAACGGGTAACCTTGTGGTTCCACAAGAAGCCGTAGTTCACAGTGGTGTTCGATGCACGAATGAACGAACCACCCAAGATTGGCAAGCCCGATCCGACAGTAGCGCCAGGAGTCAGGATTGTCAACCAACCTTGTTTGTAGGTTGCGTCAGCAATCGAGATGTCACCGCGGTTAACCGTTGCGCTCAAAGCCGAAGGGTTAGCAGCGCCAGCGTTGATCGAGTAAACAGCGGTTTCGCCGCAGATCAAGAACGTAGCAGCCGCTGAAGGCACGTTTGGCGAGATCACGAAGATCGTACCGCCGACACCTGGTGTCGTCTCTTCACGGTCAAAAATCTTGTTCTGGCTCGTTGGACGAATCAGTTGATTCAAGCAGATCTGACGATCATTGACCGCGGTGTTACCACCAGCTCCGCCAGTGTAGTGAGTATTCACCGCAGCATTGAAGGCTGGGGTGTTGGTCACGTAGTTCTGAGCAACAGCATAACGGCGCGTAGGCTGCGAGAACAACAAGTCTGTTACAGCGTTGATGTCGGTGGACGTAACGTACTGGTTGGTGATTGACTTTACAGCCAGAGTAGTTGCAGTTGCTGTGGCACGAGCAGCGGTAGTTTCACCAGCCAACACCGGGGTCGAGAGGTCAGGCAGGTCATACTGCTGAGCAGCTTGTTGACCAGCTGCAGGAGCCAAGCTCAACAATGGGTCGGAAGTAGCCAAGGTGAATGATGCTGGAACACCAAATTTCTGTGGCCAAAAATTCAGGTTTGCTGTCGATTTCACACCAGCAAAACGTGCTTCCAAAGCGGTAGCCGAACCCGACCATGCAGCCGTATTGGCTTGGTTCAAAATGATCCAGTCGCTGGTCAATCCACCGGATGGAGGCAGCATGCCACGACCATTTGCCTCTGCCACAGTGGCAACATCAGTACCCAAGGCAGCTTCCAAAGAGGCGGCAGTACAAGGCGCAACGCCCGCAACGTGTTTGGTCGCAGTGAACAGCGCTGATGCAGGAAGCGCTGACGAAATGTCAGCCATGTTGATGATCTCAACATAACCTTCGCGAGTTTCGTTCGCGCTGTTGCCTTTGACTGGCGTTGGGTCAACGCGTGAAGTGGCAAACGCATTACCAGCAGCAAAAGCGACACCAGCAGGCAAAACGCAGGTTTTATCAGTGGTTTTGAGCAAAGCAATTTTGCTGACTGGGTCTTGAGTGATCGTCGCGGTCCACACGTCACCTGGCGACATCAAAACTTGGAAGTCAAACAAATCGTCTGAGTTGGCAGCACCGCGGAAACGGACTTTGACAACTTTACCATTCACCAAGTCGGTGTTGGTGATGTTCATCAACGTAGCGTTGTCGCCTTGAACGGTGAAATACGGAATGATCAACTGGTGACCGATACCGTCGTGATTCAACACAAGAGCGTCAGCAGCACCGCCGCCAATGGTTGTAATCGCCAGCGCACTGCTAGCAAACCCAAGACCGCCTAGTGCGGCGATGACGCTCAATGCGAGTGTACTTTTTTTCATGAAGACTCCAGTTAAAAAAATAAATAAGCGCAACTACAAGACCTTTTACGCTTTCGAAATAATACCACAGGGGGCTGTTTAGGCAAGCTGTCGACCCCCTGTTCCGGGTGCTGTGTTGATATTTTGCAACAGTAGATTTGAGGTTTAACCGAAATTTGACACTCTTGGAGAAAACTATAGCGGAAGTTGCCTTAAGAGCCGGGACAAGAGTTGGATTGATAGCCTGGGTCAGATCGTTTCAAACATCCACCAACGCCCTTGTTCAAAAACCCAAGTTTCGTCAAGACCGCCTACCATGTTGCCCTGGATGTTGATCGGCACGATGGGTTTGCTCTCTAACTTAATGCGCACTTCGCACTTTAGTGCCTCACATTGGGCGTTGATAACTTCAACAGAAATCCACTTGACGGGTGTGCCCAAGCGCTTAGTCCGGTAGTAGGCGGATGTTTTAAGTTGCCGGTAGGACGGAACCGCAAATTCGTAGGCTTTTTCAAAGTCACCCGCCAAAAGTGCTTGCCAGCGCTGAGTTGCCAGTTGGCGCACGGTTTCCTCAGGTGTTTTGGGGGTGCCAACGGCTGCGCAACCCGCCAGGGCGGCAATAGCGATCGAAGCGATAACGCCCTTCACAACAGTTTGTCCAAAAAATCGCAAAGATTGATCGACCGGAATTTGCTGCGAGTTTTGCTGCGAATTTTTGCCAATTTTCATATTTTGCTTCTCAATAGTTGGGTTTGAAGTTCTCAGAACAGCCATAGCCCCAAAACTTGGCTACCTGGCTGGCCAAGAAAACCTAGTTGGGCGCTGCGTTGGGCGGCGAAGGGTTCACAGGCAGAGCCTCACCTTCCACCTTGGTGTCGCCCCAGGCACGACCGATGTCTTTCATTTTAAGACGCATGCTGGCCGTCAGGTCACGAAGGTCGTTGTCGGAACGAACTACTTGCGGCGTGATGATGACCAGCAACTCAGTGCGATTGTTGTTGGTGTTGTTAGCCCCAAACAGGCTGCCCAGCAAGGGAATGTCTTTTAACAGTGGCAGGCCAGACTTGCCAGATGTTGCGTTGTCTCTGATCAAACCACCCAAAACCAGGGTTTCGCCAGAGCGCACGGCCACTTTACTGCCAATTTGGCGCTGCAAAAAGCTGCGCTGCCCAGTGGCAATGTCCACTTGCCCTACGTCGTTGACAGCCTGGTTCAACTGCATGGTGACCATATTGCCCGCATTGACTGACGGGGTGACCGACAGGCTGATACCTGTGTCTTTGTATTGAATGTTGGTGGTGATGTTGCCACCCGTGGTGATGGTCTCGCCCACCCGCACTGGCTGCTGGTTGCCCACAACGATGCTGGCCGTGTGGTTGTTCAGCACCATGATGGACGGGCTGGAAATCACTTTGACTAGGGATTTTTCGGCCAAAGCGTTCAAAACAGCCTTCACGTCGCCGAATGAATTGCGCAAGGTGTAAGAAAACCCGGCTGGTGTTGCGCCTAAAACCGCGCCTGCAGCTGTACTTAGAACGCCTGACCCTGTGACACCGTTGCGGTTGGAATCACTGAATATCCATTGAAGTCCATATTTGAGGTCATCAGACAGGGTAACTTCAATAATGCTGGCTTCTATCAAGACCTGCGTTGGCGGTACGTCAAGCCGCTTCAAAGTCGCTTCAACCTTGGCGTACTCGCCTGGGTTGCTGTAAACCAGCACGGCATTGTTGATTTCGTCTGCAATGACGCGCAAGCCCGCGTTCAGCGTCAAAGATGTCACACCGCTGCCCAGAATATTGCTGCGACCAGCACTTGAAGCCAAGGCGCTGGTTGAGCCGCTCAGACTGGCGCTTGAAGTGCTCCCTGAAGATTGGGAAAGACCAGGGGCTACGCCACTGTTAGCGGTTGCGCCAGAACTTGTGGTGGCCGTGCCAAAAAGTCCGTTCAACACATTGGCCAAGTGCGCTGCAGACCCGTTTTGAACCGGGTACACGAACAATTGGGACTCGCTGCCATTGATGCCAGGTTTGTCGAGCTTTTCGATCCACAAGCGCGCCTCTTCCAAATAAGCTGCGCGGGGGGTTACGACCAACACACTGTTCAAACTGTCCATCGGAAAAACTCGAAGCGCACCATACAAAGCGGCATTGGCAGGCAAATTCGCCGCCATCGCGGCTTGTGAAACAGGCGTTGCCCGGTTTGCCGCAGTGGGCGCTGCTGTCGTGGCTGTACCTGAGGCCACCGAACTCAATACCCGCAATGCCGCGTCAATGTCTTTGGTGGTGATGTGCTTCAACGGAAAAACACCCACTGACATGCCTTTCAAAATGTCCACATCAAAGGTGGCAACCAGGTCAAGCCAGCCTTCGGCCTGGGTTCTGCTGCCCACCATGACCAGCATGTTGCGCAGTACATCAACGCGCAAAATGGCGTCTGGCGGTGCCAAGGGACGCAATATGGTTGCCATTTCGCCCGCGCCAATGTAGGTCAGCGGGATGATGATGGCACCGTAGCCTGGCGGCAAAGCCGTGTTTTTAATAACTTGCCTGACTGCCGGGACAATGCCTTTGATCACCTCGGGTTTGCCAACGTGGTAGGTGCCACGCGTGTCCTGAGCCAGCAAGTAGCCATTGGCTTGCAGGGCATATTCGAGAAGCAAAATCGCTTGGTCAGCGGAAACATTGCCTTGGGTTGCAAGTGTCACAACCCCGTTGATGGGCGGGTGCAAGACGTAATTGACTTTGGCAATTTCACGCAACACCACTTGCACAACATCTGCAAGAGGTGCCCCTTCAAACTTGAGGCCAGCGGAGGTGCCCGCAACAACGGAAGCGGCCTTCGGCGGCGCAATGACGACGCCAGTGCCGAGAATGATTCTTGGCTCTGCTAGTCCAACTTCATTGGATTTGGTCGCCGCCTTGTCGGTAGGTTTGTCGGTTTGGCCAAACACAGGTGAAAACGCGACACCTAGCAAAAATAAGGCAATAAGTCGAAAAATGTTCATTACTTTGACGCCAAACTAGGGCTTTTTTTGATTGAAGCGCTCGACAATCGAGTCCATGTGCCTTTTGCGGTCAGCCGCTTCCTCAGCCTGCCGCCTTGCGAAATCTGGCATTGGGCCGGGAGCGTTAGCACTGACCGGGGCAGGCGCCAAGGGCGCGTCAGCACTGGCTTGCGGGCTCATCACAATCGAATTCAAAGGCGCATAAGCCAACTTGATCACTCGGGTTTCATCCGCGCGGGCAAATGTAGCGCTGCGCTCCTCAATGCTTTTGAGCGTCCAATCGCCCAATTTTTGAGTCAGGTTGATGTACCTGACCTTGCCTTCGCTGCGAACCATGACTCCACCAGAATTGCCAGACAGCAAACCTACCAGGTTGACGCTGGCCATTGGGTCAGGCGGTGGTGGTGGCGCGATCGCAGCGACTTGAATGACAGCAGGCGGTTTGCGATCAGGCGTGAAAAGTGGTTTGTCTAGCGCAGCGGTAAGGCTGGAAATGTCACCACCAGTCAGGGTTGTGACCGGAATTGCAGTGGCCACAATTGTCGACTTGATGGGCGCAGGCACAACCCAAGTGCAGTTGCGCAATTGACCGTTTTGATCGACCCACAAGTAGGCCAAACCCAGTGTTGCGGCTAGACACAGGAACAGCAAAATTTGGGTTGGTTTTGCAGTCAAGACTTGGCCCTCAAAACCGAAAAATTAAAACTACCCATCAGCCGCTGCACGCTTGATGGCTTGGGCTGCCCCAAATTTTGCATCGAAAACCCGTCAACCAATATGCTGGGCGTCTGATCGTTCAGTTTCAAAATTGCCTCGTGGAAATTTGGCAAACTGCCTTCAACACGCATCGCAATGCCAATGCGCTGAAAACCGTCAACCTCTTTGGCGTCCAGCACTTGCACACTCTCGATCGAAAGTTGGCTTTCAGCAAAAACTGCGCGAACCCGCTGCTGAGCGTCGTTGCCGGCTTTGGTGGCATCCAGCGACGCAGGATAGGCGTGGCGATTCAAGTTTGCCTTGGTCTGTTTAAGGGCGCTGTCTAACTCTGGCTGGATTGTTTTCAAGCCTTGAAGCCTGGCATGACGGGGCTCAATCTCGGCCAGCAAAGAATCAGCCCACCGATGCTTCTGCCAAACATACGCCCCGGCTGCCAAAAACGGTGCCAGCACCAGAAGGACAG
This sequence comes from Rhodoferax sp., assembly GCA_031431035.1. Taxonomy (GTDB): domain Bacteria; phylum Pseudomonadota; class Gammaproteobacteria; order Burkholderiales; family Burkholderiaceae_C; genus JANYCG01. The sequence goes on from JANPCR010000076.1 coordinate 37,668, forward strand.
CAATCAATTGCAACAACGCAATGCGGACAGATTGGCGATTCATGGTTTTGCATTGCCCAAGGAAACCGAAGGCACCGAAGGCGCATGAAGCGTGAATTCGATGTTGAAAATCTCTCGCTCAGAACCGCGCGGCTTGATGGCGGCTGATGGCGCACGGACGTCCTTGATGCCGGGTTGACTTCCGATTTGTTGCATCAAGGTGGCGGCAATAGGTGTTTCACCTGCCAAAGTGACTTTAGCGCCCTGAACTTTGAGGCTGGATAAAAAAGTGTCATCGGGAACAAGTTTGGTGAGCTTCGGAAGCAGCTGGGCTAAATCGACTTTCGTCTCCATTTGACTTTGCAAAGCTTTAACTTGTAAGTCCTGTTTCAAAAAGAGTTCACGCTGAGCCATGATGGGGGCTGTTTTTGACTGCAAACCTGCATAGTCTTGGGCAGCCTGCAAGGCTCTGTTGCGCAATTGCAAAGTGGGTGTGATGAGCGCTGCAAAACCAATGGCAAGTAGCAAAAACAGAAGAAAGTAGTTGAAAGCTCGCCAACGACTGACAAGCTCTTTGCGAGTTTTTTCACCGTAGCCTTCAACTACCCAGAAACCTTGGGATTCCGGTGCTTCGATCCATACTTCGAAGCCCTTTGGCGCAGGAAGTTCCCCTTGAACCAATGCAAGGTGTTGCGCGATCAGCTTGCGAGACGCAATGGCCACCCAAACCTTGTCCCCCGGCATAGCTGGCGGGCGGCTTGCCCAAATGACATCATCCGGCGCAAACGGGCTTAAGTTTCTGGCCTGAATTTCAATCGCTGATTGGGTGGCTGCGGCATCGATTTTGGGCAGATCCATGGCGTGCCACAAAACCAACTGATCTGGCAGAAGAAAGCCCGAGAACCTGGGGCGCGACGCGTCGCTTGACGCCCGTTTTGACCCAGTTCGCAAAGTTTGAGTTACATCTCCAGTGGATTCAATCAGGTCGGCCACGCCACCGTCTGGCAATTTAACCCGAGTGGCGAAGGATGGCGACAACCCGCTGAGGACGGGCCATTTGCCGATTTGAGTGAGCGCCAATGACCAGTCTTGTCGAAGCTGGCTTAAATTCAATCCGAAAAAAGTAGCCTGCGTACTTGAAGAATTCATTTTGGATATCACTGCGCCAACAGAGCCGGGACTGGCAAAGTTGAAATTGTCACCACCGGCTCAATTCGCAAAACCCGCCAAGGCAGCCCGCGCGACGGGGTAGCCATGTCGATCAAGACCGTTCTCAGGACAGTAACATCGCTCTGTAAGGCTACCGCAGCTTGAATGGAAAGGTAGCTGCTTGGATCCATTGAGATGTGGGTCGCTGTGAGTGTCGTGGCGTCCATGGATTCGGGGGCTAGTTGTCGGGCTTCGACCAATTGCTGAGCGCGGGTACGGTCTCCTTTGGTCAGCACGGCCAAAGTGTCAAGCGATGCCGCAAGTGGGTTGACGCGACCATTACCAGTATTTCCAGTACTCCCACTGCCAACATCCGCCGTCAAAACACCCCCCATTTTAGCATAGGTGTCGTATTCCATCGATGGCAAACGCAGCAGGTCTTCGACTGCATGAAACCGCTGAGGCGAGCCGTCCAGACTTTTGCGTTCCCGCGCTTCGACCACCTCATTGGCCAGGCGAAGGGCTTCACCTTGTGGCGCGCCGCCCGCAAATTCAAAGGCATCGGCAAGCAGACTCAAGGGCGCGTTGTTCAGATCGATCAACCCGTTCAAAGGGCGAATTTGCAGATTGACTTCGTGGTCAAAAACCAAAGTTTTCAGAACCTGAATTGACTTGTAAGACGCAGTTTTTGAGGCGTCCAAGCTCTGCAATGTCAGCAACAGCGCCGCGTCGGCAATGTTCGCGCCGAGCAAAGCGTTTCTGGACTGCCCGGCCATTCGAATTTCGCCTCGCACCACGTGTTGAAGCCCAATCAACATGACGCTCAATGCCGCAACCAGCCACAGAACGGCCACCAACGCCACGCCGCGAGAAAACCTCACCGCGCCGCCCCACCAATTGTGAAACCACCCGAATTCGGTCGACTTTGCGGGGTTTGAGAGACTGCAATCACCAACGGCGGCCATTGGCGTATGTCGTCCTCCAGACTCAGCCTCAATTGCTGGGGCAAGGCTCCTACGGCCGTCCAGCCCGAAACCCAGCCGATTGGCCATTCTGGCGACACCAACTGAAGATCGGCAGGTAGACCCTTTGCCTCAACGTGAAACTCTTTGATGCCTTTGACCAGCACATGGCTTTCACTTTGCGACCAATCCGGGAACTGATTGAGATCTGACCATGGCATGTAGCGAAGCACCAAGGATTTGTCTGCGTCCCTGCCATCCAGCGCGAGTCTAAAAAAATGGCGACCACCGGTGCCGTGCCTCGCTGGCATGACGCCAACCCATGCGATGCTGGCATCGTCGGCAAAAAACAAAGGCGCTGACTCACCCGGTTGATTGGGATTGATGACTTTTGATCCATCAATCCGGCCCAAGGTTTTGCGCAAAAAACTGCTGACGACTCTCATTTGATCGACCCGCTGCAAGCGTTCGTCAACCCGGGTTTCGGTTTGCGCCATGGTTCGCAATGAAGATACAGTGGCCACCATGATGACCGCCAGCAAGGACATCACGACCAGCATTTCGACCAAGGTAAAACCGCCCTGAGTTCGCTTCATTTCAAGGATTCGCCAGGAAACAGCTTGCGTTGAGGCAGCAAGGTTTTGGTTTCAAACTGTCGTTGCACCGATCCGTCTTGCCAGACGATGGTGAGTTGGATTTGATGCAAAGGAACCGCAGTTGGATTGTTTGAACTGAGGCTGGGGGACAGCGCATTGGCGACTGGCAAAAAAGGTTGGCTGGAGATCGTCCATTCATAGGGCGCAAAACGGCCGGCTTCTTGCCAGCCTTGATCAGTCACGGCGTCCCGCGTTGCCAAAATGGACTCAGCCAGCATCGTGACTTGCTGGTGGGATGCCAATTCGCCCGCATTTCGAGCGCCAGACCCCATGGCTTTGTAAATGAAACCCAAAGACAAGGCCATGATTGAAAAGGCCACCAGCAGCTCAATCAGAGAGAAGCCGCTTTGTCTGTGGTTTGACGCACACTTCATGGAAGCAAGCGCTCTTGCGTGACAAGCCCGGTGAGCCAGTCCACCCTGAGGCGTGCGCCTTCGCCATTCGCTCGGATAATTTCGACGCTCCCGCCTGTCGCACCGCCATCAGGCAGGAATGAAATACGCGCCTCGCGTCCTGGCTTGAGCTGGCCGTTGCCAACTGTGGTTTTGATTTGCAGCGAATCCGGCAAATCGTGCACGCTGTAGCCAGTCACGCCATAGCGCCCTGCAGCCAGGTCTACAAAAAAGCTGGTCGACATGCCTTGCGATGCCGCAGTCTGGCGGGCCAGGCGCAAGTCGCCCATCACGGTGCGCAAGGCAGCGCTGTACTGCGTGGACTCTTTCACTTTGACGTAGGCCACAGGGGTCAGGGCAATCAGCAAGGCGGCGATTGCAATCACCACCAACAATTCAATCAGCGTGAACCCGTTGCGGCACTCTCTATTTGGTCTCCTGTGGTTGTCGTGAACCATTCAGGGCTCTGTTTGAAATGGGATTGATTGATGCGAACGGCAGGCCGCAAAAATCTCAAGGCTTGTTGCGAATGTCAGCGTTTTCGCCTTCACCGCCCGTGGCAGCGTCTGCACCCAAGGAGATAATTTCAATGCCGCCGTTGGCTGCGGGGCTGTTGAAAACATACGGCTTGCCCCATGGATCGTTGGGCACACCGCCTTTTAAGTAAGGGCCATTCCAGCCTGTCACGCTGGCGGGCTTGGTGGCAAGTGCGTCCAGGCCCTCTTTGCCAGTGGGGTAACGCCCAACGTCCAGCTTGAAGAGTTCAAGCGACTTGTCAAGGTCGGCAATTTGCAGCGCAGCCGTTTTGGACTTGGCACCACCCAGCTGATTTAACACCCTGGGACCCACCAAGCCCGCTAGCAGGGTCAAAATCGCCAGCACAACCAACAGTTCAATGAGGGTGAAGCCCCTGGCTCGGCGGAATTTTGCGTTTTGAGCGCCTTGAGTTTTAGTCATGAAATGAAGAATTTGAGTGGCCAAAATTATATGGCGAGGTCATTGATGGAGAGGATTCCCAGCAGGATGGAGACAATGATGGAGGCGATCAGGACGCCCAAAATCAGGATCAACAACGGCTCCAGCAAAGTCAAGCCCCGCTTGATGCCAGTTTCTACATCGCGGTTGAAAATGCGGGCCAGTTCAAGCAACATAGGGCCCATTCGCCCGGTTTCTTCCCCTACTTTGATCAGACTGAGGGCCAAAGGTTCAAAAATGCCGGTGCTTTGAAGCGCATCGGTCAGTTTGCCGCCGCTTTTGACCTTGGGGCCAACGCTGGACAGGGCTTGCTGTAAGTTGACATTGCCGACCGTTTGGATGGCAATTTGCAAGGCTGTGAGCAAAGGCACGCCATTGCCTAACAGCGTCCCGAAAGACCGCGCAAACAAGGTTAAATCGTACTTGAGCAGCAACTTGCCGACCATGGGCAACCGCAAAACGCGGGCTTGCCACCACTGTTGGCCCGACGGTGTGCGCCACCAACCGCGAACCGCCAAAAAAACCAGCGCGCCAATGGCCGCAATCACTGGCCAAAAATCAGAAAAAATGCGCCCCATGGCCATCACGATGCGGGTGGGCGCAGGCAGCGCGTCGCCCATGCCCTTGAATAGGGTTTCGAATTGCGGCACCACAAAACCGAGCATGGCAACCAGCGACAAAACTGCCACCCCAAGAAGAATTGCGGGGTAAATGGTGGCCGAAATCACGCTTTCACGAAGGGCGCGAAGGCGTTCCAGGTGCTCCACCAGACGCTCCAGAACCGCGCTGAGCTGCCCTCCGGCTTCTCCAGAGCGGATCATGTTGATGTAAAAGTCGCCAAATTGCTGCGGATGGCGTTTGAGCGCTTGGCTCAAGGAGACGCCACTTTTGACGTCGTCCAGCAGAGTTTGGGTCAGCGCTACCATTTGCGGTTTGGGGCTCATGCCAATGAGAACGCGCAAGGCATTGTCCAGCGACAGCCCAGCTTTCAGCATGATCGACAACTCGCTGGTCATGGCCAAAATGTCGGGCTGCTGGATTCCATTGGATGAAAACAGCCCCCCTTGCAAGAGTTGACCACTTGTTTGTGCGGCGGTCTGGCCTTTCAAGACGGGGCTGGACCGCCCGCCTGCCTGCAGGGTGCCTGTCATCGCGCCCGCCGAGGTTTCGTCGATTTGGATAGGCGTCAAGCCTTGGGCCAAAAGCTGGGTCAGGGCTTGGGCGCTGCTGGCCGCCTGGAGCTTGCCTTCGATGATCTGAGCGTCTGCCCGGGCTGCCCGCCAAGAGAAATCAGGCATCCGTGTGGTCCTCGGTCGCCTGCAACAACTCCTCCAGGCTGGTGATGCCCGCCGCCACTTTGCGCAAGCCATCTTCGTACAAAGTCGCCATGCCAGCTTTGGTGGCAACGTGGTGCAATGCCGACGCGTCCAAACCATCCAAAATGCCCCTGCGTACGCTGTCGTCTATCACCAGCAATTCGTGAATGCCACACCGCCCCAGGTAACCGGTTTGCCTGCAATGCTCGCATCCCACAGCTTTGTAAAGTTTGGCAGCACCCAAGCCCAGGCGTTGCAGCCCACTGCTTTCCCGCACGGACGGCGCAGGCTCATCAAGCTGTTTGCAGTGGTCGCACAAGCGGCGCACCAAGCGCTGCGACATGACGCCGTTGACTGAGGACGTGATCAGGTAGGGCTCGACCCCCATGTCTTGCAACCGCACGATGGCACCTGCCGCCGTGTTGGTGTGCAAGGTTGACAGCACCAAATGCCCTGTCAGCGCGGACTGAACGGCTATTTGCGCGGTTTCGCCGTCGCGCATTTCACCGATCATGATGATGTCGGGGTCTTGGCGCAAGATGGAACGCAAGGCGCTGGCAAAGGTCAACCCGATTTGCGGATGCACCTGAATTTGGTTGATGCCTTCAAGCTGGTATTCGACCGGCTCTTCAACCGTGATGATTTTGTGGGCGCTGGCGTCCAGCTTGGACAAGGCCGTGTACAGCGTGGTGGTTTTTCCCGAACCCGTGGGCCCGGTGATCAGCAAAATGCCGTGCGGTCGAGCCAGCAGTTGGTTAAACCGCGTCAGGTTGTCGGGTGCAAAACCCATGGCGTCCAGGCTGTAGCGCACGCTGGAGCGATCTAACACCCGCATCACCACGCTTTCGCCATGCACCGTGGGCACGGTGGACACCCGCAGGTCAAGCTCGCGGCCTTTGACGCGAATTTTGATGCGCCCGTCTTGCGGCAAACGCCGCTCGGCAATGTCCAGGTGCGCCATCAGCTTGATGCGCGAATTCACGGCGGCGCTGTGTTGCGGGGCGATCACTTCAGACGTGTAAATGACCCCGTCAACGCGGAAGCGCACATGCAAACCGTCGTCAAACGGCTCCAAATGAATGTCTGACGCACGCAGGTCGGTGACCTGGCCAATGATCTGGTTCACCATGCGGATGACCGGGGCCACGCTGGCCAGGTCTTTCAGATGTTCAACAAAGTCGCCTGAGTCGGCCTCGGGGGTGTCAGCGTCCTCAATGTCCAGCGCGTCATCGTTGGCCGCCAGCGCCTTTTGAATGTCGGAGGCCAGCGCTGCGCAGGGCTGGATGGTTTGGCCAGAGGCTAATCTGATTGCTTTGAGCACAAAAGCATCATCAGGAACTGCCATGGCAACCAGCAATTTAGAGCCTTCCAGACGAAGTGGGTAAACACTGTGCGCCCGCAAAAAGTCAATTTGCAAACCTTCGATTTCAGGTGTGACGGCGGGAAAGTCATCGCCAGGGACAAACGCAATGCCCAACAACTGCGCTTGGGCCTGCGCCACATCAAGCTCAGACACCAACCCCAAATTGACCAAGACCGCGCCGATGGCACCACCCGTTTCTGCCCGAGCTGCGTCCGCTCGATCCAGGTCACGGGCTGAAAGCTTGCCCGCGCTGACCAAAGCATCGCCCAGCGCTTGAGACTTTTGCGCCAACGCCGGATCAATGCGAGGGCGAACTGCGACGGTCGAAGCAAAGGCTGTCATGGATAGAAACACATTTGTTTAGGTCGGTTAGGCTCAAATTACCGGGTATGGTAAGGGCAAACTGTAAAATAGCTTGCCAGAATGGACTGACAATGCTACCCAAGCCCGGCAATACCAACCAATTCAGCCAAACCAGGATGGGTGCAAAGCAGGTGCCCAGTAGGATAATGACACCAGGGGCTGCATGTTTGACCCCAAAACCATCGATACCTTGGTATTTTTTGACATGCTTTTAATAACCGACGCTGAAAACACCCGTTTTGAGCCAGGACAAGCCTTGTTGTGAGCGCACTCGTCTCTGTTGTCATTGTTAACTACAACGCCGGCGCTTTGCTGCGCGGATGTGTCACGTCGATCTTGAATTGCCCCTTGGATGTCGAGATTGTGGTGGTGGACAACGCGTCCCACGACGACAGCCTGAGCCTCCTGGACGACTTGATCCATTCAAACGGCAACGTCAATGGCAGCAGCGTGCAGCCCCGGCTGAAAATCATTCGCAACGCCTCCAACCTCGGATTTGCAAGCGCCTGTAACATTGGTTTGCGGGTCAGCACCGCCCCCAACCTTTTGTTTTTGAACCCAGATTGCTCGTTTGAGCCGTCTGCCTTGGGCGAATTGGTGAATGCCCTGAACGCGGAGCCGCGCATTGGCATGGTGGGCGGTTTGCTCACCAACCTGGATGGCAGCGAGCAGGTGGGCGCGCGCCGCGCCGTGCCCACGCCGTGGCGCTCGTTCGTGCGAGCGTTTGGCCTGGTGAACCTGGCCCGCTGGTGGCCCAAGCTGTTTTTTGATTTCAACCTGAACCGACAGCCCTTGCCCGACCATCCGGTCGAGGTAGAAGCCATTTCAGGCGCCTGCATGATGGTCAAACGCACGGCGCTGGCTGACGTGGACGAATGGGACGAAGGCTACTTTTTGCACTGCGAAGACCTGGACTGGTGCATGCGGTTTCGGCAGCGTGGCTGGAAAATCATGTTTGTACCAGCCGCCGTGGTCACCCACGTTTTAGGTGTTTGCGGCAGAAACCGGCCAGTGTTTGTTGAATGGCATAAACACAAGGGCATGATGCGGTTTTATCGCAAGTTCTTCAAAGAAGACTACCCCGGCTTGCTGATGCTGCTGGTGGGTGCGGGAGTTTGGCTGCGCTTCAGTCTGGTTGCCGCCCACCATTCGAGCAAACGGTTTGGCGAGACGGTGAAGCGAATTTTGCTATAAATGAACCTGCAGGTTCTTTTTTTGAAAAAATGGGTCAAAAAGCCCAAAATATCAACAAAATAGGCCTCTAGCTCTCGAACTATATAGATAGTTTGCTATAAATTATATAGCAAACTGCGGGCGATGCGTTATGCCTTTCAAAGCGCTTGACCACATTCACCTTCTCACTGCAACCTCCGCTTTCGGCCCCCAAGCTCCAAGGCTGATCAGCGTCCGGTCAGTACCGGGCCGAATCCGTCCCAAACCAGCTTGCAGCCCGTCAAAAACATGCCGCCGTAGACCAAACGGTAAAAAAGTTTTTCGCTGATGCGCCGGGCAATCCGAACGCCCACCCAAACACCCACGGGAACGAAGGGCAACAACACCGCCGAGGTGGCCAGATTGCGCAGGTCAAACAGGCCCAGCCAGGCGTAAGGCACCCATTTACTCAGGTTCACTACAAAAAACAAAAACGCCATGGTGGCGGTGTAAACCACGGGCTTCAGGCGCATGGGAATGACGTAAGCCGACACGGGTGGGCCGCCTGCATGGGCGATGAAACTGGTGAAACCTGAGGTGGTTGCCAACACAGCGCCCAACCACTTGGGTGGCGGCACGCTGCTGGCTTGCGGTGGAAAAATCAAACGTTGCGCCAAAAATAGCAGGGTGAAGAGGCCCACAATGCCTGCCACCAAGTGGCTGTCGAGCACCTTGAACAACAGGGTGCCAATGACTGTGCCCAACAGCGCAAACGGCACCAAAAACTGCAGTAAGCGGCGATCAAAGTCTTTGCGAAACGCGGCCATGCCCAGTAAATCGGCCAAAAGCAAGACGGGCATGAGCAAAGCCGCCGCCTGCGGCACAGTGACCGACAAAGCGATCATGGGCACAGCCAAAGAACCAATGCCTGTGCCAAAACCGCTTTTGCTGATGCCGATCAGAATGACCGAAGGAATGGCGACCAGGTAAAAAAACGGGTCGGCAATGATCTCAAAAGGCATGGTGGAAACGGAGAATCAGGTCAAACCCTGCGCAGGGCAATGGCAGGGGTCGTGGAATGGGCTGTGGAAAGTGCCGTGGAAAGGGCACCGACCTCAATCAACATCCAGCCCCAGGTAAGCCCGCTGAATTTCCGGACGGCTCAAAAGCTCGCTGGCTTGCCCCTGGGCGACGATGCGGCCCTCTTCCATCACGTAGGCGCGCCCTGCCAATTGCATGGCCATGGCGACGTTTTGCTCTACCAGCAGCACCGACGTGCCCTGTGCATTGATGGCGCGAATCGCCTTGAACATCTCCAACACAATGACCGGAGCCAAGCCCAGCGAGGGCTCATCCAGCAACAATAGCTTGGGCCGCGCCATCAAAGCCCGGCCAATTGCCACCATTTGCTGCTGCCCGCCTGACAAAGACCCCGCCAAATCGGGTAGTTTTTTTTCAAGTGCCGGAAACAAGGCCAGCACTTCGGCCAGGGACTGCTGACGCCGTGCCTTGGCGGATGCAACGTAGCTGCCCAGTTCCAGATTTTCGAGCACGGTCATGGACGTGAACAGCCTGCGCCCCTCTGGAACGATGGCAACGCCCTGGTCGCAAAACTTGTGACTGGCAAGCTGCGTGATGTCTGCGCCATTGAAGCGAATGGCCCCTGCCGCAGCCCGGTGCAAGCCCGCAATGGCATTGATCAAAGTGGTTTTGCCCGCGCCGTTGGGGCCGACCACGCAGACCAGTTCGCCCGACTGGACTTGCAGGCTGACGCCCCACAGCGCAGGCGCAGCGCCGTAATTGACCTTCACATCGTTGACTTCAAGCATGCGGCGCTCCCGCTGAACCCAGGTAGGCCGTCATGACCTCAGGGGTTTTCATCACTACTTTGGGGTCGCCCTGGGCGATCAATTTGCCGTAATTGAGCACGGCAATTCGGTCTGTCAGTGCCATCACCGCGTGCATGACATGCTCGACAAAGACAATGGTGGCGCCACGATCCCTGATTTTGCGAATCAATGTGACGGCTTCATTGATCTCAGCTGGCGTCATGCCAGACAAAACCTCGTCCAGCAAAACCAGCTTGGGGCGCGAGGCCAGCGCTCTGGCCAGTTCCAGAAACTTGCGCTGGTGCAGGTTCAGGTCATCAGGCAACGACTCGGCTTTGTCGGCCAACCCGGTGAATTCAAGCCATTTCCAGGCTTCTTGCGTGGCTTGAGAATGGTCCAGCGCTGCGGCACCAAACATGGCCACCATGGACACGTTTTGCAGCACGTTCATGTGGGCAAAAGGCCGGGGAATTTGGTAAGTGCGTGCCACACCCGCATTGGCAATACGGTGCGCAGGCAAATGCGACACGTCTTGCCCAGCCAGCAGAATTTGCCCACCGGAGGCCTGAAAGTGACCACTCACAACGTTGATAAAGGTTGATTTGCCCGACCCGTTGGGGCCAAGCAGACCCAAGATCTCGCCCTCAAACACCTGCAGGTTCACGCCGTCCAAAGCGCGAACACCTTTGAAGGATTTGGACAGATTGCGCACTTCGAGCAGCACTTGGGTGGAAGGTGAGGCGCAGCGGCTTTCAGCCATTTGGTCGGCAGGCACCGTCGCATCAGCCTCCAAGACGCTGTGTTTGCCATGCTCAGCGCCCGCTGGTTTGGGCTTTCGCATGAAGTAACCCAAGATGCCATTGGGCATGAACAAGATGACCGCCACCAACACGGCACCAAACACCGCTTTGCCTGCCACGGCACTGTCTCCCGCCGTGAAAGCGTATTGCAAGCAAGTAATTGCCACGGCACCCACGGCCGGCCCGGCCCAATGCCGCGTGCCACCCAAAACACTCATCAGCACCACGGTCAGCGGCACGGTGATGGTGAAAGTCTCGCCTGCGGTGACGTAGTTGACAAACAAAGCGTGAATGCCACCGGCCAACCCCGCCAGCGCGCAAGAAATGGCAAATGCCACCAATTTGTAGCGCTGGGTGGGCACGCCCATGACCTCCGCCACATCTTCATCGTCATGAATGGCAAAGAGCCCAATGCCAAGTTTGGAGGCGTGAATTCGCCACGCCACCCAAAGCGACAAAACCGCCCCGACCACTGCCATCAGGTAGATCGACGACGGTGCTGTTGGCCCCAGGGCCGGAACCGCAACCGATGCCAACGACACCCCCGGCCCTCCGTCAATTCGGGTGTTCAGCACAATCGTGCCGACGACAAAAGTAATTGCCAAAGTCAGCAAAGCAAACAACTCGCCGCGAACGGCTTTGACCCGGAAAACCACCGCTCCCAAGGCCACCCCCAATAGCGACGCCAAGGCGGCAGCGGCGGGCAGCGTCCACAAAAACGGCCAGTTCAGATTGGCCGCCAATCCGGCCGACGTGTACATGCCGATGCCAAAAAACGCTCCGTGGCCGAACGAAAAATACCCCGAGTAGCCAGACAGAATGTTCCATGACAGCGCCAGAATCATCCAGTGGCAAATCAGGTACAAAAAGGACTCGTAAAAGGCAGGCAAACCCAACCAGGGCACGCTGGCCAGCGCCGCGCCAGCCAACAGAATGCCCGGCACCGTCTTGTTCAGGGAACGGCTACCCACTAAATTCGACTGCATGGCTAGCTCCCACCCTTGCCAGGCCTGAAAAGCAGCATCACGATCAAGAGCGAAAACGAAACAATGGGCGCCCAGGAGGGTGCCGCCACCGCCATGGTGACGGCTTCGCTCACGCCGATGATGATGCCCGCAATCAAGGGCCCCAAGGCACTGCCCAGGCCACCCAACATGACCGCCGCAAACACCACGCCAACCCAGGCAAATATTTGCGAAGGAGACAAAGTGAAGGTCAGCGCCAAGCAGATGCCAGCAACTGCCGCCAAGGCCGCACAAACGCCCGCCAAAACCAACGAAAGCCCCTTTTGATTGACGCCAAAAGAGGCAGCAATGGCCGCATCTTCTGCCATGGCCCGCAAGGCCTTACCCAAGTCGGTGTATCGCATTCCAGCCCACACGACCAGCGCAATCAACACTGACAAAACCAGGGTAATGAGCTCAGGCAGCGGCACATAAAGGCCCCCCACAACAAATTTTTGGCTGTTGTAAGCGGTTTCAAGCCGCCGAAAATCTGCCGTCCAAACCACCTGCACCAGACTTTCGATCATGACGGTCAGACCAAACGTGACCAACAAAGAATTGAAAGGGGAGATTTCAAAGCGTGCCAGCACCCATTGCATGGCCACGCCCAGGACAAAAAACAGGGGAGGAATCAGCAGCAGAGTCACCAGGGGGTCAAATCCCCAGGCTGTGGCCATGTGGTAGCTGATGTAGGCACTCAGAAACACAAAACCAAAGTGGGCCAGGTTGATTTGCCTGAGCAGACCCCAAGTCAACCCCAGCCCCAACCCCACCAATCCATACAAACTGCCAATGAAGATGCCGGACAGAATGGACTGCGCCAGCAAATTAAAGCTAGGAAAACTCATGGGCTATGGATGAGCTCACTGCACCTGAAGTTTGACACCCGGGGCCGCATAGGAAGTGGGCCACACCACCACCCATTTGCCGTTTTGCACCTGCTTGATTTTCATCAAATCGTCGCCATAGTTGCCTGGGCCATTGAACCGCAACCTGCCGTGAATGGTGTCAATTCGGTTGGCTTTGAGGAACTGCGCAATTTGCTTGTCGTCCAAGCTTTTGGCTCCCACCACGCCAGCTTCAAGAATCTGCCAGGCTGAAAACGACGCTGCCGCCTGCACTTCAACCGACGTGTCCGGCAAGCGGGCAAGCGCCGCACGCTCATTAAAAATTTTCACGAAGGCAGCGCCCAAAGCGTTGTCGGTGAATGGAGCATGTTCTTCAAAGATGGTCAAGGACAGAGCATTTTTGCCGTCTGGCGACTTGGTCATGGGCCCAGGCGCTGGGTAGGTGTGAAAGTGCAGCGGCGGCGTGTAGTCAATTTTCTTCATGGCGTCCAGCAGCATATTGCCCTCAAGCGCAATGTCGCCAATCCAGACCAGGTCGGGTTTGGCGTCCTTCACACGGGCAGCAATCGGTCCGAAATCCCGGTTGCCAAACTCCCATTCCAAAAACAGCACTTCTTGCAAACCGCGTTTTTTGGCCACCTCTCGTGCACCCTGCGACATGAACAAAATCGACGGGAACTTGCTGGTGACGATTGCAATGGTTTTTGGTTTTTTGGGCGATGCGGCCAACGCATCAAACACCGAATTTGGCACGGTGTTGCCTGGGTCTGAACCTAAAGACCAGGCTGGAAATGCCATGTCGTACTTGGACAGCGACGGTATGCCAAAAGTGTGGTGCACCAGCACTTTGTTGTAGCGCTGTGCCACACCCATGGCCGACAAAATGGCCCCCGTCGCATACGGCCCCATCAGCAAATCCACCTTGTCCGAGGTGACCAATTGTTCGTACATGGTGCGCGCCAGGTCGGGCTTGGACTGATCGTCCTTGACGATCCACTCAACTTTGCGACCCAACAATCCTCCGCGGGCATTGAGTAGCTCTACGTAAATTTCACCCACTAATTTATGGGTCATGGCCGTGGCAGACAACGGCCCCGTCAACGCCAACGTACTGCCAATGCGAATCGGTGCGTTGCTTGCGGCCTGGGCATGGGCAGCGAGAGGCAGCAAACTGGCAACACTCAGAGCAGCCGCCACTACGGACAGCATGTTTTTCAGCAACTTCATGGTTTGTCTCCTGTTATATAAAACTCATTCAACTCAGTGATGTCAACCTGCGCAAAAGTCACTCAGCACGCAATGGTGTTTTTAACGATGCCTCAAGCAGAGGTTGGGGCTAGCTTGAAATCGAATTTTGCAATGCAATAGGGCTGATTCATCACGCGACCATCTGGCGCGACGCCTGGAAGCCTGCTGGCAAAGTCCACAATCAAACTATTGCGCACACCAAACACCGCGTCTGAGTCTAGGTACTTGCTGTCAGACACAAAAATGTGGGTGGTCAGTTTTTCATGACCTGGCGCTGTCAGCATGGTGTGCATGTGGCCAGGGCGAAACGGATGGCGCCCCATGCGGGTGAGCATGGCCCCGACCGGGCCGTCCACCGGAACCGGGTAAAGGCAAGGCTTGATTGCCCAGTAGTGGTAATTCCCTTGCGCGTCTGTGCGAAAACGGGCACGCAGTTGCATGGGCGCATCGGCACCTTTTTGCAGGTCGTAAAAGCCATCGTCGTCGCTGGACCATACATCCATCGCGCAGTGTCCGACAGGTCGCCCGGCAGTGTCGGTTACCTTGCCGTGAAAATAGGTGGGTTCGCCAGCCAATCCCGCGGCCAAATCGGCACCGAGCGGCAATTCTGGCGCGTCCTCGCAAAAGAAGGGGCCTTGCACTGTGGCCTCAGTTGGGAAAGTTGAAGCCGACTGCCCATGGCTCGCCGAAGCGCCCCGCGCCTGGTCTATGGCAACCACCCGCATGGACAGCCCCAAGGTGTCGGACAACAAAATGAACTCCTGGCGTTTTTCATCACACTTCTGGCCAGTCGCCGTCAGGAACTGGATCGCGGTCATCCATTCATCGGGCCTGAGTTGAACATCTTGGGCGAAGGCGTGAATATGCTCGATCAATGAGGTCATGACCTGCTTGAACCGGGGATCCTTGCAGTCAGAAAGCCGGGCAATCACCGCTTGGGTCAGGTCTTCTGCGTCTACTTGTTTCATGCGGTGGTCCGGTGGGGGCAGGGGCTTCGGGTTATCTTGCAAGTTGCAATCACAAAATAGTGCAGGCCTGCTCAAAGGTCAGCCTCGGGTTGCGGTTGAACAACTTGGTGTCATCGCCGTAGCCCAAGTTAATCAAGAAATTGGCCTGCAAGCGACCATCTGCAAAAAATTCTGCGTTGACTTTGGCCAAATCAACCCCGCTCATGGGGCCGCAGTCCAGCCCCGCTGCCCGCGCCGCCATCATGAAATAAGCCCCACCCAACGTGCCGTTTCGTGTTGCAGTACCCTGGGCCAAGGCTGCGTTGCCCTCAAACATTTCCTTGGCACCTGGGCCATGCCAAACAACGGGCATGTGCTCGTAAAACCGGGTGTCAGTGGCCACTATGACCGTCACCGGAGCGATCTTGGTTTTTTCAACATTGCCTGGGCTTAACGCAGGAATCAACCGCGCCCGCGCCTCAGCAGAGTTAAGAAACACGTAACGCGTGGGTTGCGTGTTCATTGAGGTGGCACCCATTTTGGCGATCTCGTAAACCTCTTGCAACAACGCCATCGGAACTGGCTTGTCGATGAATCCATTGGCCGTGCGGGCTTTGAAAAAAAGTTGGTCCAACGCGGACTGTTCGATCTTGCTCATGACAAAGGTACTTTCAAAAAACGGCGTCTAAGAACTGAAGTCAACTTGGTGGCGCGCGACTCTCACCCCAGCAAGTTCGTCTTTCACGCGAAGGTGCTCAGGGTGCAGCGCATAGGCATCCAACGCCTTTTGCGACTCGAACGCAGACACCAGAACCACATCGCATGCATAGTCGACCCGGCTGCTGTCTACGCCTATCTGCATGTGCGTCATGCCCGGTATCTTCCCACGAATGCTGTCAAACGCATCACGCAACTTGGCAATGTTGACCGCCTTTTCGCTCTCGGTTGACCCTTTAAGGCTCCACATGACGATATGGTGAATCATTTTGATGGCTACCTTACTCGGCCTTGATGTTGGCGTCGCGGATGAGCCGAGTCCAACGCTCGACATCACGTTTGACAACCGCCCTGGCGTCATCACCCACCAAGGCCATGGGTTTACCTCCGGCTTTCTCAAACCGCTCCATCACGTCGGGTGACTTCATAACCGTCGCAAGCTCTTGCTGCAAGCGGGCAAGCTCTGGCTTGGGTGTTCGGGCGGGTACGAAAAATCCGAACCAGGACTCTAGCTCCAGGGCAGCGACACCCGTCTCACGCAGTGTTTGAATATGAGGGTGCATAGGGTTGCGTGCACTGCCAGACACGGCCAATGCCTTGACGTTGCCCGCATCAACCTGAGGACGTGCCGTTGACGACAGGTCAAAAAAGACATCAACCCGCCCACCCAATAGGTCGTTGTAAGCGGGCTGGGCACCCCGGTAGGGAACATGCGTCAATTGCACGCCTGCCAAATGCCAAAGAGCGGCGGCCAGTACATGTTGGCCTGACCCATTGCCCGCCGACGCATAGGTCAACTTGCCCGGATTGGCCCTGGCAAACGTCACCATGTCTTGCAGACTGACGTAAGGCAGATCTCTGCGCGCAATCAGCGTGTAGCTGTAACTCACAGCCAAGCCAACAGGTTCAAAGTCACGCAAGGGGTCGTAGGTCAAATTCGGGTAAAGCCCAGGGTTGAGCGCCATGTTGGACACGGACCCGGTCAACAGTGTGTAGCCATCTGCGGGCGCTTTGGCCGCAGCGTCGGTGCCAACCAAAGTGCCTGATCCGGTGCGGTTTTCGACCACGACAGGCTGCTTGAGGAGAGATTGCAGCTTGTCGGCCAAGGTGCGGGCGACAAAATCAAAACCGCCGCCGGGTGGCTGCGGAACAATGACTTTCAGGGCACGGTTTGGAAACGCGTCCTGCGCCAATGCGACGGACACTGCCAAGGGCATGACGACTCCAACGATCGCCCATTTGGCAATCATAGAGACAAATATTTGCTTCGGTTTAGAACGCCCGAATTGGTGTCGAGCTTGGGGTTGCAAATGAGTTTGCACAGTTAGCGCTCCAAAGGTTTGCCCGCAAGCCAATCGGCACCGCGACGGTACAGGTCTTGCACTACCGGACCTTTGAGCATGGGCATGTCCATTTTCACCGTGTACCCAATGCGGGTTTGAATATAAGCGAGGTGCCGGTAGCCTTCAGGAAAGCTGGCCAGTGCGGCTGAGTCAAGTGACAAACGCGCGGCCGGATCAATCGGATCAACCCGGTCTTTTTCGTAAATCGGCTGGCGATGAACCAAACCCCATCGACCTTCTCGTTTTTCAAAAAAATCGTAAAACCGACCGGTGCACAGCACGTCACAAGTAATACCATCGACCAGCCCGCGCTGCGATATGGTCATTTTGGTTTGGGCAATGGCGCGGTGGCCAGCAAGGTCTATGCTGCAACCGCCCAAAAAATGCAGAATGCTCACCCCTCTGTTCCAGCCCTCAATCGTGACTTTGATGAATTCTTCAAAGGGACCTTGAAACCAGGTGGCCATCATGACGCCATCGTCATGCCAGACCGTCCGAAAACGCTCCCAGTCGCCTGAATCCCGCCAGACGACCCAGTTCTCAACCAGTTGGCGAATTTTCAATTGTTCGTTCAGTTCCAAGGGCAAGACAGATCCTTTTTTAGCGGTTCCGGGAATACGACTCAGGTAAGAGCCGCTGTCAAAGACTTTGAGTTCATTTCTCTCGATAATGACTGTAGAGGCAGCAGAGCATTTTGCCAACGCCGCCCACGAAATTTACTTTTTCACTCAGTGGAAATCAATTCCCCATTTTGAGGACGACATGGATCGCTGGACCGAGCTTCAATTGTTTGTGCAGGTGGCTGAGACTGGCAGCCTGAGCCGCGCCGCGCGCGCGCTTGACTTGTCTAACGCGGCGGCCAGCCGACATCTTTCTGCACTTGAAGAACGCTTGGGCGGACGTCTGGTAGAGCGCAATACCCGCCGCCTCTACATCACCGAAACCGGGCAGGAGTTTTTGCGCCGCAGCAAGGCGGTGCTGACTGAACTGCAAGACGCCGAGTCGGCTGTGAACGCATCCACACAAACCCCCAGTGGCACATTGCGCATCACTGCGTCACTGTCATTTGCGGTCAACCATATTGCCCCTTTGCTGAGTGCTTATACGCAGGCCTACCCCCAGGTGTCGGTTCATATTGAAACCGCGAACCGCTACATGGACTTGATCGACAACAATATTGATGTGGCAATCCGCACCCGCGAATATGAACCGGACTCGAACATCACGATTCGGCGTCTGGCTGAAACCCGGCGTGTCCTGGCCGCTTCACCGGCTTACCTTGCGCAGCATGGACGGCCTACGACGCTGGAGGAACTGGCCCAACACAAGCTGCTGATTTACACCTACGCTAACCACCCCAATGAATTGCGCTTCACGCGCGAGACCGAAAGCGCAACCATCCACGCGCGGGGATTGCTTGAATCCAATGACGGACAGGTGCTGAGGGCCGCTGCCTTGCAAAACCTGGGCATTTTGGTGCAGCCCAGTTACATCGTTCACGACGACATCGTGAGCGGTCGCCTGGTCAGCGTGCTGGATGACTGGCAATTGCCCCGTTTGACCATCAATTTGGCCTACCCCAGCCGAAAGCACCTGTCAGCCAAGGTTAGAACTTTCATAGACTTCATTGTGGTCGAGTTTGAGCGCATGGGCTATGAACGCAAATGGACTGAGTCATTTGGCAAGAACTGAGTGCGAGCCAGTGCCAGGGCACGTCCATAAGGTGCCAGGTCAAAATATTTATCCGGCGGTGGCGCATAGCCACCCCACATGCCTTCCATCTCTGCCCGGATATTCAGGACAGTTGCAAAGCCTTCATGACTAAACTCTGCATCAGGAGCTAACCCTGAACCCGGTGTGACCAAGGCTTGGTAGGTGCCTTCAGCGACCGACGGCGTCAACTTGAAACTGCGTGACAACAGCTCAAGCATGTCGCTTTGGTTGGCAGGGTTCATGACGTGACGCTGTCCTTCAATCAAGCCAGTTAGGTAGTGCACCAAGGCTTGCTCGTTGGCCGCCGCCCAGGCTCGCATGACCAAACCGCCAGTGGCTTGGTAAGGGCCCAAAAATTCAAACTGACTGCCCAGACTTTTAAGTCCCTGGCTGCGCACCGAGAATGAAAACGGAGGGTTCACCATGCCCGCCGCCAGTTGAGAATCCGCCACCATGGCGGCGGCTCTGGATCCCGTGCCACCGGCCGCTCTCACGCTGTAATCACGGCCTTCCACGAGTCCCTTGTTTTTGAGGATTTTTTTGGCGATCAGCGCGAACGCGGTATTCGGTGCATCGACCGCCAGCACCCTGCCGCGCAGCTCGTCCATCGAATCGATTTCATTGCGCACCATAAAGTCGTTCATACCCGCATCACCGCCGCACACAATAACAACATCTTGCTGGGCAGACTCCACCATCGCCACTGCATTGTCAACCGCAGCATGGGCAATTTCAAATTGACCCGACGCCAGGCCTGCGCGTTGTTGGTCAGAATTGGGAGTAGTTTGCAACTCGATTTGCAAATCAAACCGCTCAAAAAAACGGTTCTCAATGGCCACCAGCAAAGGCAGGTTGCTTGAGGTGTTGAAGATGTTGACCCGCAGACGCATGGAAGTTCTTTCAGGAGGCACTGGCGGCCCGTTGGATTTTTTCGGGGGTCATCGGCATATCGCGCACCCTAACGCCCAACGCGTCTGCCAACGCATTGCCAATAGCTGCCGCCACTGGCCCGTGGGTGGCCTCGCCCGCGCCCAAAGACTTTTGATCAGGCTGGTTAATGATTTGCACCTGGACATCGGGCACCTCTGAAAAACGCAAAATGGGGTAGCTGTCCCAATCGGAGCTCAGAATCCGGGTCGAGTCAAATTGCACGGCTTCCTTCAAGACCCAACTGACTGTTTGAATGGCTCCGCCTTCAATTTGATTGGCAACACCGTCAGGATTGATGACCAACCCGACGTCTACGGCGATCCAAAGCTTTTTAACTCGCACCGCATGACCACTGGCATCGACGCAAGCCACAACGGCGCAATAGGCACCGGTATTTTTGTACCGGGCAAAGGCCAAGCCAAAACCTGAAGACGGGTCAGACTGTGGCTTGGGACGCTTTGCCCAGCCAGCCATTTCAGTCACCGCCACAAGCGCGGCACGGGCTCGCGAGTCGCTCAAATTGCGCAGACGGAAGGCCAACGGGTCGACCTGGAGCTGGGTGGTGATCTCATCCAAAAATGACTCCAAGGCGAACACATTGCAGTGCGCGCCCAAGGAACGCAGCGCTGAAGTGCGAAGCGGCATGGTCAACAAGCGGTGGTTCACAGCCCGCCAGTTGACAAAATCGTAGAAGGGGGACGCATTGCGCTCGGCACCACCACCCGCAGCCATGGGTGCGTTGACGGCGATTTGGGGTGCGAAGGGCTTTTCAAGCAAGCTAGCTGCCAGCAAAACAGGCACAGCACTTCGCCCTGGCCGCATGCTGTGGCCAGTTGACCAAACCACATGCTGCCAATCTACCACCACGCCATCGACACTGATTTGGGCTGTCAAATCCACGGCCATGGCGGCACCCAAAGGCCCGCACGCCAATTCGTCCGCGCGTGACCAAACCACCTGCACCGCTTGCCCAGGTACGGCGCGTGCAAGCAAGGCTGCATCGCAGGCCACATCGTCAGCGCCGTTGTGACCATAACAGCCCGCGCCAGGCACATGCTGCACGACGATGTGATCTGAGGACAGAGCGAATACGGTGGCCAAGTCTGCACGCAGATGGTAGATGCCCTGGCTGTGCGTCCAGACCTCAAGCCGACCGGGTTGGTACCGCGCCAGCGCACAAGACGGACCTATGGACGCATGTGCCAAAAACGGACGTGAATAGCTGGCCTGAAACTTTTGCGTGGCAGCGCCAGCGCTACCCATGCCCACACTTTCGAAATTTGAGTCGCCTGGGGTTGTCGCTGTGACGTCCAATGTAACCTGAACCTCACCTCGTCGCTCGCCAATCAAACTGGTTTCATGGGGTTGAGCCCGAAGGTAACCACCCAAATCGCTGTGTTGGCCAGGCGCCCCCAAGACGGGTAAATTGGCGATTTCAGTCCAAGTAGCTATTTCCACCAATTGCGCGAGTGCCCGCAAAGCCAAAAATTCGGTTCGCGCGACAACACCCAAAAAAT
Source organism: Rhodoferax sp. (assembly GCA_031431035.1). Lineage (GTDB taxonomy): Bacteria > Pseudomonadota > Gammaproteobacteria > Burkholderiales > Burkholderiaceae_C > JANYCG01. The sequence goes on from JANPCR010000076.1 coordinate 58,871, forward strand.
TGCCGTCACGAACGACCTTCACCACCCCAGGCATCGCCTGCACCGTAGCCAAATCCAAATCCCCCAACACAGCGCCCGGCGATGGTGGGTGCGCCATGCGGCCATACACCATGTCTGGCAAGACCATGTCGTGAATGAAATGAGCCTGACCCTTCACCAAGGTTTTGATAGCCTGGCGTTGAACCGATTGCCCCACTAGGAGATGACTCCGATTGACCGCGGGCACGACCAGCCCAGATGCGTCGCAATTCAACAAGTTTGAATCAGCCAGCGCCCAATAACTTGTCGGGCCGCAATCCAAAGGATGGTGCGCACTGGCACGCACGTGCACGATGCCATCCACCACGTAAAGCCTGTCCATGTCAGTTTGAGGCAACCCCAAGTGAACCAAAGCAGACCGCAGATAGATTTCGCGGGCCTGGGCACACACCAAGCGAAGGGCACTGCCAGATTCTTGCACCGACAGGCTGCCCGAGGTCATGCCTTCGTTGGGGCCGGTAGCGGTGGATGTAACGGCACGGCGAACCCGGGACAGCGACACGTCCAACCCTTCAGCCACAATTTGGGCCAAAGCGGTGTCAATGCCCTGGCCCAGTTCGACTTTGCCACTGCTGAAGGTGACGCTGCCGTCTGCGTTAATCGACAACCATTGCGACAAGCGCGGGTTGGCCAGCAAGCTTGCGGGTAAAGCGGCTGGCTTGGAGCTCATGCATTCACCTGCAAGGCCTTGGCTGCGCGCAACACTGCCCGCACAATGCGGTTGTGACTGCCACAGCGGCACAAATGTCCATCAAGCGCTTGCCGCACTTGAGGTTCAGTGGGATTAGGTACATGCTTCAAAAAAGCGGTGGCAGTGACCAAAATCCCTGAAATACAGTAACCGCACTGGGCCGCCTGTTCGTCCACAAAAGCCTGCTGCAAGGGGTGAAGTTGGCCACCCGCTTGAAGCCCCTCCACAGTGGTCAGGCTGTGCCCTTCAACCGCTTCGATCGGGGTGACGCAGGCTGCAACGGACACTCCGTCCAGCAATACGTGGCAAGATCCGCACTGCCCAGCACCGCACCCAAACCGGGTGCCAATCAAACCAAAGTCGGCACGCAAAACGTGGAGCAATGGCATGCTGCCTTCGGCCACTACAGTTTGCAATTGCCCGTTGACTTGCAGCGAAAAGCTGCGCACGGTCATGAATCAATGCCCCATGCCATGAATCGTCTGCCCTCCCTATTTGGGCGCCGCCTTCATGACCGCTCCCAAGGTCGCAAATTCATCCTTGATGTAGCCGTCGAATTGCTCAGGCGTCATGGGCAAAGACTCTGCACCCAGTTTGGCCATGCGCTCCTTGACATCCGGCAGCGCTAGCGCTTTTGCGACTTCGGCGTTGAGCTTGTTGATGATAGGGCGAGGCGTTTTGCTCGGTGCCAACAGGCCAATCCAGAAATCAAACACAAAGCCAGGCAAACCCGCCTCGGCGACAGTCGGAACCTCGGGTAGCGCGCTTGACCGCTTGGCCGTGCTGACGGCCAGCGCGCGCATGCGGTTTTCCTTGATGGACGGCAATGACGACAGCACCGGAGTGAACATGAAGTCCACCCGCCCTGCTGTGGTTTCAACAATGGTTTCTGGCGTGCCCTTGAAGGGGATGTGAGTCACCTGAACGCCTGCCGACGTGCGGAACTTTTCGGCGTTGACATGGGTGGCACTGCCAACGCCCGCCGACGCATAGTTTAAAAACCCGGGCTTCGCTTTGGCCGCAGCCACCAGTTCCTGCACTGACTTGATGGGACTGGTCGCTGCCACAACCAGCAAATTGGGCAGGGCCGCCAAGGGCGTTACACCTGAAAAGTCAGCCAAGGTGTCATAGGCAAGCCCGGGGTACAGAACCGGATTGACAACATGACCGGCAGACACCACCAGCAAGGTGTAGCCGTCGGGCTCGCTTTTGGCAACCTGCGTGGCACCCAGGGTGCCGCCAGCGCCGGGACGGTTTTCAACCACCACCGGCTGCCCCATGCTGGTGCCAATCTTCTCCCCGACGATGCGGGCCATGATGTCGGTGGCACTGCCCGCAGTGAACGGCACCACAATTTTGATGACCTTGTTCGGGTAGTCTGCACCTGTTTGCGCAAAGCCTGAGCTTGTGGCCACCAGAGTTGCCAGCGTGCATAAAAGTCGTTTCATGGGGTTGTCTCCTGTATGTTTGTCTTGAAATGCCGAGGCTGCCGAGCCATCAACCCGCCATGGCCTGCGCAATTTTTTGTCCTGAAGCCTGCAACGCAAGCAGCTTGGGCTCCAGCTCTATGCCCGTCAATTTGCCGTGGCGTTTCTTCCAGCGACCCGCCACCATCACGCTGTCGATGTTGGCGAGGCTGGTTTGCATAACCACGCTGTTGACCGCATCATGCACGGGTTGCATGTTCAGGTCGTCTGCGCGAATCAGCACCAAATCGGCCTGCTTGCCAGGTTTGAGTGAGCCAATGCGATCCAGTTGCCCCAACATGCGGGCGCCTTCAACCGTGACCCACTCCAGCGCCTGGCGTGTCGTGATGGTAGAGGTTGAAGGAATGCTGCCGTGAGCCGCACGGTGCGCCACGTTGTCCAGACTGCGCTGAATGCCCAAGGCGATGCGCGCCTGGGTCAGCATGTCGCCACTGATGGCGCTTTCCAGATCCACTCCCAGCGATGGCGCTCGGCCCAGGGCGAGCAAGCGCCCGGTGATTGGGTGCCCATGGCCTTGCGACATTTCGCTTTCGGCCGCTACTGAAAAACTCATGCCCAGGTCGCAAAACCGTTGCAACTGCGCGTCGTTCAACGCATGCCCATGCACGATGTTGATATGCGACCCCAACAGGCCCGCTGCCTCCAGCTTTTCCCAACTCTCAGGCGTGCGGGCCGGGCCACCCCCTTGGTGCATAGACGCAATCAGCCCCAGTTCTTGGGCCATGCGAAAGTCGTGCAAGGCCACATCCATCGTCGAGTAATGCGGCCCCAAAACGGCCGCATGGATACTAAGCAAAGCATTGCCTTGGTGCGCTTTGAGCAATCGCTCCACCTCGGCCCTTGGATGAGGGACCTCCCAAAACGGCAACTCGCCGGGTTTGGGGTCAGGCTTGGGCGTGCCATGGAAAAACGCCGCGCGAATGCCAGATTCGAGCAATCCAGCGACCGCAGCATCATTGTGCGCAGGGGTTTTGTTGTTATGGCACCAGTCCACCAGCGTGGTGGT
>JANPCR010000077.1:0-3239 GCA_031431035.1 Rhodoferax sp.
CGGCTCCGATGCCTTGCACGACTTGCCCAAACAGATCGTTGGCGACTTTGCGGCCCAGTTGCCCCGGAATGTCCTGCAAATCGGCGCTGCTGAGCAGCACCATGCTGAACGGGCGATCCCGCCGATGGCAATCGGCCAGCAACACGGCACCGTGCACAAAAAAGCCGGTTTCGTTGTAGAGCAGAGTGCGCGCGTCGCGCATGGACGATTCAGCGCGGACATCAGACTGGCGCATGGACTGGCCAAAAACGATGGTCAACGGTGGGATGAACAGCAAAAATCCAGCATGCAACAAGGCGGTTCGCCAGCCCGGTTGGGGCTCGGCCAACCAGCAGGCCAAAGCAAATTCGACCATGGCAGCTGCCATCAGCACAACTGACCATTTGTAGGTAAGCAACAGAGGGTAAAAGACCACCACCAGCACGACTGCAAAGAAATACGGGCCCGTTGGGCCGCCCGTTTCAGGCAGGAGATGCAGCAGCAAGGCCCCCACCAAAAAAAGCAGGCCGCGTGCAAGCAACACGTTCTGCTTGCGCGCGGGGTACAACCGGCTCCAGCCGCCAATGGCGGCCATGAACACAGCCAGTAACCAAACCTGCATGCCGGGCGGGTTAACCAACACGCTGACCCACAGCGCGCAACCTGCCAGCAGCCAAGCCAGCAAGGGCTCCAAGCGGCGCACCCGAAAGGTCACGCCCCCGCCGGCAAGCCCCAGCATGCCTGAGCCATCCGTGGCATTGGCATCAGTCGTGCGGCGACGTCGGTCTGCGGGGTGGGTGTTGGTGTCGGATGATCGACGTTGAGGATGAGGCGTTGCGGTGTCTGCGACTGGCATCGCTCAAGTTTAAGAGAACTTCGTGACAAAGCCTGTCGCATGGGCAATGGGCCCGCCACTCCCGTAGAATCAATCACCGGGCCCAAGCATTTGTGGCCTGGTTTTTTTTGCCCGTTGGAGAACACCGCCATGGAAATTTTTGACTACGACAACATTCTGCTGCTGCCCCGCAAATGCCGGGTCGAAAGCCGCTCTGAATGTGACGCCAGCGTGGCCTTGGGCGCGCGCAGCTTCAGGCTGCCCGTGGTGCCCGCCAACATGAAGACCGTGGTGGATGAGTCGATTTGCACCTGGCTTGCCCAAAACGGCTACTTTTATGTGATGCACCGCTTTGATCTGGACAATGTGAAGTTTGTCCAAACCATGAAGGCACAGGGGCTGTTTGCGTCCATCTCTCTGGGCGTCAAAAAGCCGGATTACGACACCGTGGATCAGCTCGCGGCGCTTGAGTTGACGCCAGAGTACATCACCATCGACATTGCCCATGGCCATGCCGACAGCGTGAAAAACATGATTGCCTACCTGCGCGAAAAGCTGCCAACGACCTTCATCATCGCAGGCAATGTGGCAACGCCCGAAGCGGTGATCGACCTTGAAAACTGGGGCGCCGACGCCACCAAGGTGGGTGTTGGCCCCGGCAAAGTCTGCATCACCAAGCTCAAAACCGGGTTTGGCACGGGCGGTTGGCAACTGTCAGCACTGAAATGGTGCGCTCGCGTGGCAACCAAACCCATCATTGCGGATGGCGGCATTCGCGATCACGGCGACATTGCCAAAAGCATCCGCTTTGGGGCGTCCATGGTGATGATTGGCTCACTCTTTGCGGGGCACGAAGAATCGCCCGGTAAAACAGTTGAAGTGGACGGCAAGCTGTTCAAAGAATACTACGGATCAGCCAGCGATTTCAACAAAGGCGAGTACAAACACGTCGAAGGCAAACGCATTTTGGAGCCCATCAAAGGGCCGCTGAAAAACACGCTGGTCGAAATGGAGCAAGACGTGCAAAGCTCGATCAGCTACTCGGGTGGCAAAAAGCTGATGGACATTCGCAAGGTGAACTACGTGACGCTGGGTGGCGACAATGCGGGTGAGCATTTGCTGATGTAGGGTGTCAGCCTGGTCGCCCGGTTTGCAAATCCCAATTTCCAGTTTATCGCCCGAGCCATCCCAACATGCCGCCGCCTGAGGGACTGAACCCGCCAGCCGCCGGCGATTCGCTGTCTGCCCCAACTTCCCCACTGGCACCTTTGGGGGTTCCGGTGTTTCGCATGCTGTGGTTCACCTGGCTGACCGCCAATGTGTGCATGTGGATGAACGATGTTGCCGCTGCCTGGATGATGAGCAGCATGACCACCACGCCGATTTGGGTGGCCTTGGTGCAAACCGCTTCAACCCTGCCGGTCTTCTTTTTGGGTTTGCCCAGCGGCGCTTTGGCTGACATTTTGAATCGCAAGCGGTTTTTGCTGTTCACGCAAATCTGGATGGTGGGCGTGGCTTTGCTGCTGTGTGCAGCGGTGCTGACCGATGCGATTTCACCCATTCTGCTGCTCATTCTCACATTTGCCAACGGCATTGGCTTGGCGCTGCGCTGGCCCGTATTTGCCGCCATCGTGCCAGAGCTTGTGCCGCGATCGCAACTGCCCGCTGCGCTGGCGCTGAACGGCATTTCAATGAATGCGTCGCGCATCATTGGCCCGCTGATGGCTGGTGCGCTGATTGCTAGCCTGGGCAGTGCCTACGTGTTCATGCTGAACGCGGCGCTGTCCATTGTGGCGGCGATTGTCATTTCGCGTTGGCAGCACACGCCCACACCGCAACCCTTGGGGCGCGAAAAACTGTTCAGCGCGATGCGCGTCGGCTTGCAATACGTGGGGCAATCAACGCACTTGCAAGGTGTGCTGGTCAGAATTTCGCTGTTTTTCTTTCACTCGACCGCTTTGCTGGCGTTGCTGCCCTTGGTGGCGCGCGGACTCAAGGGCGGCGCGGCGGGCACCTACACCGTGTTGCTGTCCAGCATGGGAGCTGGGGCTATTTTGGCGGCGTTATTTTTGCCCCAGCTGCGCAGAAATTGGTCGCGCGATGGTTTGGTGGCGCGCGGGGCGGCTTTGCAATCCGCGTCCATGGTGGTGGTGGCGCTCGCGCCTGATGTGTTTTGGGCGGCACCGGCCATGTTCGCGGCGGGCATGGCCTGGATCACCGTGGCCAATTCGCTCAGCGTGTCGGCGCAATTGGGCCTGCCCGGCTGGGTGCGTGCTCGCGGCATGTCCATGTTTCAAATGTCCATCATGGGGGCGAGCGCTTTGGGAGCCGCCATTTGGGGCCAAGTGGCCACACTGGCATCGGTGCAGACCAGCTTGCAAATTGCAGCAGCCACAGGGTTCATCAGTATTTTGATAGCCAACCG
>JANPCR010000078.1:0-5451 GCA_031431035.1 Rhodoferax sp.
CATGATTGGCGAGATTGCGCTGGCGATTGAGATGGGTGCAGATGCTATTGATATCGGCAAGACGATTCACCCGCATCCGACGCTTGGGGAATCTATTGGCATGGCGGCGGAAGTGGTGCATGGGAGTTGCACGGATTTGCCGCCAAGCAAGCGTTGACCGAACACCAAAACCAAAACAACCCTATCAACCGCGCGGCAGGAACGCTTGGAAACCAATATAAGACGCGTTTTATTCCAGCCCACGCGACGCTGCGGCCAGCAGTGCGCGAGAGTAAAGTACATGTAGCCCCATAAGTGCTCGATACACGAAGGGGAGCCGAAACGAGCCATCTGCTTGTAGCTGCCTGGCCTTCACGCTTGACCCAAAATATAAGCGCGTGCCGTGTGCCGTTGGGACTGCCATCAGCCAGGAGCACGTTGCGCCAGTGAAGTCTCGCATCAGAATTTGGTCGTGCTGTCGCACTCCGAGCCTCCAAGCAGCGAAAGCTTGCAACTTGCCTTGTGCCAAGTCACGCGCCTGCTGGTCAGTAGAAGACTGACCAGCGAGGCCCAGCACAAAGCGCTCCAGCTTGAACAACCAACTGGTGTAGAAGGCGGAGACGTAGTCCTCTAAGCGAACATTGGTGGGTGTGTCGACTGCGAAGCAGTCGAGATAGTCATTGGGGTTGGCTTGCGCCAATAACAGGGAATTTCGGGGTAGCTCAACGCGCTCAACAGACATGCTTTTTCTTCCTTGGCTCTAAATTATATACTTAAAAGTATGGATTGAGTCAGCTTCAAATCGTTTCAACAAACGATGACGTAGCAAGCAATTGCTCCGTCAAAGCTAGCAGTGGCTCTTGCATACCGACACCCGCCGATAGGCGAAGACTCTCCAAGCCGATCACTGCCGCATAAACCACGACGGCCGCCTGACTGATCGCCATAGGTGCAAGTCCCGCGCTTCGGAAGAAATCACGCAAATCGGCAAGTCTCTGCCGGTCTACTCGCTCCAGTGCGGTCAGCGCTGCCGGTTCACTGCGCCCCCAATCACGAATAGCCGGCTCAATTGCATTGCCACCAAACTGATCCTCCGGAGTGGCAGACACTTTCTCCACCAAAAGAAACACCTGCTCTCGAGCAGATAGCCCAGAGTTGCGAACGGATGCGGTGATATCGGCGGTGGCCAGTTGCTCCCAAGTATTGAGCATGGCTAGCTTGAGCGAGGCGAGGTCGGAAAAATGCCAGTAAAACGAGCCTTTTGTCGCCTTAAGATCGCGAGCGATGGATTCCACGCCAATGGCTTGCGGTCCACCACGCGCCAAGGCTCTAAACCCAGCAGCAACCCAATCGGCAGGTCGCAGTCGTGCCTTACGTTCTGAATTGCTTTCCGTCGGCAATAACGCTTTAGCCATGTTCTGATCCCCTTGATTCGATTCGATTGATATTTCGATCAACAGTACAATACCATAAAGTATGGAATTTTGCCAGCTATGAGAACACCACCATCGATCAAGGCAACTCAAACAAATTTGCAGTTCAAGCTTGCACGTCGCAACATTCATCGCCTTTCTGCAGCAGTGCTCGGCTCGTTTGTGTTGCTTCACATCGGAAATCATGTTGCGGGCTTTGCCGGGCAACAAGTGCATCGAATCGTTCAATTGGCTTTGCGCTGGCTCTACCAGGGGTGGTTAGAACCGGTTTTGCTTGCATCCTGTGCTGTGCAAATCGCAACTGGTCTGAGCTTGGCATGGAACCGTCGCGCAGATCTCAGGCGCGGTTGGGTGCAACCCGTATCTGGCCTTTATTTGGCTGTTTTCCTTTCGATCCATGTGTTTGCTGTGCTAGACGCGCGTATGCATGGTGTTGAAACTGATCTCGCGTTTGCTGCGGCGGGGATGCGTGCAGGTTACTGGAAGCTTTTTTTTGCGCCCTACTACGGGCTGGCCATTCTGGCTTTTGGCCTGCATATCTCGGTGCCGATTGGCCGACATCACCCCACGATATCCCGTTTAATTGTTTGGACTTCGGCCGCACTTGCTGTGGCTTTGGTCGCTCTACTGGCCGGCATCATTACACCGCTGGCCATTGCGCCAGAGTTGATTCAGGCTTTTCCTCGGTGAACTCAACAGCGACAAAGAGTTGGGCGCTGCTGCATTCAACGCGAGAGCGATCTCTAGCGTGGCATCCACCGACCCCGAAGTCGCTTGGATTAGCCTCACAGAAGACCATGCGAAAGCCGCACGCACCAGGGTCAAGAAGGACCTTTTTCTCTGGGCGGCGGCATGGTCGGCACTCACGCGGGCGACATGATTGGCGAGATTGTGTTTGCGATTGAGATGGGTGCAGATGCAGTGCTTGGCGGAAGTATCTGCGTGATCCTCCGTCCCGGTGGGCAGATGCTTTCACAGTCGCCAATGCTTGCCCTGCATAGGGCTGTCACGCAAGGGCCTTGCAGGGCAAAGCATTTGCACAACCTCCATCAGGCTCAACCACTCGGCAATGGGATCGATCCCAGTAGCGTTGCCCAGCGGCGGCTGAAAGGGCACCCCTGCTTCGCGCGCCAACACCGCATCTGCACCGGCACGGTTTAGCGCCGCTACAGCATTCGTACCGGTGCTATCCGAGGAGTTCACGGAGGAGTTCCGGTTTGTTGAACAAGGCAAAGTATTCACGCAACTCACCCATGTCGAGGGGAACGCGGTGTATTTTCAAGAGTGCGCGAATGTCGTCCAAATTGCGCGTTCGGGTTGCGTCGTTCGCGACGCCTTGGAGCTTGAAACCTATGAGCCCTTCGACGCTGATCACACGCAGGCGGCCCATGGGGGTTTCGCGCACCGGGACGATGATTTAAGCAAAGCGCCCAAACCACAGCACCGAAAAAACAACCGCTACCAGCGCCAGCAGCGCCGCAACCAATGCCAGCAACGGCGCAAGCTCGGTTTCGCGCTTGACAATCTGCATCTGTGAACCGAGCGTCTCGTACACCCCGCGCAGCTTTTCGGCGGTGCCAGCGTGATGGTGGTCGCCACCGGTCATGCGCGCCACTTCGCGCAGCGTGGGCTCGTCCAGCTACAGTTATACGGCCATGCCGTCCGTCGCGTAAGGCCCGCCATCCGCGCGGCAGGCCCACAGCGTGGATGCGCACGCCGAAGCAGTCGGCATTCATGGGCTCTACCCCGATTCAATACCTGGTTAAACTAGGCTAAGCCAGATTTCATTGCGTCGCATAAACGGCAATGAAAACGGGCTGTTGTAGCGTGAGGATACCGGCTCGCCTTGCGTGGCGATGTTGGCTTTGGACAGTGCGGCTTTCAACAACTCAAGTTGCTCGTTGTACAGATTCTGTGACCAGCTGCCAGAAAATCGAATCACGGCCACGCTTTTGCCCGGCACTTCACGCAGTTTCACGCGCGCGTCCAGCGGCTCCGGCAGGGTGGCGAGCGTGTAACCCTTGGGCATCACAAATTGCACTAAAAATCCGCCAGGGGCTGAGGCTTGAGTGACCGGCGCGGTCATCTCGAGCTTCACTGGCACGGGCGGCTCCACCGGTGTTTGGGTGACCGGTGCGGTCATTTCCAATTTGCGCTCGCCTTTGTTTTTGCCAAAAATATAGCCCCCCAGCAAGCTAAAACCTTGGCTGCCAGCTTCACTGACGGGGCCAGGCACCAGCACTTCGGCGACCAGATACGGCTCGTATTTGCGCACTTCGAACACATCAGTTTTTTGCACCACCGTGTAGGTGGGTTCTTCAATGGCGTGGGCACTTGGCATGGTGAAGGCGAAGCTAAAAATCGCGGCGACTTGGGCGATTGCTGCGAAGAACCTTGGCATGGTGGAGGGCATGGTTTACTTTCACGGTACTGCTTAAATTCAGGCGACGGTTTGCGTGCGCCGCTGCAACCAGCCCAAGGCATCACCGCTCAGCAGCGGGCTCAGGCGCTCTCGCACGGTGGCGTGGTATTGGTTGATCCAGTTGATCTCGTCCGCGCTTAACATGCTGCGTTCGATACAGCTCATGTCGATCGGGCACAGCGTCAGCGTTTCAAATCCCAGCATCTTGCCGAACGCGCCTTTTTCGGGCGTGTCCACGGCGACATTCAGCACCAGATTTTCAATGCGCACGCCCCACTGGCCTTCGCGGTACAGGCCGGGTTCAATCGAGGTGATCATGCCGGGTTGCATCGCGTGGTGCGGTTCCGGGATGGCCTTGCTTATGCTTTGTGGGCCTTCGTGCACGTTCAGGTAGTAGCCCACGCCGTGGCCGGTGCCGTGGCCGTAATCCAGGCCTTCGGCCCACAACGGCGCGCGGGCAATCGCGTCCAGAAATGGCGACGGCGTACCTTCGGGGAACAGCGTACGGGTCAGGCCGATGGTGCCTTTGAGCACGGCGGTGTAGCCGCGGCGCTGGCTGGCGTTGACCTGGCCAATCGCCCAGGTGCGGGTGATGTCGGTGGTGCCGCCCAGGTACTGGCCGCCCGAGTCGATCAGCAGCAGACCGTCGCCTTGAATGGTCGCGTGTGAGGCCTCTGTGGCGCGGTAGTGGGGCATGGCGCCGTTGGCGTTGAAGCCCGCAATCACCGGGAAGCTGAGGTCTTTGTAACCCGCGCGCTTGGCGCGGGCGGCGCTGAGCTTGTCTGCCACATCGATTTCGGTAAGCTTCTGAGACTTCACGGCCTCTTCAAACCACGCATAAAACTCACACATGGCAGCACCGTCTTCGCGCATCGCTTGGCGCACAAATTCGGCCTCGGCAGCATTTTTGCGGCTCTTGAACAGGGTGCTGGGGTTGATTGCCTCAACCACCACCACGCTGGCGGCCAGATTCTGGCGCAGGCCAAACGTGACGCGGCGCGGATCGACCAACACACGGGTGCCTGCAGGCACGGCGGCCAGAGCTGACGGCGCTTGGGCATACGACCGAATGGCGACACCATCCGCAGACAGACGCGCGGTCAGCGCCGCGTCAATCTTGCCATCGGCCACAAACAAGGTGGCATTTGTGGCGGATACCAACAGGTGCGAGATGAACACCGGGTTGTAGCTCACATCGGCCCCCCGCAGGTTCAAAATCCAGGCGATGTCATCCACGCTGGATACGAAATGCAGGCTGCAAGTGTGTTGGTTCATCGCGCTGCGCAGTTGCGTCAACTTCTCGCTGCGAGTTTGGGTGGCAAACGGCGGCAGGTGTTCAAACACCGGGTTAGACGGCAGGCCAGGGCGGTTGGCCCACACTTCTGAAAACACATCCACATCGGTGCGAAGCACGGCCCCAACGGCCATCAGTACGGCACGCAGCGCTTTCTCTGAAGCCAAGCCCAAAACCTGGCCATCGACCAACACCGTGCCACCTTGGCCAGCTTGGTGCGCCAACCAGTCGTGGTGCAGCGTGCTGGTACCCGAGGGAATTTTTTCCAAGGTGATACCCGTGCCGCGCAGCTCGGATTCGGCCTGGCTCCAATAGCGGCTGTC
>JANPCR010000079.1:0-8654 GCA_031431035.1 Rhodoferax sp.
CATCAACTGCACCCGCCTGGGTTGCCAGCCGCCACGGTTTGACGAACTTGGATGAACTTTGCCGAAGTTTCACTCAGTTTGACCCACTTTCGACGTATTTTTGACAAAAAAGAACCTGCAGGTTTTTTTTTTCTAAAATCAGGCATTTTGGAGCAAAATATGAACAAAATAGGCCTCTAGCTCTCGAATTATATAGATAGTTTGCTATATATCTTATAGCATTTGAGCCGCAGCCAGATTCACCCCAAAGACCGCCAGCCCTGCCAGCCCGTCCACAACGCTCCCAAAATCAGCATCAAACCCACCGCCTGACCTGCACGCACCTGCAACTGACCGCTACGGCGCAAACCAGACCGTATGGCGACTGCACCCATGGCCACCAAACCGTAAATCGCAAGCTGTGTCACGGCTGTGATCGCACCCAGAACGACCGCTTGGTTTAGCAAAGGCCCTTGATCCGGCTTCACAAACTGCGGAAAAACAGCCAGCATGAACGCATAGGCCTTGGGGTTCACCAGGCAGGTGGCGGCACCTTGGCCGAAAATGGCAAACCAGGTGCGTGGACTGGCGTTGGTGGCGTCTGCCACGTCGCCCAAAGCCGATGCGCCGCGCAGCAGGGACCACCCCATCCAGGCAATGTAAGCAGCCCCCGCCAGCAGCATCAAGTTAAACAAACGTGGTACTGCGCTGATCACCACGCCAACGCCAACCACCGCCATCGCCGTATGCGCCATGCCCCCTGCCACGACGCCCAGCACGGCCGCCCAACCTGCCCGCTTGCCGCCCTTTAAGGCGCTCGCCAGCACATAGGCCATGTCCAGCCCGGGTAGCGCGATGATGCCGAACACGAAAACGAAAAACACCCACAAGTGGGCGGTTTGATTCAATTCAAACGCTTGATTCAAGAACTCCATAGCTTTTGCCTGTCGCTTTCTAAAAATTGTGAGGCCACTGGAGTCATTCCAGACTGGGGACAAGCTTAAATTGGCATACATGACAGGGAATGTCATGGTTGAAGATGACAATGAGGGCAAGCATGAAAAAGCTCGTGCATTCACTTGCGCTGCGCGCCCTACTTGTTTTCCACTCCAATTTCAAGTCAACACCATGCGTGCCAGTCGCCTGCTTTCCATCCAAATGCTGTTGCAAACGCGCGGTCGCCTGAGTGCGACGGCCTTGGCAGCTGAACTTGAAGTCACCCCGCGCACCATCCTGCGCGACATCGACCAGCTCTCGGCGGCGGGTGTGCCAGTTTGGTCAGAACGCGGCAGCCAAGGCGGTTTTCAACTGCGTAGCGACTGGCGTACTCAGCTCACCGGCTTGACCGACAAGGAAGCGCAAGCACTCTTCTTGGCGGGCTTGCCCAGCGCTGCCACGGCTTTGGGCTTGGGCCATGCGTCGGCGTCGGCTCAACTCAAAATGCTGGCCAGCTTGCCTGCCGCCTTGCAAGACGATGCCCAGCGCGTGACTGCGCGCCTGCACGTGGACACGACCGACTGGTTTCGAAGTGCCGATGCGCCGCAATTTCTGCAAACCGTTGCCCAAGCCGTGTGGCAGCAGCAGCCCATCAACATGCGCTATGAAAGTTGGAGCAGCACGACGCAGCGCCGCGTCAAGCCGCTGGGGTTGGTTTTGAAAGCTGGTGTTTGGTACCTGGTGGCGTTGCCGTGGCCCAAACCCGCCGAGCGACAGAATGCGACAGACCAAACCGCCGACCACAAGCCAGCGAAGGCCCGCAATGCCCCGCGCACCTACCGCTTGTCCAATATTTTGAGCCTTGTCGTTGAAAACGGCACTTTTCAACGCCCCAAACGCTTCGATTTGACCCAATTTTGGCAATCCTCTACCGCGCAATTTGAAGCTGACATTTACACCGCCACTGCCACACTTCGCGTGAATGTGCGCGGCGCAAAACTGCTCAAACAATTCAGCCCCGCAATCCACCAAGCGTTGGCCGCCACATCCAAAGCCGACCCAATGAACCCGAAGTGGAGTCTTACGGAAATCCCCATCGAATCCGTCAGCCACGCAACGCATCAGCTGCTGGCTTTAGGCGCGGATGTAGAGGTTTTGGCCCCCACAGAGTTGCGGGCCAGCTTGGCGGAAGCGGCGCGGGAGATGGCAGCGCTGTACGCAGATGCGCAAGCGGGTTGACGTCAAATTGCAGCCCGGAAAAGACGAAAGCCGCATGTAGCGGCTTTCCATTTGGTGCATCTTTCAGCTTGTTAGTAGTTCCAATCCACGTGCCGCAGCGGCAGATGGTTCAAGTCATCACGCAACTGCCGCCAGTTGGGTAAAAAGCGATCCATCAAGCCAGTAAACCGGGCGTTATGGGTGGGCTCCAACAAATGCGCCAACTCGTGAACCACAATGTATTCAAGACAACCCGGCGGCTTTTTCGCCAGATCCGTGTTCAGCCGTATAGAACCCGCTGAGGGGATGCAACTGCCCCATTTGGTTTTCATGCGCTGCACAAAAAAACGCTCCACTTTCACGCTCATCAATGGCTGCCAACGCTCAAGCAGGGCAGGCATGGCCAATTTTATCTGCGTCCGGTACCACGCATCCAGAATCTCGCCCCGGCGCACCTCGCTGGTTTCCGGTCTCACATTGAGCACAAGTTGACGATGGCTCAGCCCAACCGCAGGCGCACCATCAACCACTACCACCTTCATCAAATACCGTTTGCCCCACACATAGTGGCTCTCTCGCTCCAGGTATTCCCGTGGCGCTTCCCGGTCCTGACTCACCACGTCACGTTGCTGGCGTTTGATCCAACCCAGTTTTGAGATCGCAAACACCCGGATCGTCTCCAGCTTCATGTGTTGCGGGGCCGCAATCCGCACGCGACCTGTAGGCGGGTACACGCTGAGATGCAGGTTTTTGATGTTCTTGCTCACCACATCAACTGACACGCCGCCCAGCTCAAGCTGCACCACGATCAATACTCTTTCTGCGCAAAGATGATGCGGAAGATGCGTTCCACTTCCGCCTCGTCGCCCAGCACCTGGTACAGCTTGGCCTTGATGATGCTTTCCTTGACAGCAACACCCCGCCAGCCATCGTGCTTGACCGCCCTCACCAGCCAATCAATTTGGATTGCCAGGTCAAGGTTTGCATCGCCCGTTGCCGCCACGGCATGGTCGCTGACCATCGTGCGCCGCACCAATGAAGCAGCCGGGGCCTCTGTCAGATTGTTGTACAACGCACGTTTTCCCGGCGTGTCCAGTTGCTGTGGCGTATCTGCCGCCTTGCCTGCCTGCACTCTGGCCGCCACGTCGGCAATGCGCTGCAAAAACTCTTCGTATTCAATCGCCTTGGCTTTGCGCAGGGCGATGATTTCGTCCAGCAGCGCCGACATTTTTTCAAAGTACGCCGGGTCCGTCAGGCTTTCCTTGATGATCTTGCGGCGCACATTGTTCTCAATCACCTCGGCAATCGCGCCCTGGTTGCCCTTCAAGCTACCCAGTTCCCTGGCGATCGCATCGGCAATGCCCGTCTTCACAATCAAGTCAAGCAAGCCGATATTACCAAAAGGTGAAATGGCGCGCGGCTCGTTTGCCTCGATATAGGTGTCAATCAGGTGGCGCATGTCGGCCTCGTAGGCCTTCAAATCCAGCGTCTCGCCGCTGGCCTGGCGAACAATTTCGCGCAAGTCCAGATACTGCTTGACCCGCTGCTTGATGTGGGTGGCGTCCGCGTCGCAGTAGCCCGCTGGCCCCATGTCGTCTGAAATATTGGCGTAGGCCCGCAACAGCGACACCACTGCACGGTACAAGGCCACGCGCTGCGGCTCATGTTCGGCCAGGTCCGTGGCGATTTCGGTGTTGCCGCAAAAGTAGTGGATGTGCTCCAGTTCCCCTTGCGGCGGCTGCACCGGCTCGCACAGCAGGGCCAGCGCCTCCAGCGCGGCGTCCAGCCGCTCCCTGCCTTTGTCCAGGCGGTCTTGCAGCAACACTTCAGGCTCTGCGCCGCTGGCGCTGTGGTCCAACTCGGCGGTATAGACCGCCATGGCGTTCTCCACCTTTTTAAACAAATCTTTGTAGTCAACGATGTAGCCAAAGTCCTTGTCGTCGCCATCGAGCCGGTTGGTGCGGCAAATGGCCTGGAACAGGCCGTGGTCTTGCATCGATTTGTCGATGTACAGGTAGGTGCAAGGCGGCGCGTCAAAGCCTGTGAGCAGCTTGTCCACCACGATCAGCAGCTTCATGTTGGCAGGCTCTTTGACGAACAGGGCCTTGGCCCGTTCTTCATAGGCTTCGGTTGAGTTCACACCCGCCACATCTTGGAGCAACTCCGTATAGACGTTGTAGATGAACTGTTTGTCGGTTTCCGTGTTCGCGCCCGTTTCTTCCAGCGTAACGTGCGCCGCCTGCGGGTTGTACGACGTGACCACTGCGCAGCGGCCCTTGAACAGCGTCTTGTTGAACAGCGCAAAATACTTGCAGGCCTCAAAGATGCTCGACGCCACCAGAATTGCATTACCGCGCTCGCTGGACAGGCGCGGCTTGACGCTGAAGTCAAAAATCACATCGGCCACCACCCGGTCCATGCGCGATTTGGAGCTGAGCACGTTTTGCATGGTGCCCCACTTCTTCTTCAGCTCGTCTTTCTGCCAGCCGTTCAGGCCTTTGGTCTTGGCCTCGAACCACTGGTCGATTTTGTCTTCAGAGCCCAGGCGCTGGTCAATGTCACGCGCCTCATAGACCAAATCCAGCACCACGCCGTCCTGCACCGCTTCGCTGAACTTGTAGGTGTGGATGTAGCCGCCAAACACCTCCAGGCTGGTGGCCCTGTCTTGCGCCAGCAGTGGCGTGCCGGTAAAGCCGATGAACACCGCGCTGGGCATCATGGCTTTCATGGTGCGGTTCAGGCGGCCGTTTTGGGTGCGGTGGCATTCGTCCACAAACACAAACAGCTCGCCCACGGTTTTGGCTGGGGCGTTTTGCAGCTCCTGGATAAAGGCATCAAACTCGCCGCCATTGCGGCCCCGGCCTTCCAGAGCGAATTTGTGCACCAGTGAACACAACAAACGCGGGGCTGGCGCGCTCAGCTGCGCCATCAGGTCACGCCCGCTGCTGGTGCGGGCCATGGTTTCGCCCGAGGCGTTGAACACCTGCTCAATCTGCTTGTCCAGTTCGTCGCGGTCGGTCACTACCACTACGCGGGCCTTCGGGTTGTTTTCCAGAATCCATTTGGCCAGCAGCACCATCAAGATGCTTTTGCCTGCGCCCTGCGTATGCCAGATGATGCCGCCCTGGCGCCGCTGCACATGGGCTTGCGCCGCCTTGATGCCAAAGTACTGGTGCACGCGGGGCAGCTTCTTAACGCCGCCGTCAAACAGCACAAAGTCGTGCGCCAGCTCCAGCAGGCGCGGCTTGTTGCACATCATCAGCAGGTATTTGTCCAGCTTGAAGCGGCTGTCGTCGGCCTCGTCTTCTTTCCACTTCAAGAAAAACTTCTCGGGCGTGCCCACCGTGCCGTATTGCAGACCTTCAGAGTCATTGCCCGCCAGCACCAGTTGCACCGTGCTGAAAAACCAGGTGTTGAACTCGGGCAACTGGTTCGACAGGTTTTGGCGAATGCCATCTCCAATACTTTTTCGGCTGTTCTTCAGTTCCAGCACGCCCACCGCAATGCCATTCAGATACAAAACAATGTCGGGCCGGCGCGCATGCCCACCCCTGAGCGTTACTTCTTCTGCAAAGGCAAAGTCGTTTTTCTCTGGCTGCTGCCAGTTGACCAGATGCACAGTCTCGGTCGCCTGCCCCGCTTCGGTCTTCACCGGCACGCCATAACGTAGCAACTGGTACACCGCCGCGTTGTTGTCCATCAGCCTGCGGTTGTGGTTGGTGGCCTCGGCGCGCAGCCGGTGCAGGGCGGCGTTGATCTGCGCGGGTGAGTAGCCCGCGCGGCTCAAATGCCGGGTCAGCAGGTCTTCCTCGATATTGCTGTTGCTGGCGCGATCCGTCCAGTCACCCAGGTAGCGGTAACCCAACTCGCCCTTCAGCAGCGCGATCACGCGGTCTTGCGTGGCGCGTTCGGGTTGGCCGATGCCGCTCATGGCACAAGCCCAGGCAACTTCCAATGCCCGCCTTTTGCAGACCCAATGCGCTGCACATAGCCCCGAGCCTTGAGTGCCTCAATGTTTTTCTCGATCGCTGTGGTGCTGATGTTCAGCAGCGCGGCCAGCTTCCTGATCGTCACTTTGGGGTCTGCATGCATGGCTTTCAGAATTGCAGCGCGGCTTTCGCCCAACTTTTCACCCAACCCATCACCCAAGCTTTCTCCCAACCCATTACCCAACCTTTTACCCAACTTTTCACCCAACCAAGCCTCTGCCTGGGGCCGGCCTACTGCGGCAGCAAGGTGGTTTGCATTGGCTCGAAAAGTCAGCATCAAGCCCGACATGCTGGCATCGTAGGCTGGCGGCTTGATGCCATGCGCGCGGCATTCGCTGGCAATTTTTTCAATGCCCCGCCCCCACGACTCCACATAGCCAGCACGAAAGAATGCTAATGCCAACAATGGGTTGAAGGGCGTGGACGGATGCTTGCCCAGCAACTTCTTCACCGTCCAGTGCTCTGGCAATTGGCCAGGGTTCCACAGCACAATTTGATGCTCATAAACGCTGATCTGGATCGGTATGCCGCTGCTGTAGTCTTTGTGGATCACGGCGTTGAGCAGTGCCTCGCGCAGGCCCTGAATGGGGAACAAAAAGGTCTCCAACCGCTGCAAACCCTGGTAGCTGATATAGGCTTTGAGGTATTTTTGGCGCAAAATTTCCAGCGCTTTTTCCACCTGGGTGAACAGGTCGCCATGCACTTCGTCCTGATAACGAAGGTCATCGTCGGTCACAAAGAACCCGATCTTGATGAAAGCCCCCAGCACAAAGGCTTCTGGCTGGTCAAAAAACAGCAGCGTTGCCGCTCGCTTGACGTAAGGCGCATCCAGCAGCTGCAAGTTGCCCAGTAGCGCCTCGTCGCTATCGGCCAACACGGCCGGGTCTACCCGCCCCGCCTTGGCGGCCTGCTTGCGAAACCAGGCTAGCGCCTGGGTGCTGCGCTTGCGCATGGAGAATTTGGGCTCAACCACGCCATCCCAATGCAGGCCCTGCTTGCGCAGCAAAAACCGGCTGAGCGCCGCGCCCTTGAGCATCTGGTTGGTGCTCCCGCTGCGGTAAAAATACTCGCCCCGGAAGCTGATGGCATTGGGGTAGGCGGGCACTACAATCTCGATGTATTCAAGGCCCGCCTTCTTGCGCAGGTTCACGTCCACCATGATGCCCAGCACGTCGCGCACCTTGTTGGGCAAGTCTTCCAGCAGCTTGCGCGCGTCTTTCAGGCCAGACACTTCGCCCTGGTCATTGCGCCCGATCACCAGCACGCCGCCCTCGGCATTGGCAAAGCCGCAGACCCAGCGCAGATACTCGTCGCGCCAGGATTCCTTCCATTCGGTGTGCTGGTTTTCTTGCATGTCAAATCAGGCGAATCTTCCCGGTCAACAATTGCTGCATCATGCCCTGCTTGAGGTGCCGGGCCTTGGCCAGCCTGGATTCCAGCGCGGCGATGTCGGCGTCCATGTCGGAGAGGATGGTGGCGATGGCGGTTTGCTCAGCCAATGCAGGTGCCGAAAAAGTTATTTGCGCCAGGGCACGAGCGCTAATATGTACGACCGCATCACCTTGTCCTCGGCTGGCTTTTTGACGAATCACCTGAGCCGTATTCATCACGTATCCCAAGAACAGTGAGTCAAATGTGGCTGGACGCAAAATTACGATGTCACCTCCCGCATATGCTTCGCCGTCATTCAAGAACGCCACGCATTTTCCAATTTCCTCCTTCGTTTCCCCAGAACCCGCAAACAACAAATCACCACGTCGAAGAGCCGTCGCAGTTTTGGCGACCTCCAACGATATCCATGAATGAAATCTTCGAATGTAGTCATGGTGAGTCGTATAAATCTCCCCATACCGCACACAAGCTAACTGACCGCTTTGAGCTTGTTCACGAGTAACGCCAGAACCCTTCAGGAATTCGCCAACCTGGGCCAATTGTGTAAGTCGCCACTCCCCATCAAACCCCGGTAAACGCCGCTTGCCGGTGAGCAGTTCCTGCATGGTGCCTTGCTTGATCTGGCGCTTCTTGACCAGCAGTTGCTCCAGCGATTCGATCAGGGCATCCGCATCGCTCAAGGCCTCGGCGATGGCTTCTTGTTCGACCACAGTTGGTGGCAGCGGGATTGGGTAGGACTTTAGTTTTTGCCCATTGATATTTGCTTGCCCAACGGCGAGACTGAGCACTTTCGCACTGTGTTTTCTTGAAAATTCAGCATTAAGAACATAGTTCAGGAATTTTGAATTGAGTAAGGCCTTATCGACATTGACGCGAATTAAGTAGCCTGCAAAGACAGCAGGGCGCTCACCTCTGTAGATCGCCGTCTTTCCCACCAAGTCAACTGTGTTTGTTCGATTGAACAAAACGTCTCCGGAAGCCAATGAATATTTCTTAATTTCGGACTCATCATCCGTGTAAACCAAATCACTCCAATCGACTTTTCCATTTTGGAGATTTCCCATACGCAGGACGGGAATACAACCTTCGGCACTGGACTTTGCCGAGGAACCATATTCAACAGAGTAAATTAATCGGCCC
>JANPCR010000080.1:0-2416 GCA_031431035.1 Rhodoferax sp.
TCAGCGCCAATTTCCAGGCCAATGATGCGGTCCATCGGGTCGCCCTTGGCCGTGAGCATCAGCACGCTGACTCGCGCTATTGGGCCTGGCAGGGCGCGAATGCGGCGGCAGACTTCCAGCCCGTCCAGATCGGGCAACATCAAATCCAGAATCACCAAATCCACCGCGTCCGTGGCGGTGTTTTGCAAATGCGCCAACCCCATTTGCGCTGTGGGCGCGTGGCTGACGGTGTAGCCCGACTGCCCCAGGTACTGTGCCACCATCTGGGCCAGACGGGCGTCGTCTTCAATCATCAACAGGTTTTGGGTCATATCAACGCAGTCTAAGTCGGGAGCGTTTCAGGTGACAGCACGCATCGGCAAGCGGCGGTAAAGTTAAGTAAACCGCTTCGGTCTTGCAAACCATGCCGTCTGCACATTATTGAACGCATTAAACAGTCAAAAATAATAGCAAACTATCTATATAACTCGAGAGCTAGAGGCCTATTTTATCAATATTTTGATCGTTTTTGACAAATAATAACCTGCAGGTTCATTTTCACCCATTAGGAGCTCTATGCGCATTTGGACGCTTCCCATCGATATTGAACACCTGACTGCTATTCACGTCGACACCGCCGTGGCGCAGTTGGGCATTGAGTTTCTGGAGGTCGGCGACGACTTTGTCAAAGCCCGCGTGCCGGTGGACAAACGCACCCGGCAACCTTATGGCATTTTGCACGGCGGCGTCAGCGTGGTGCTGGCCGAAACCTTAGGCTCGTGCGCGGCCGCGTCGTGTGTGCCTGCGGGTTACCGGTGCGTGGGGCTGGACATCAACGCCAACCACATCAAAGGCGCCACCACCGGCTGGGTCACCGGCATTGCCCGTCCCGTTCACGTGGGCCGCACCACCCAGGTTTGGCAGATTGACTTGAGGAACGATGCGGGCGATTTGACCTGCGTGTCGCGGATCACGATGGCGGTGTTGGCACCTAAATAGATTGCCCCCACGTTCGCCCACTTCGTGTGGCTCTCTGCCCCCCGAGGGGGCGCATTTTTGCTTGGGGCGGCCCTGCGCAAAAAACCGGCCCCCACGCTGGAGGCGTTGCCCCCACTCTCCGCCGTTTCACGGGTCGCTGTCGGGCTAGCCCTTCAATCCGCCCCAGATTCCGCCGCCGCCAGCCGCGTACTTTTCCAATACACATCGTCACCCACAGTGCCATCGGTGCGGTAGCGGTTGAGCACGCGGGCGAGGACGAACATCAAATCGGACAGGCGGTTCAGGTAATGGCGGGGGGTGTCTTTCAGCGCCTCTGTGGCTTCCAGCGCCACCACGGCGCGCTCGGCTCGGCGGGCGACGGTGCGGCACACGTGGGCTTGGGAAGCGGCGCGGGTGCCTGCTGGCAAAATAAATTCTTGCAAGCGTGGCAGGGCTTCGTTATGTTCTGCAAGGGCCTCGTCCAGTGCCAGCACGGCCTCGGGTTTGAGCAACTCAAACCCGGGGATGGACAGCTCGCCGCCCAGGTTGAAGAGCTGGTGCTGAACTTCAACCAGCAGGGTGCGCACGTCCTCGGGCATGGGCTCGCACAGCAGCAGGCCCAGGTGCGAATTCAGCTCGTCCACGTCGCCCATGGCGTGCACCCGCAGCGCGTTTTTACTGACGCGGGTGTTGTCGCCCAGGCCGGTGGTGCCGTTGTCACCCGTGCGGGTGGCGATTTGGGTAAGTCTCTGTCCCATGCTTGGCCTTTGTGGTTTGGGTTGGGGAAGGGCTGAAATTGTCCGATTGCGCATTATCCGGCGGGCAAGGGCTGTGTGCTGAAGGCTGGGGCGTTGGCGCTAACTTGGCTGCGGGATTAAACTGTCCAATCATTCCAAGTTGTGTCAAAACTTTTCAAGGTCGCCCTATGAACGCACCCACCGCCCCTGAGCATCTGCTGCCTGAAATCAACCAGCGGGTCGTGCCGCAGGGGCTGATTGACGCGTTGAAGGCTCGGTTTGGCAACAATTGCTCGACCGCGCTGGTGGTGCGCGAACAGCATGGGCGCGATGAATCGTCGTTTTCGGTACCGCCGCCCAGTGCCGTGGTGTTTGCTGAAGGCACTGCCGATGTCGCCGCCGCTGTAACGCTGGCGGACCATTACAGCGTGCCGGTGATTCCGTTTGGCGTGGGTTCTTCGTTGGAGGGGCACTTGTTGGCGGTGCAAGGCGGCATCAGCATTGACGTGAGCCGCATGAACAAGGTTTTGAGCATCAATGCCGAAGACTTGACCGTGACAGTACAGCCCGGCGTGACCCGCAAACAATTGAACGACGAGGTGAAGAGCACGGGGCTGTTTTTTCCGATTGACCCCGGTGCCGACGCCTCCATTGGCGGCATGAGCGCGACCCGCGCCAGCGGCACCAACGCCGTGCGCTACGGGACGATGCGCGAAAACGTG
>JANPCR010000081.1:0-15110 GCA_031431035.1 Rhodoferax sp.
CATGTGTAAGGCATGCCGCCAGCGTTCAATCTGAGCCAGGATCAAACTCTATAGTTCGATCTTGAAAATTTATACTCTTGCGAGTTTGCTCATTAGCTGGAATTGACGTGATTTTCTTTGACGAATATCACATCTTTTTTAACTTCATGAGCGTTTGTTGACCAATTAAGGTCAGTTCCGAAGAACTTGGCAATCGCCTTCAAACGCCCACGCTTATCGGCTGTAAATTTTTAAGGAGCTTTTAGCTTCAAGACCCGTCCTAAAGACCGTCTTTTTGACTCGCTTTGTAAGCCTTTTAACTCACTCTGCTTGTCCGCTTGGCTGTGATCAGCGAAGCCTTGAATTATAGCGCGTTTTTTGCGTCTGCGTCAACTATCTTCAAATTTCTTCAAATATATTGCTTCTGCCTCCTAACGGGCAAGACCTTGATCTTCAGTCGTAGACCTCAGCCTCGGGGTCGGTGGCCTCTAGTTCATAGCTTGCGGCCACCATGGCTAGGCGGCCAATCACACCGTACATGTAGAAGCGGTTGGGCGCGCTGGCACCAGGCTTCATTCCGGGCTGGGGCAGGCGCGTGCTTTCGGCAAATGCCAGCGGCACAAAGCTTGAGCCGGGCGCATTCAGGCTTTCGTCAATGCCGCGCTGGGCGTGTATGCGGTAAAACCCCCCCACAACGTAGCGATCCATCATGTAGACCACGGGCTCCGCTACGGCATCGTTCATGCGCTCATTGGTCAGGACGCCTTCTTGAATGATGAGGTGTTTGGCAATGCCGACATCAGCGTCGGCGCTTTTAGCCCGCCCGAGCAAGGCATCGATGTCCCTCACATCGCGCACGGTCATGATGCCCATGCCGTCGTTGCTGCTGTTATCGGGCTTGACGACGACAAACGGCTTCTCGTGAATGCCGTACTCCTTGTACTTCTTGCGGATCTTGTTGAGCAATGCCTCCACGTTGCTTCTGACGCAATCGACGCCTTCAGCGCCAGACAAATCGACTTCGCCACATTTCTCGAACATCGGGTTGATAAGCCACGGATCCACACCAATGAGCTTGCCAAAGCGCTTGGCGACTTCTTCGTAGCTCTTGAAATGGGTGCTTTTACGTCGCACCGACCAACCCGCATGCAACGGCGGTAGAAGATATTGCTCGTGAATGTCTTCAAGAATGCCCGGCGCACCAGCACTCAAGTCGTTGTTGAGCAGGATGGTGCACGGGTCAAAGTCTTTCAACCCCAAGCGGCCCCGGCCTCCGCCTTTTTTGCGCAGCACCGGCTCCAGGGTAACGACATCACCGTTGGGCAGCTCGATGGTGGTCGGCTTTTTGATGTCAGGATCAATCGAGCCGATGCGCACGTTGAGACCAGCCATGTGAAAAATGCGCTGCAACTGGGCCACGTTGCTCAGGTAGAACGAGCTGCGGGCATTGTTGTTTGGGATCAGCAGAAGGTTGCGCGCTTCAGGGCAGATTTTCTCAATCGCGGCCATTGCCGCTTGCACCGCCAGCGGCAGCATGACGGGCGTGAGGTTATGCCAACCGTCAGGAAACAAGTTGGTGTCAACCGGTGCCAGCTTGAAGCCCGCGTTGCGAATGTCGACCGCGCTGTAAAACGGTGGCGTGTGCTCCATCCACTCCAGGCGGAACCAGCGTTCGATGGCGGGCATGGAGTCGAGCACGCGCTGCTCCAGCTCGTTGATGGGGCCAGTGAGGGCGGTGACGAGGTGGGGAACCATGGGTGGTGTGTTTGTTGGTCGGCGCGTCCAGTATGGGACGCTCTATTTTAGGACCTTGGGGCGTTGATGCCTATTTCAACCACCGCCGCCCTAGAACCAAGAAAAATTAACTCCCAGGTTTATTTTATAAAAAAATCTCTTAAAACTCGTATTTTACGAATCAAATATCAACTTAGCTCTCGCATATCCTGCGGAACAAGCTATTCAATCAATAGCAATCTCACGTCGAGGGCGGGTCGAACTCAAGCACGCAACTCACCATTACCCAGCACGATGTACTTGAGCGAGGTCAGCCCTTCGATGCCGACCGGGCCACGCGCGTGGAATTTGTCAGTACTGATGCCGATTTCAGCCCCCAGCCCGAACTCAAATCCGTCGGCGAAGCGGGTGCTTGCATTCACCATTACGCTTGCTGAATCTACCTCGCGCAGGAAGGCTTGGGCATGCATGTGGTCGCGGGTAATGATGGCATCTGTGTGGTGCGACGAGTACTGGTTGATGTGCCAGATCGCCTCGTCCACGCCCTCGATCACCTTGATGCTGATGATCGGTGCCAAGTACTCTTCGTACCAATCCTGTTCGCTGGCGATTTTCAGATGGGCCGCTTCAAAGCCCTGCAGAATCGCCATCGCTTCCGGGTCGCAGCGCATCTCTACGCCTTTGGCAGCGTAAATGGCGGCGATCTTGGGCAGAAACTCGCCCGCAACGCTGCGCGCGACCAGCAGGCCTTCAATCGCATTGCACGGGCTGTATTTGTTGGTTTTGGCGTTGTCGGCCACTTGGACGGCCATGTCGATGTCGCACGGGTCGTCCACATAAACGTGGCAGTTGCCGTCCAAATGCTTGATGACGGGCACCTTGGCATCTTTGCTGATGCGCTCAATCAGCCCCTTGCCACCGCGCGGGATGATCACATCCACCAACTGCGGCATGGTTATGAGCTGGCCCACCACCTCGCGGTCTGTGGTTTGCACCAGTTGCACCGCATCGGTCGGCAAACCGCTGCCCTGCAACGCCAGTTGCACCAGCAAAGCCAGCGCTTTGTTTGACTCAATCGCCTCGGAGCCCCCGCGCAAGATACAGGCGTTGCCGCTTTTGATCGACAGGCTAGCCGCCTCTATCGTCACATTCGGGCGGCTCTCGTAAATCATGCCAAATACGCCAATCGGCACCCGCATCTGCCCCACGCGAATGCCGCTGGGCTGCTGTTTCATGCCGATGATCTCGCCGATCACATCGGGCATGGCCGCCAACTGTTCACAGCCTTGGGCACAGGTTTCGATGATTTTGGACGTAAGTTTGAGGCGATCGACCATCGGCTCGGCCAGACCCGCATCAGTGGCGCGCGTCAGGTCTTTGGCATTTTCCGCCTGCAATGACTCGACATTGGCGCGCAGCAGGCTCGCTAAGGTCAAAAGCGCTGTGTTTTTAGTCGCTGTCGGTGCCTTGGCCATCAACGCCGACGCGGCGCGGGCCTGCAGGCCCAGGGTTTGGGTGTATTCGGCGAGGTTGAGCGCGTTCATGATCGTATTTTCTCATGCGCGAGCAGCATCTAGATTGCAGTGGATAGGGTTCCAGCACTTTTGCGCACCGCACCGCTCTGCACCGCACACGCCTCACACAACTGCATAGCCAGCCGATGCAAGGCCTGCCAGCCGTTGGCGGGCCAGCCAGGCCATTTGAGCCCTTTAACAATACCGTCCACCTGATGCGCTGCCTGTAGCAGCTCTGACATCGCTACATCTGTGATGCACGGAAGCACACGCTCAAACAGACGCTCTTTCGCACCCCACACGCGCTGCTCGCGCAGGGCCATCGGTAGCGGGCTGCCACGGCCCATGGCGTCTTTGACGCGTTTGAGCGCGCGAATGTCTTCGCTTAAAGACCAATGCACCAGCACTTCGGCCTCACCCTCGGCCTGAAGGCCATCCAGCATGCGCTGCACCCGCACTCTTTGGCCGCCCAGCACGGCTTCTGAGAGCTTGAACACGTCATACCGCGCGACGTTGAACACGGCAGGCTCTACCTGCTCAAACGTCAGTTCACCTGCGGGGTATAACAGCGCGAGTTTCTGGATCTCCTGGTGCGCGGCGAGCAAATTACCTTCCACCCGGTCTGCAAAAAACTGCAAAGTGCGCTGGCCGCTTTCACCTGCGGTAACGCGCTGGCCTTGCTGTTGCAGGCGCTGCGCAATCCATTGCGGCAAGACGTCGCGCTCCACTGGCTCAACTTGCAAGGTCATGCCAAACGACTCCAGCGCAGCAAACCAGGCCCCGGTTTTGGCCAGCTTGTCCAGGCGCGGCAGGATGAAGATTGTCAATGTTGAATCATTGCCTTGCGCCGCTTGTGCCAATTGCTGAATCGCCGCACTGCCGTCTTTGCCCGGCTTGCCCGACGGGATGCGAACCTCCAGAATCTGCTTGTCGGCAAACAGGCTCAATGACCCACCCGCCGCCTGCACCTCGCTCCAGTCGAAATGCGCGCCAGACACGGTGTGCGAACTGCGCTCGGTAAAGCCCTGTGCGCGGGCTGCTGTGCGAATGGTATCTGCGGCTTCTTGAATCAGCAGAGGCTCATCGCCATGCAATGTGTACAAGCTGCGCAAACCTTTTTGCAGATGCGTCTGGAGCTGGTTGGCAGCAAGTTGCATGGTGGCTTACGCGATCGACTTGACCGCCGCAAGCCTACGCAGCAACTGCTGCACGATATCGGCCTGCATGTTTTTATACAGAAGCGCTTCTTCGACCTCTTTGGCCAGCACCGCTGATTCACTGAAGCTGATGTCGCGCTGTTGCAAGATTTCGGTCTCTTCAATCAAGTCTTTGCCACGGGCATTGCGCAGGCGGAATTTCACGCGGATGCGCAATTGCAGCTCACGCACCTGGCCAGCGGCGTTCACACCCGCCACGGCGCGCTCGCGCAGCTCTTGCAGGATGTCCATCGTGACTTGCGCACCAGGTACCGCCGCTCCAGCAACACCGCCTGGTGAGGCCACAAACAATTGACTGCCCAAGGCTTTGCGCAACTCGGCGGTGACGGCACCCGCCGGGCTGGCTTCTACCGCAATCGTTTCAAAGGCAAACGTCTGGGTGCCGCGCAGCTTGAATCCGCAGGCTTGCAAAAAGGCAGCGCCGATCAGCGCAGTGCCAGTTCTTAAAAACGCGCGACGATTCATGCGGCGAGTTTGGATTTACAGCACCACATTCACCAACCGCCCCGGCACGATGATGACGCGCTTGATCGGCCCGCCTGCCGCCTGCTTTTGCACAAGCTCATGGGCCAGGGCCAGGCGCTCAACGGCATCTTTCGGGGCGTTGGTCGCCACCAAAATCGAGCCCCGCAGCTTGCCGTTGATTTGCAGCATTAGCTCGACCTCGTCCTGCGTCAGCGCGCCTTCGTCAACCTTCGGCCAAGGTGCGTCCAAAAGGTCACCGTCATGCTGGGCGTACCCCATCTCTGACCACAGTTGATGTGCGATGTGCGGCGTGACCGGGTACAGGCAGCGCAACAAGATGCCAAAGCCTTCGACCATGGCCACCTTCGCCCCTGTCGAATTGAAGGCACTGAAGTCTTCCAGTGTGTTGAGCAGCTTCATTGCGCCGCTCACGACCGTGTTGTACTGCATGCGCTGGTAGTCAAAGTCGACTTGCTTAAGCACGGTATAGATATCAAAGCGCAGTTTTTTGACTTCAGCACTGGGTTGGTCGCCAATGCCCGGCCTGCCAGCGTGGTCAGTGTGGTCAGTGTGGTCTGCGACAGACGTCGTGGCGCCCAGCTTCGCACCAAAGGCCCAGACACGCCTTAAAAACCGCGAAGCACCCTCCGCGCCGGAATCGCTCCAGGCGGCGCTTTGATCGGGTGGCCCCGCAAACATGACGAACGCGCGGGCAGTATCCGCGCCAAACTTAGAGATGAACTCACGCGGCTCCACCACGTTGTTCTTGCTCTTAGACATTTTTTCGGTGCCGCCGTAAAGCACCGGTTGGCCGTCTTCTTTGGCCGTCGTGCGGGTGGGGCGGCCTTTGTCATCGTGCTCGATCACGACTTCATTGGGGTAGAACCAGCGCTTGCCGCCGCCTGCTTCATCGCGGTAGTAGCAATCGTGCAGCAACATACCCTGTGTGAATAGATTGGTAAACGGCTCATCAAAGCGGACCAAACCCATGTCGCGCATTACTTTGGTCCAAAAGCGCGCGTACAGCAGGTGCAGCACCGCATGCTCGATGCCGCCGATGTACTGGTCCATCGGCATCCAGTAGTCGTTGCGCGCATCGACCATGCTGGTGGCATCAGGGCAGGCGTAGCGCATGTAGTACCACGCGCTGTCCACAAAGGTGTCCATGGTGTCGGTCTCGCGCTGCGATGCCTTGCCGCAGATCGGACAGGCGACATGCAAAAACTCTTCACAGTGGTTCAGCGGGTTGCCCGAACCATCAGGTACCAGATGTGGCGGCAGAATGACTGGCAAGTCCTTCTCGGGTACAGGCACCGCGCCATGCTCGGGGCAATGAATGATCGGGATCGGCGTGCCCCAATAGCGCTGGCGGCTGATGCCCCAGTCGCGCAAACGCCAAGTGGTTTTTTTCTCGCCCAGGCCTCGCACTTGCAGCGCATGCGCGATGGCGTTCACCGCATCTTTGTAGTTCAAGCCGCTGTAGCTGTCGGAATTGATGGTGACGCCGCGCTGTTTGTCACCGTACCAGTCTTGCCAGTTGTCGTAGTCGTAAACGAGACCATCAACCAGCACCACTTCAATGCTGTTAATGCCGTACTTCTTCGCGAACGCAAAGTCACGCTCATCATGCGCGGGCACGCCCATCACCGCCCCGTCGCCGTAGCTCATCAGCACATAGTTACCCACCCACACTTCGATCTTGTGACCGTTCAGCGGGTGCGTGACAAACAGCCCCGTTGGCATGCCCGCCTTTTCACGGGCTGCCAGCTCGGCCTCGGTCGTACCTCCCAACTTGCATTCCTCGATGAACGCAGCCAGCTTGGGGTTCGACAGTGCAGCGTGCACCGCCAGCGGATGCTCAGGCGCCACGGCGCAAAACGTCACGCCCATGATGGTGTCGACCCGCGTCGTGAAAACGTACATTCGCCCATCGCCAATCAACTGGCCGGATGCACTCTTGATGTCATGCGTAAAGGCAAAGCGCACGCCCTCGCTTTTACCGATCCAGTTTTCCTGCATGATGCGCACGCGCTCGGGCCAACCGGGCAGCTTGTTCAGGGTGTAGTCCAACAACTCTTCGGCGTAGTCCGTGATGCGCAGGTAATAGCCGGGAATCTCACGCTTTTCCACGGGCGCGCCGCTGCGCCAACCCATCCCATCAATCACCTGCTCGTTCGCCAGAACGGTCTGATCGACCGGATCCCAGTTAACCACTTGCGTTTTGCGGTAGGCAATGCCTTTTTCCAGCATTTTCAGGAACATCCACTGGTTCCACCTGTAGTAACTGGGGTCGCATGTGGCCACTTCGCGCGTCCAGTCAAACGACAGACCCAGTGGCTCAAACTGTTCCTTCATTTCAGCGATGTTCGCGCGTGTCCACTTTTCAGGCGGCACGTTGTTGGCAATCGCGGCGTTTTCTGCAGGCATGCCAAAGGCATCCCAGCCCATCGGCATCAACACGTTGAAGCCCTTCATGCGCAGTTGGCGCGCCATCATGTCGTTGATGGTGTAGTTGCGCACATGGCCCATGTGCAGCTTGCCACTGGGGTAAGGCAGCATGGAGCAGGCGTAGTACTTGGGTTTTGGCTTGCCCTGCGCGTCGCGCGCGCCTTCCGTCACGCGGTACGCATCAGCGGCCGTCCATTGGGCCTGCGCAGCGCGCTCAACCGCCATATGATCATATTTGTCTTGCATGGGTAAATTGTAGGCGGCACAGGGGTAGTCGTGCAGCCCGGAACAGGGTTGGTCGTTTTTGCGGATTGCTATTTAATATATAGCTATTTATGCAAATTATCCGAGAGCTAAAGGCCTATTTTGTTCATGAAATAGGCAAAAACCACTTCCGAATGGCAAAAATTAACCTATAGATTAATTTTTGCCAAATTTCAAGGCTTGGTCTTCGGGTCCGCGACAAACCCGATTCGGTTTAGCCCGGCCTTTTGCGCGACACCCATGACTTCCACCACGCGGCCATAGGGCACGGACTCGTCGGCGCGCAGTTGCAGCTCGGTATCTGGGTTTTGCTTGGCGGTCTGTGCAAGTTGCTGGGCAAGCTCGGCCGTGGCGAGAGGTTTGTCGTTCAGAAAGGCTTGGCCTGATTTATCGACTACCAAAAGCACGAATTTAGGCGCTTCGTTGGGCTTGGCGGCATCGGTTTTGGGCAAATCTAGCTTGATGGAGCTGGCCAGGAGCGGCGCGGTGATGATGAAAATCACCACCAGAACGAGCATGACATCGATGAGCGGTGTCATGTTGATGTCGCTCATTGGCGGGGCGCCTTTGTCGCGTTCTAACCGACCAAATGCCACTGGGAATTCCTACGTCTTGTTGTGCAACAACAGCTCACGCAAATCCCGCGCAAAGCCTTCCAGGTCAGCCTCGATGCGGCTAATGGTGCGGCCCAACACGTTGTACGCAAGCACTGCGGGGATCGCCACCGCCAACCCGGCAGCGGTCATGATCAGGGCCTCACCCACCGGGCCAGAGATTTTGTCGATGGTGATCTGCCCGGCGCTGGAGATGCCAATCAGCGCGTGATAAATGCCCCACACGGTGCCGAGCAGACCGACAAACGGCGCGGTAGAACCGACCGTAGCCAGCAGCACCTGGCCAAATTGCAGCTTGTGCAGCACAAGGTGCAGCGCATCACGCAGGACGCGGGTGAGTTGTTGAGACTTGTCGCCAGCCGCCGCCAGGGTGTCACCTTGCTCCGTCTTGATAGCAGCGATCAAAGGACTGACAAGCGCCGCGCGGTCAAACGCCTCAACCTTCGGGCGTGCTTCTTCAATCGAGCGGGCTTGCCAGAAGGCCGCCGTACTGCGCGCTACATCACCCTTGGCGCGATGCAACAGCCAGCCTTTCCACAAGATCACGACCCAACTGCTAACGGACATCACCAGCAGGAGTAATGCGACGGTTTTACTGACACCGTCGCCCTGAGAAATTAGATCAACCCAATTCATTTCAGCCCCAGCACATCAAACATGTCATACAAGCCCGGTTTTTGGCCACTCAAGAAACGCACCGCACGCAGCGCGCCTTGGGCGTAGCCATCGCGGTTCGACGCTTTGTGGGTGATCTCGATACGCTCGCCGATGCCAGCAAACATCACCGTGTGGTCGCCCACAATGTCGCCGCCGCGAATGGCCGCAAAGCCAATCGCCAGCGGATCGCGCTCACCCGTCACGCCTTCGCGCGCAAACACGGCGTGGCCTTTGAGGTCACGCCCCAACGCGGCGGCCACCACCTCGCCCATTTTGAGTGCGGTGCCCGAAGGCGCATCGACCTTGTGGCGGTGGTGCGTTTCAATAATTTCAATATCGTAGCCTGTGCTCAAGGCTTTGGCGGCCATTTCCAGCAGCTTGAAGGTGACGTTCACACCCACACTCATGTTGGGCGACATCATGATCGCAATATCTTTGGCAGCGGCGTTGATTTCAGCCTTTTGCGCATCCGTGAAGCCGGTGGTGCCGATGACAGCGTTCACACCCAGTTCGCGGCAAACTTTGAGATGCGCCAA
Organism: Rhodoferax sp.; assembly: GCA_031431035.1. Taxonomy (GTDB): domain Bacteria; phylum Pseudomonadota; class Gammaproteobacteria; order Burkholderiales; family Burkholderiaceae_C; genus JANYCG01. Next base: position 9,429 of record JANPCR010000081.1, read on the forward strand.
AGTGCCTTCAGGGCGGGTGAAATCAATCAGTGTTTTAGCCCCTGCCAAGCCTGCGCGCAAGTCTGCGGTGATGAGCACGCCCGCGCTGGGGCCCGGCGTTGCCGACGCCGCCTGCCCAATAGCCGGGCTGGTGGACAGGTCCAAAGCGCCACTGAGTTTGCAGTCATCCGCCAAGCGAATGGCTTCAATCAGCATTTGGCCCATGCGACCCGACGCGCCTGCAACTGCGATGGAGTGTTGAATCATGGAATCAGGCTTTGAAACGGGTCAGGGTGGGCAAAGTTGGGCGGCAGCTTGACGGGGTGGCTAGGCGCTTTGCAAAGCTTGCCCAGCCGAACAGCATTGAAAAGCATTAAGCAGCAAGTTAGCGCCTACTTTCGGTATTGCGCCGCAGTGCTGAATATCACCGGCCTGATGGCTCAAGCGGCGGGTAACTGGCTGGCAACGGTGGCAGCTCTTTGGGGGCAGCCGCTCCAGCAGCCAAAGCGCCCGCTGGTTTTGCCACAGGGGCGAATTTCGCCAGGCTTTCCTCAGACGCGATTAACTCAGGCACTTTGCCTGAGCGTCGGCCAGAGTCCAGCGACGAGACAAATTCTGCCTCGGTGGGCAAAGTGTCTGAATCCAGCCGGTCCAGCACATTGCCTTTGAAAAAGACGCTGACTTTGCGCGCCTGCGGTTCGGCACCTTGGCGCTGAAAGGTGAACACGTAATCCCACCGGTCGGCATGAAACATACTGGCCAGCAATGGCGTGCCCAAAATTTCGCGCACTTGGGCGCGGGCCATGCCCACTTTGACGGCTGCCACTTGCTCTTTGGAGACAAAATTGCCTTGAACAATGTCAATTTTGTAAGGCGACACGATGCCTGCAACGCGGCCACTGGCTGAGTTGAAGCTGCCACAACCCACCAAAGCGCCAACGCCCGCCACCATGGACAACGCCAAACCCAAGCGAGCGGCTCGCCGGGTTGCCTGACGGATTACTTGACGAGTCAAAGAAACAGCAAAATGATTCAGGGGTGCGAACATAGGTTCGTAGAGTGATGTGACGATATGATCAGGTCATTGTAGCGGTTGGCGTCTGGGCCTGGGCGTGGTTGCCAAGGCACTTGGGCGGTGCAGAAAAGAGCTTTCATGGACAACATAGACGAACTCAAAAATACCGGCCTCAAGGCCACGTTGCCGCGCCTGAAAATTCTGGAAATTTTTCAAAAAGGTGCGCAGCGCCACATGACGGCTGAAGATGTGTTCAGGGTGCTGCTGCTGGACCGCTCGGACGTGGGGCTGGCCACCGTGTACCGCGTGTTGACGCAGTTTGAGCAAGCCGGCATCTTGACCCGCAGCAATTTTGAAAGCGGCAAAGCGGTTTATGAGCTGAATGAAGGCCAGCACCATGACCACTTGGTGTGCCTGGATTGCGGCAAGGTAGAAGAGTTTTACGACGCCGAGATCGAAAAACGCCAGCACGCGGTGGCCAAATCCAAAGGTTTCACGATTTCCGACCATGCTTTGAGCCTGTACGCGCATTGCACCAAGGACCGCTGCAAAAACCGCCCTGTGGTAGCGAAGGCTTAAGCGGCAGCTTGGGGTCGCCTAGGGAATTCGTGGGCTTGCTACTCGGACTCGAAAGCTAGCTTTAAGCCTGCATCAGCGATGCAGCTTCAGCCGCCTTGGTCCATGGCTTTGCGGTGCCGCTCTACAAACTCCTGGTAAGTGTCAACGCCGCGCAATTGCAAAATAGTGTTGCGCACGGCGGCTTCCACCAGCACCGCAATGTTGCGCCCAGCCACCACCTGAATAATGGCTTTGCGCACTGGAATGCCCAAAACGTCTTGCGTGAGCGGCTCGTAGGGAATACGTTCGTACTCGCGCTCCATTGTTTCGCGGCGCACCAAATGGACAATGAGTTTGAGGCGCATTTTGCGGCGCACAGCGGTCTCGCCAAAAATCGCGCGAATGTCTAACAGGCCAATGCCGCGCACTTCCAGTAAATTTTGCAAAAGGTCGGGGCAGCGCCCTTCGATGGTGGTTTGGTTGATGCGAAACAAATCGACCGAGTCGTCTGCCACCAAACCGTTGCCGCGCGAGATCAGCTCAAGCCCCAGCTCGCTTTTGCCCATGCCGGACTCGCCCGTGATCAGCACGCCCAGCCCCAAAATGTCCATGAAAACGCCGTGCATCGACGCCCGGTCAGCAAAATGGCGCGACAAATAGGCGCGCAACACGTCAATGACAAAGGCCGACGACTCGTGGGTTGAAAACAGCGGAATTTGCGCGCGTTCGCACATGGAGAGCAGCGAATCGGGTGGAATTTGCCCATCTGCGAGCACCAAAACCGGTGGCTCCAGGGTCACAATACGGGCGATTCGGCGCGCGCAGTCTTCGGGCGTGGCGCTGGTGAGGTAAGCGATTTCACGCGGGCCCAAAATTTGCACGCGGTACGGGTGGATGTAATTGAGGTAACCCACCAAGTCGGCACCAGACCGCGCTGCACGCACCGCCACTTCGTCAAATTTGCGCTCGGACGCGCCCAAGCCGGCCAGCCACTTCCATTTCAAGCGGCCACGAAATTCCTCAAAAAGGACGTCGGCGCTGACAACGGTGGGTTTCAAGGCGACCTATTTAGGGCAAAGGCGACGTCATCACTCGCGTCACGCCACTTGCGCCGATTGCCAACCGGCAATCAGGCCATGCAGCTCGGCGGCGTCGGTGCTGCTGCACAGTTTGCCACGCAGGGTGGCGTCACTGAGCAATTCAGCAATTTCAGACAATATTTCGAGGTGTTTTTGGGTGGCCGCTTCAGGCACCAGCAAAAATATCAGCAGGCTGACGGCTTGCTCGTCTGGCGCGTCAAAACCAATCGGGTTGGCCAGTGACAGGACAGCGGCCATGGGCGACTTCAGGCCTTTGATGCGGCCATGGGGAATAGCCACCCCGTGGCCCAAACCGGTCGAGCCCAGGCGTTCGCGCGAGAACAGGCTGTCGGTCACCAACGCGCGGCCCAGGCCGTGCAGATTCTCAAACAACAGGCCAGCTTCTTCAAAAGCCCGCTTTTTGCTGGTGGCGTCAACGCCCACAAGCACTTGGGGCGCAGAGAGAATACTGGCGAGTCGGTTCATAATTGAATTAAGAATTATGCCCACAAAAAAAGCCGCCTAGAGGACCTAAGCGGCTTTGTGGGGCCTTTGTGCGCCTTTTGTGGGTCGAATTTGAGTAGTTTTTAACGACTCAGGCCACAGGTGTTGTTTTGACGTTGTGCCAAGGTTTCACGTACCTTACGGCACTGTCCATACGCCCCTCACATAAGGCGCTTGGCAGAGGCGTGGTGGTGGTCTTGCACCTTGTCTTTGTGGCGCACCACTTGGCGATCCAGCTTGTCCACCAATTCATCCACCGCAGCGTACAGGTCGGCATGGGTACTTTCCGCAAACATGTCACTGCCCTTGACATGGATGTTGCATTCGGCCCGCTGCCTTCGTTCCTTTTCCTTCAACTTTTCAACGGTCAGTAGGACTTTGACATCGACGACTTGGTCGAAATGTCGGGTGATTCGATCGAGCTTGGTCGTGACGTAATTGCGCAGGGCCGGGGTGACTTCAAGGTGATGACCGCTGATCGTCAGATTCATAAATAGCCTCCTGAGACGGGTTGAAGAAACTGCTTGCAATTTAACTATGCGCCCGAAGGTGGCGGAATGCAATCCCCTTTTGACATGGATTTGTCATTGATTGAAAGAAATTTCACAGTTTGCTGAACCAGAACCGTTGAATCGCGCTGAATTGGCCCCGATTGGCCCGATTTGACCCAATTTGCCCAAGGGATGCGCCAAATCGGTGCGCTAAATCTGTGCGCCAGCGCCAGCCGGTGCGGACGTGTTGCGCAAATTGATGTGCCCGGCCAGCCAAACGCCTGCCAAACTGGCGGCACTGCCAAACACTGCGGCCATCCAGTAGTTTTGCAGTTGGCCGCTGGCGTCGCGGCTTAGCAGGTGGCCACCGACAAATGCGCCCACGCCCATGCCAGCCGATTGCACGGCCGAGTTCAGGCTCATGAAAGTGCCGCGCAACTCAGGCTTGGCGGCCGAGGTGACAATGGCCATGGCCGGAATCATGCGCCCGCTGCCACACACCATGAAGATGGTGGACGCCACCAGCGCCGCCCACAATGGCGTGCCAAAGGGCAACAAGGTGTTCAAAAACATGACCGGCACCAACACCAGCGCCAACATGCGAAAACTGGGCACCTTGCCCCAGCGGTCTGTCAACTGGCCGAACCCGCGCGCGCCAAACAGCGAGCCAATGCCACCGCACAGGTAAATATAAGGAATGTGCTCGGGCTTCAGGCCCACGCCAAACTGCATGTTGATGGCCAAATACGGCACCACGGCGAAGGCGGCCAACATCATCAATGCTGAAAATCCAAACGCCTTCAAATGGTTGGCATCGGCCAGCACGTTGGTGATGCGCTGGAGTGCCGAAGATTGTTTGGAGGCATGCAAGTGGCCCCTCAACGCAGGCATGGTGAAGGCCGCCACCGCGGCCAGCACAGCCGACAAAGCCGCAATCGCATAAAACGGCGCGTGCCAGCCTAAATTTGCCGCCAAAAACAGCCCGGCTGGCACCCCCAAAACGGATGCCACAGAAAACGACGTCATCACGACGCTCATGGCGCGGCCCCGGCGCTCGAACGGAATCACGTCGCCCACAATGGTTTGCGACAGTGCCGACAGCACGCCGCCAAAGATGCCCGCTGCAATGCGTGCGACCATCAAGCTTGCATAGGTGGGAGCCAGCCCGCATGCCAGCGTCGCAAAAGCAAAAAGGCTGTACAGCACCAGCAGCAGACGCTTGCGGCCAAAGCGATCTATGTACGCAGAGGCCACGAGACCCGAAGCCCCGGCAGCGAGCGTGTAGGCTGACACTAGCAAGCCAAACTGCGCGCCGGTGATATTGAAGAGCTGGGTAAATTGCGGCCCCAGCGGCATCATGATCATGAAATCAAGAATATGGGTGAACTGGATACCCGCCAGTGTGAGCAAAAGCCAGAGTTCCCGTCGGGGTGTGTAACGCGCTGCGTCCTGCCGTGTTGTGTTGTTGATCATTCTGGGGGATGTTTTTGACGGATCAGCTTGCAGTTCACTCTAACATCGCGACACAATTGGTCACATGAGCCTGGACACCATCATCACCTCTGGCTTGAGTCACTACGCTCAGCCAAAGACGGCCCTGGTATTGATGGGCGGTGGTGCCCGCACGGCCTACCAAGTGGGCGTATTGCGGGCGATGGCCTCGATATTGAAGCTAAGCCCGGAATTGTCCAAGGGTTTTCCCTTCCAGCTGCTTATAGGGACATCCGCCGGTGCCATCAATTCGACCTGCCTGGCGTCCTGGGCCACCCAAGGCTTGGTCGCCTTCGAACAGCTGGCCAAATTCTGGACCGAACTGCGCTCTGACCAGGTTTACCGCCTGAACATCTCGCCGTGGGTGCGCTTTAACCGTCTTGCCGTGGCCTGGAGTCTGTCGCGCCACGCCCGCGCCAACGGGGCAATTTTGGACAATCTGCCGCTGGTGGATACGCTGCACAAGGGCATCTCCCTGGAGAACATTGAGGAAGCCCTGCGCACCCAGGTGCTCACGGCAGTGGCGGTCACAGGGTCAAGCTACTCAAGCGGTGTGCACTGGACG
>JANPCR010000082.1:0-16255 GCA_031431035.1 Rhodoferax sp.
GACGGTCTGGCGCTCGCTGGTGGGGTTGGCGTCTTCAGCGACAAAAATGCGGGGCTAGGCAAAGCAGTGCTTGTCAGTGGCTTGAGTTTGACGGGCACGGACTTGGCCAACTACACCTTGGCTGGCCCAATTGCCTTCGCCACGGCGGATATCTCCAAAGCCACCATTGGCGGCGTCACGGGCATCATCGCGAGCAACAAGGTGTACGACGGCAACACCACTGCCACGCTGTCAACCGCTTCTGCGGTGTTGTCTGGCTTGATTGGCGGCGACACAGTGTCGGTTCTGGGTGCCACGGGCGCATTCAGCGACAAAAATGCTGGAATGGCTAAAACCGTTTCGGTGGCTGGCTTGAGCCTGGGCGGCACTGACGGCGGCAATTACACCTTGGGCAGCGCAACATCAACTGCACTGGCCGACATCACCAAAGCCACCATCACTAGCGCCACCGGAATTGGTGCCAACAACAAGGTCTACGACGCAACGACGGCGGCGACGCTGAACACCGCTTCGGTGACTTTGGGCGGTGCCATCAGCGGCGACGCGGTCGGGGTCACGGGCATCGCGCAATTCACCGACAAAAACGCAGGAACTGGCAAGACAGTTAATGTCACGGGACTCAATCTGGCGGGGGCTGATGCTGCCAACTACATTTATTCTGGCCCTTCATCAGCCACCGCGTTTGCTGATATTTCTAAAGCCCCATTGGGCGCACTCACGGGCGTCACTGCCTCCAACAAGGTGTACGACGGCAACACGACAGCCACGTTGCTAGGCGCATCGACCGCCCCTGCTGGCGTATTGCCAGGCGACACGGTGCTGGTCGTAGGCGTTACCGGGGCCTTCGCAGACCGAAATGCGGGCGTTGGAAAGCCAGTGTCCATCACCGGCGGCACTTTGAGTGGGCCAGACGCTGGCAACTACACGCTGGCTGGCAGCACCTCATCAGGTGTTGCCACCATATCGCCCCTGCCCCTGGCGGTGTGGACCGGCCTGAGTGGCGGGCTTTGGAGCGACGCGGCCAACTGGGCTGAGTCTGCTTTGCCCGATGGCAGCAATGTGCTGGCCGTGTCCATCCCTGCGGGGCTTGGCAGCGTGACTTTTGATGCAAGCGTTGGCCCTTTGAGCTTGCCTTCCTTCACCTCGCTTCGGCCAGTGGTCATCAGCGGTGGCGCTTTGTCGTTTGGGGGCAATTTAAGTCTGGCCAATCTGTCGCAAAGTGGCGGCACAGTGGCGGGCGCGGGTGGCCTGAATGTGACCGACAGCTTCAGCCAAACAGGCGGCAGCATGGTGTTTGGCGGGGCGGTCACGGCCAACCAGACCACCGGCAATTTGGTGGTCGGCAACCTGACGGCTCCCAGTGTTAGTTTGAGAGCCGCGGCAGGTTCCATCGGTCAGACGGGGGCTCTCACTACGCCCGTATTGGCAACCGAGTCCGTTACGGGCACAGCCCTGACCAACAGCGCCAACAACGTGGCGTCGTTCAATGCCACCAATTCGGGCACCGGTGGCATTTCGTTTGCGAACAACAGGCCGCTTAACGTGGTTGCGACCCACAATTTAGGCGGCAACATCGTCATTGACAACGTCGGCAAGGTTGATTTGATTGGTTTGGTGAACGCGCCCAACGGCTCGGTGTCGGTCACAGCCAACAGCCCGCTTCGGGTCGGCCCCGAAGGCATCTCGGCAGGGGGCGATGTCACTTTGGTGGCCACCAACCTCACCAGTGCGGGCGACATTCTGATTGACGGCCCGATTGTCTCGGGCGGTGGCGTCACCATGCTGGCGGCCAACACGTTGACGCAAAACAGTGTGATTTTTGGTGCCAATGGCGTGCGCGCATCGGCAGCAGGTGGGTTCACTTACGGCCCGCTGGCGGTGTCGGGTCGGTCGCCAGTGGTTTACAGCTCGGGTGGGGTGGCGGTCAGAGCGCCCTTGTCGGGGGCCGAAGCCAGGGCCGAGGGCGTGTTGACGCAAGACTCTATCGTTACCTTTTTGGATTTGCTGGGCCGTGCCCAACGCCGTCAGCTTGACGACGCCATCAGCACCAATTCAGACGGCACTTTAAACCGCAAAAAAGACCGTGAAGGCATCGTCGCCGAGGGGGACATATGCCGTCCATGATTCGCAAACACCCCACCATGAAGTCTAAAACTGCCTTGAGCTCACTTTTAAAAATCGGTCTGACTGCCGCTTTGGCCATAGGGGCCTTACCGGCCGCTTGGGCGCAAAACGTGGGCGAAGTTGAATTTGCGCGGGGTGCCGGTTTTGCGCAAACGTTGAACCAATCGCCGCGCACCTTGGGCAAGGGCCTGCCCCTGCGCGAGGGCGACCGCCTGACTACGTCTGAGGGCGCGTCGGCCATCGTGAAACTCAACGACGGCACCCGCATGACCGTGCGGCCCAATTCTGAAATCGTCATTCAGGAATTTCAGTTCAAAGAAAACGCGCCCGACAACAGTATGGTGATGCAGTTGCTGCGCGGTGGCTTGCGCGCCATCACCGGGCTAATTTCCAAAAACGCGCCAGATGCCGCCCGCCTGCGCACGGCGACCGCGACGATTGGCATTCGGGGTACTGATTTCGACGCCCGCCTGTGCGCCAAAGACTGTGGGCTTGAGTCGGGTCGCGTGACTGAGCGGCCGCGTGCCAACGCGGTGCAGGCCAGCGCCAAGCTCATGAGCGTGGCAGGTGAAATCAACGCGGTGGATGCCGGTGGCGCCCGGCGCAGGCTGGTCGATGGCGGCAGCGTCTATCCCGGCGAAGTGGTCGAAACTGCCAGTGCAGCCCGTGGCGTGCTGGCTTTTCGCGATGACAGCCGCTTGACCTTGGGTGCGGCCACGCGGTTCAGGGTCGATAGTTTTGTGTTTGACGAAAAGAACCCCACCGAAGGGCGATTTTTAATGTCGCTTTTGCGCGGCTCCGTGCGGGCGCTGACGGGGTTGATTGGCAAGGCCAACACCCGCAACGTGAGCTTCAACACGCCCACCGCCACCATCGGTATTCGGGGCACTGGGTTGGACATGGATTGTTCAGCCGAAGGCAGTTGCAGCTTTTTCACGTGGCTGGGCACGGTGGAGGTCACGCCCAACGGGCAAACCGCTCTGCAATTGCTGGAGTCTGGGCAAGGGATTTTTGTCAGCCCCACGGGTATTCGCCCACTGAACGCGCCGACTTTGCAAGACTTGCCCAGGCCAGACGGTTTGGCGGTCGATTCAAAACAGTTGTTTCAATCGGCCTCGGTTGGCGAAGACGAGCCGGGCCTGTTTGTCCTGGTGCGCGATGGCCACATTGAAGTCACCACCAGCCGCGAAACCATTCACTTAGGGCGGGGCGAGGCGGGCTTTGCGGGCGACAATGGCTTGACCGTGCGCCCCATCACCACGCCGCTTTTCCTCGAATTTGACCGCATCCCCTTGCCTAGCAGTCGCAACCCGCTGTTGATCAGCGTGCTGGGCGACGTCGGCATTCGCCCCAGCAACCAGTGCAGATAAGGGGTCAATCACTATGTTGAAGCTCAACCACTACCCCAAATCCAAACTGCCCCGTGTCCACACCGCCATGGTGTTGATGGCGGCCGGCTTGGTCGCGCCCTTGTACTGCGCCGCTCAGGCCCCCACAGCCACCCCGCCTGCCACACCACTTGCCGCGCAGGCCGCTCCTGTGTTTGTCATCAAAGGCTTCAATATCACCGGTGAAAACCCGTTGGCTGATGGCGAAACCTCGCGCGTTTTGGCCCCTTATCTTCGGTCTGATGCCACGTTGGACACCTTGCAAAAAGCCACGGTAGCTCTTGAATCAGCGCTGCGCGACCAAGGGTTCTCTTTGCACAGGGTCGTGTTGCCGCCACAAGAAATTGGTGCCACGGTGACCTTGAACATTGTGAAATTCGTGATCGGCAAGGTCGACATTGAAGGCAACTCCAATTACTCTGAAGCCAACATCCGGGCCAGCCTGCCTGAACTTGCCACCGGCAAGTCGCCCAACTTCAAAACCTTGGCGGTGCAAACTGCGCTGGCCAATGAAAGCCAGGGCAAGCAAGTGCAAATTGCACTGAAAGAAGCGCCTGAAGCCGACCGGATTGACGCCAAGATCACCGTCAAAGAATCGAAAACCTGGAGTTTGGTCGCCAGTTTGTCCAACACCGGTTCTTCGGCCACGGGCAACGACCGATTCACGCTGTCTGGCAACCACGCCAATGTGTGGGGCTTGGACCACCAGTTCACCGGGGCTTACACCACATCGCTTGAAAAGCCCGCCGATGTGCGGCAAATTGGTTTGAACTACCGCATTCCGTTCTACCGGCGCGGTGGGGCGCTGGGCTTGAGCTTGACCCGGTCTGACGTGGTGGGCAACTTTGGCACGTTTTCCAGCACGGGCGCGGGGCAAACCATGGGCCTGTCTTACAACCATTACCTGCCGCCCAATGGCGGGAGGCGCAGCTATTTGGCGTTGAGCCTGGAAGACAAGCTCTTCAAAGCCACTGAAATCAACGGTGCCGCCGTTCAGTCGCCACGGCGCAGCCGCCCCTTGAGTTTGGGTTACAACGCTCGGGTTGAATCTGACCGGGCGATTTGGGGTTACAACGCCGACTTGGCCTTTAACCTGGGCGGTGGTGACGACAACACCCTTACGTCTTACCTGACTGAAGACGCCCGCATTGCCTCGAGCAGCTGGCGGGCTTTTCGCGCCGCAGGCAATTACCTGACCACCTTTGGCGGCGGCTGGTTGTGGAGCGTGCGCGGCCAGTTGCAGGTCAGCCCGGATGCGCTGATTTCAGGCGAGCAGTTTGGCTTGGGTGGGGCGAGTTCCGTGCGTGGCACGGGTGAGCGCCCAATTTCTGCCGACAGCGGTTTGTTCGCCTCCACTGAAGTCAGCACCAAAGAACTGGTTCCGGGCCTTCGCTTGTTGGGCTTTTTGGATGCGGGCTGGCTGGCCAACAACAACCCCAACGGCAACCCCAAACCCGCCAACGATTCATTGAGCAGTGTCGGCCTGGGCCTGCGTTTTGCGTCCAGCGCAGGTTTTGTGATCTCCGCCGACTATGGTCGCATTTTCGGTGGCACACAGTTGCCGTTTGTGCCCAATTCCGGCTTGCCGCAAACGGGCGATCAGAAATTGCATCTCAACTTTTCAGCGCGTTTCTGAGTTTTCTCTGGCGCCCGCTGTCCAGCAGGGGTGCCGCTTGGCTGCGCTTCAGGTGGCGTGTGCCCAAGCCGCCCCGGCCCGCTTGGGTTATTCTTGGCGGGGTTTCATTCACATTTTTTGAGCAGGTGGCTTTCATGGCAGGTTTGCAAACTGGCGCACCCACGCCGCAAGACATTACCGTTCACAGCCAATCCCGGGTCTTGCAGGTCAGCTTTTCTGACGGTTCGGACTTTCGCATTCCGTTCGAGCTGATGCGGGTTTATTCGCCGTCGGCCGAAGTCCAAGGCCACGGGCCGGGTCAAGAAGTGCTGCAAACGGGCAAGCGAGAGGTGGACCTAGCCTCACTCGTGCCCGTGGGCAACTACGCCGTGCAACCCACGTTCTCAGACGGCCACGAGTCGGGTATCTTTTCTTGGGATTACTTGTATTTTTTGGGTTCGCAACAAGACAAGCTGTGGGCCGACTACACCGCCCGCCTGTCCGCCGCTGGGGCCAATCGCGACGCGCCCATGCTGGACAAAGCCGGGCACGCTTGTTCTAGCCATTGATTGAAGGCGCGGATTCGCAGGGAGAAGTTTCGAGCCATAGGTGTCGAGGGTTTCGAATAGCAAGGTTCAAGTTATTGATGCTATTAAATAAATAGCAAACTATTGAATAAATTCGAGAGCTAGAGGCCTATTTAATTCATAAAATGCCGATTTTCACGGTTTGAACCAAAAAAAGAACCTGCAGGTTCTTTTTTTTTATTTTTCACCTGGTTTTGCCCCAATTGAAGGCCTTCATTCATTGAATTCGCGACAAATTCCTCAAAGCTAACAGGGTTGTGGGCTGAATCGCCTTCTTTCCCGACTAGCATTGAAGATTATGAGTTCCACCCATTTCGGCTACGAATCTGTTGACGCCCAAGCCAAGGCGGGCCGCGTGCGGGGCGTTTTTGATTCAGTCGCTGGCAAATACGACATCATGAACGACCTGATGTCCGCCGGCCTGCACCGCGCCTGGAAGGCTTACACCGTCTTGGTTGCCAACGTGCGCGAAGGCGACCAAGTGCTGGACATAGCGGGCGGCACGGGGGACTTGGCTTTGGCTTTTTCCAAGAAAGTCGGCAAAACCGGTCGCGTCGTGCACACCGACATCAACCAGGCCATGCTCAGCACGGGCCGTGACCGCTTGCTGGACGAGGGCGTGGCGCTGCCAACTTTGGTGTGCGATGCCGAGCATTTGCCCTTTCCCAATGACCATTTCGACGTGGTGACGGTGGCCTTTGGCTTGCGCAACATGACCGACAAGAACGCCGCATTGGCAGAAATGAGGCGGGTTCTCAAACCCAGCGGCAAATTGCTGGTGCTTGAATTCTCCAAAGTTGCTAAAGTACTGGAAAAACCCTACGACTGGTATTCATTCAAAGTGCTACCGTTCATAGGGAAATGGGTGGCAGGTGACGACGCAAGTTACCGTTACTTGGCAGAATCAATACGTATGCATCCAGGGCAAGATGAATTGAAGGCGATGATGCGACAAAGCGGCTTTGGCCATGTGGATTACCACAATTTAACGGGCGGCTTGGTCGCGTTGCATGTCGGCATCAAGTGTTGAGAACCAAGGTTTTCTTCCCTGCTTGCCAGCAGGCTTGAGTTTTGGACAATTGGACTGATTTGTGTCAACAGTGAACATTCAATAGCAGGAGGCAATATGAAAATCTTGAATTTGGTTCTTTCGGCAGCTTTGGCGGTAACGCTGGCGCTGAGCGGCTTCAACGCTGAGGCTGCAAAACGCCTCGGTGGTGGGAAGTCAGTTGGGCAACAGTCCAACAACGTGACAAAACGTGATGCCGCCCCTGGCGCGCCCGCCAATGCCACGCAAAGCGCGGCTCCGGCAGCAGGTGCAGCGGCCGCCGCAGCCACCAAGAAGCCTTGGGGCGCCATGTTGGGTGGCCTCGCTGCAGGTTTGGGCTTGGCCTGGCTTGCCAGCAGTTTGGGGCTGGGTGAAGCCTTTGGCAACATTTTGATGTTCGGTTTGATGGCCTTGGCCATCATGATGGCGGTTGGTTGGTTCATGCGCCGCCGCGCTCAGTCGGCCAGTGCGTCGCGCGGTGCGGTGTCTTCGTCGCCTTTCGCGTTTGAAGGCGCGGGTGCTGGAGTCGGTTCGGGTACCGGTGGCGCAGCCGCCCCAGCGCCAGCGTCTTATCGGCCCGAAAACGTTGGCAACGACGCGTCGGCTCGCCCCTGGGAGCGCAGTGCAACGGCTCCCTTGGATGGCGGCCATCAAGCGGGCGGCTCCATGATTGGTGCGGGTCTGGCGGGTTCGCAAAATTGGGGTGTCCCGGCCGATTTTGATTCAACGGGTTTTTTGAATGCTGCCAAAGCCAACTTTGTAACCCTGCAAGCGGCTTGGGACAAGTCTGACATCAGCGCCTTGCGCGTCATGATGACCGACAGCATGCTCAAAGAAATCCAGACCCAATTGAGTGAGCGCGAAGTTCACACTGGCGGCCCGGTGAACCACACCGACGTCGTGATGATCGACGCCAAGTTGCTGGGCATCGAAGACTTAGGCAATGACTACATGGCCAGTGTCGAGTTTTCCGGCATGATCAAAGAAGACCCATCGGCTGGCCCAAGCCCGTTCCGCGAAGTCTGGAACATGACAAAACCCAAGAGCGGCAGCAGTGGCTGGTTGGTGGCAGGGGTGCAAGCGCTTCAGTGAAAATCAAGCCCGCGGGATTCCACTGAACCTCGCGGTTCTTTGCAGCCGCTCTAGAATTGGGGACTATGGCAACACAGTCCCCTTTTTCATTTCTGGAAAGCCTTTTAAAGCAAATCCAGCCCGGCGGCGCCTCCAGTTCATCTAACCCGCGACCAAGTTTGAACCCCCCTGACTTTTTGACGCCGCCCGCCTGGGCCAGAGACGAGGCCCTGCGCCGCCTGGTTTTGTTGCTCAACCACGTTTTGATGCAAGAACCTGAAGCCACCGCCCGCCTGATCCGCCAAAAAGGCCGCGTTGTGCTGGTCAATTGGCGTCAGTTTGATTTGAGACTGTTAATCACTCCTGCCGGTTTGCTTGACTTGGCTCCTCCCGACACTACCCCCGACTTGACGCTGGCGCTGACCCAAACGTCGCCCGTGGACATCGCCATGGCAGTATTGCGCGGCGACAAGCCCGCAGTTCGAATAGAAGGCGACGTGCAGCTGGCGGCTGAAATCAATTGGCTTACTGACAATGTGCGCTGGGACATTGAAGACGACCTGTCGCGGATTTTTGGCGACGTACCCGCCCGCAGCGTGACCCAGGCGACTGGCTGGCTGGTGGATGCGGTTCGCAAATTTGCTGCAGTTCGCCCGCAAGGCGCCAACGCTTCTGCGGACCCGAACGCCAGCGCGTCACCATGACGCGCATTGGCCGTGGCGCGTTCATCCTCTGGATCGTCTTTCGCTATGGGCTTGATGAACTGGTTCTGACCAGTTTCCAAAAGCCGTGGCTGCGGGTTGTGGCTCGCATTGTGTCGGTCGGGCGACGCCTGAACGCCCCACGCGGGCAGCGGCTGCGCGAGGCGTTGGAGCGGCTGGGGCCGATATTTGTCAAATTTGGGCAAGTGCTCTCTACCCGGCGCGACCTGATGCCGCTGGACATTGCCGACGAGTTGGCCCGCCTGCAAGACCGGGTGCCACCCTTCAGTTCCGAATTGGCAGTCTCCATCATTGAGCGGGCTTTGGGCAAATCGGTTGCGCAAATCTTCTCCAGCTTCGACCGCGAGCCCATCGCCAGCGCCTCCATTGCGCAGGTTCATTTTGCCAAGCTGGTGGACCGCGGTGGGGTAGAGCGCGAAGTTGCCGTCAAAGTGTTGCGCCCCGGCATGCTGTCGGCCATCGAGCAAGACCTGAACCTCATGCGCATGATGGCGGGCTGGGTAGATGGTTTGTCCGCCGACGGCAAACGCCTGAAGCCCAAAGAGGTGGTGGCCGAATTCGACAAATACCTGCATGACGAGCTGGACTTGGTGCGTGAGGCCTCCAGCGCCGCCCAATTGCGGCGCAACATGGCGGGGCTGGACCTGGTGCTTATTCCTGAAATGTACTGGGACTATTGCACCACCAACGTCATTGTGATGGAGCGCATGAAGGGTGTGCCCATCAGCCAGGTGGCGCGCCTGCGCGAAGCGGGGGTGGACATACCCAAGCTGGCGCGTGACGGCGTCACGCTGTTTTTCACCCAGGTTTTTCGCGACGGGTTTTTTCACGCAGACATGCACCCTGGCAACATCCAGGTGAGCATTGAACCCGCCACTTTCGGGCGCTACATTTCGCTTGACTTTGGCATTGTCGGCACCTTGACCGAGGTGGACAAAGAGTACCTGGCGCAAAACTTCACGGCCTTTTTCCGGCGCGACTACAAACGCGTGGCAGAACTGCACATCGAGTCGGGCTGGGTGCCAGCGGGCACGAGGGTCGATGAGCTGGAAAGTGCGATCCGCTCGGTGTGTGAGCCGTTTTTTGACCGTCCACTGAAAGAAATTTCACTCGGACTGGTGCTGATGCGGCTGTTTCAAACCTCCAGACGGTTTCAGGTCGAAATTCAGCCCCAGTTGGTGTTGTTGCAAAAGACTTTGCTGAACATCGAAGGTTTGGGTCGAGATCTAGACCCTGAACTGGACCTGTGGAACAGTGCCAAACCGTTTCTTGAAAAATGGATGCTGGAACAGGTTGGGCCGCAAAAGCTGATCAACCAGCTCAAAGACCAGGCGCCGCGCTACGCCAGCTTGTTGCCAGAGCTGCCGCGCTTGCTACACGACTTTTTGAAGCAAAAGCCCAACGGCCAGCAGCGCCAGCTCGAAGAGCTGCTGGCCGAGCAAAAACGCACCAACAAGCTCCTGCAAGCCTTGCTTTACGGTGCAATCGGTTTCGCACTGGGCTTGCTTGCCATGCAATTGATCGTTCGGGTTCGCCTTTTTTAGCCCGACCTTATAATTGAAGGCTTTGCAATTTGCAAAGATTCAATTCAAGCAGCCCCGAGCGCCATGCCAATTTACGCCTACAAATGTGATTCCTGTGGTCATGCCAAAGACGTTTTGCAAAAAATGTCTGACGCCGTGTTGACCGACTGCCCGGCTTGCGGTGCCTCTGCATTTAAAAAGCAGCTGACTGCAGCGGGTTTTCAACTGAAAGGCTCTGGCTGGTACGTGACCGATTTCAAAGGCGGCGCCGGCGGGGCGGGCGTGGCAGGCGGCGTGGGTGCATCAGGCGATAGTGCCGACGGCAGCGCCAGCAAAACTGATTCGAAATCAGACGCGGGGGGGGCATCGGCTGCGACAGATTCGAAACCGGGCACTTCCGTAGACACCAAAGCAGCCCCTAAAACTGACGCCAAACCAGCTCCCAGTGCAGGCAGCGCAAGCGGAACCAGCGGTGCCAGCAAATCCGACAGCAAGGCCAGTTCCACTACCGGTTCCAGCTCGGCAAGTTCGGCAAGCTCGGGTTGAAGAGGGCAGCGTGATGGTTTCCCTTCGCAAATGGCTGCTGGCTGGCCTTCTGGTGATCGTGCCTATCGCCATCACGGTGTGGGTGCTTGAGTGGATCATCAGCACGCTGGACAAAACGCTGCTGATCCTGCCGGCCAGTTGGCACCCCGACAAACTGCTAGGCATTCACATCCCAGGTTTTGGTGTGCTCTTGGCCTTGGCTATTCTGTTGGTGCTGGGCGCAACCGCCAGCAACTTTTTTGGCAACAAGCTGGTCAATTGGTGGCATTCGCTGTTGAATCGCATTCCCATCGTGCGGTCCATTTATTCAGGTGTCAAACAGGTGTCAGACACCTTGTTTTCAGAAAACGGCAACGCCTTTCGCAAAGCCGTGCTGGTGCAGTGGCCGCGTGAAGGTGTGTGGACGATCGGTTTTGTCACGGGAGTTCCCGGCGGCGATACCGCCAACTACCTGCAGGGCGACTACCTTAGCGTTTATGTGCCAACCACGCCCAACCCAACCGGCGGCTACTTTGTCATGCTGAAAACCAGTGACTGCATCGAACTCAAAATGAGTGTCGATGAGGCGCTCAAGTACATCGTTTCAATGGGAGTGGTGGTGCCTGAAACGCAACCTGCCGCTTTGGGTAAACAATCAAATTTGCAAGCAAAAGAGTAATTTATGGCCATGCGTTCACACTATTGCGGTCTGGTGACCGAAGCACTTTTGGGTCAAACTGTCAGCCTGTGCGGTTGGGTTAACCGCAGGCGTGACCACGGTGGCGTTATTTTTGTGGATCTGCGCGACCGCGAAGGCTATGTCCAAATTGTTTGCGACCCTGACCGGGCCGAGATGTTTAAGGCGGCCGAAGGCCTGCGCAACGAATTTTGCATTCAGATCAAAGGCTTGGTGCGTGCACGGCCAGACGGTACGGTGAACGACAACCTCAAAAGCGGCAAGATAGAGGTTCTGTGCCACGAATTGAATGTGCTGAACCCCTCAGTCACACCGCCCTTCCAGTTGGATGACGAAAACCTGTCCGAGACCACGCGTCTAACGCACCGTGTCCTCGATTTGCGCCGTCCCTACATGCAAAACAACCTGATGCTGCGTTACCGCGTGTCCATGGAAGTGCGCAGGTTTTTGGACGCCAATGGTTTTGTGGACATCGAAACCCCCATGTTGACCAAGTCCACGCCCGAAGGCGCGCGCGACTACCTGGTGCCCAGCCGCGTGCACGACGGCATGTTTTTTGCGCTGCCGCAAAGCCCGCAGCTTTTCAAGCAATTGCTGATGGTGGCGGGGTTTGATCGCTACTACCAAATCACCAAGTGCTTCCGCGACGAAGACTTGCGCGCTGACCGCCAGCCTGAATTCACCCAGATCGATATTGAGACCTCATTCCTGGAAGAGGAAGAAATTCGGGCCATGTTCCAGGGCATGATCACCACCGTCTTTAAAAACGCAATCAACGTCGACTTGGGCGATTTCCCGGTTATGACCTACCAAGAGGCCATGCACCTGTACGGTTCAGACAAGCCCGATTTGCGCGTCAAACTCGAATTCACCGAAGTCACCGATGTGATGAAAGACGTGGACTTCAAGGTTTTTTCAGGGGCCGCCAACATGAAGGGCGGTCGCGTCGTGGCGCTGCGTGTGCCGGGCGGTGCCAAAGAAGCCGGCGGTTTGAGCCGGGGCGATATCGACGCCTACGCGGAGTTCGTCAAAATTTACGGTGCCAAGGGCCTTGCCTATATCAAGGTCAATGAACTGGCGGCAGGCCGCGACGGCATGCAAAGCCCAATTGTGAAAAACATTCACGATGTCGCGCTCAAAGCCGTGCTGGAGCGCACGGGTGCGCAAGACGGCGACCTGGTGTTTTTTGGTGCCGACAAGGCCAAAATTGTCAACGACGCCATGGGTGCCTTGCGCGTCAAAATCGGCCACAGCGAGTTTGGTAAAAAGAACGCGCTGTTTGAAACTGGCTGGCGCCCAATGTGGGTGGTGGACTTTCCCATGTTCGATTACGACGAAGATGCGCAGCGCTACACGGCCACGCACCACCCGTTCACGGCACCCAAGGACGGGCACGAGGACTGGATGGTCACAGCCCCCGAGAAATGCATCTCCAAGGGCTACGACATGGTGTTGAATGGCTGGGAAATGGGCGGCGGTTCGGTGCGTATCCACCGTGCGGACGTGCAGCAAAAAGTGTTTGATGCGCTCAAAATTTCGCCCGAAGAAGCCCAGGAAAAGTTTGGCTTCTTGCTGGATGCGCTTCAATACGGTGCGCCACCTCACGGTGGTTTGGCCTTCGGGCTGGATCGCATTGTGACCATGATGACGGGTGCCGAGTCGATCCGCGACGTGATCGCTTTCCCCAAAACCCAGCGCGCGCAGTGCCTGTTGACCCAGGCGCCAAGTCCGGTGGACGAAAAGCAGCTCAAAGAATTGCACATCAAGCTGCGGGGTGCAGAGCCAGCCAAGGCTTCTTGATCCCCCTGTTGGAAGACCAACACGCGACCTTTCTGCGGGCACGGTGTCGGCCTTAAGGCAGAATGAAAGGGCACTTTGACAGTGCCCTTTTTAATTTTCATGCTCCAACAGGTCAAAACATTCAAAATTCCGCAATCAGTTCTGGTGGTGATTCACACGCCCGCCTTGGACGTGCTGTTGATCAAGCGCGCTGACACGCAGGTGAATGGCCCGGATTTCTGGCAGTCTGTCACCGGCAGCAAAGACACCGTGCAAGAGACTTTTCGCGACACCGCCATGCGCGAGGTTCAGGAAGAAACTGGCATTGACTGCAGTTTGGGGTCAGCCCTTGCAGATGCGCTGCTGGACTGGAATTTGGAAAACGTTTATGAAATTTACCCGCAGTGGCGGACGCGTTACGCGCCGGGCGTTGTGCGCAACACCGAACATTTGTTCAGCTTGCAGGTGCCTTTTGGCACGCCCGTGCGTTTGAGCCCGCGCGAGCACACCGAATTTCAATGGTTGCCGATGGCGCAGGCAGCGCTGCAATGTTTTTCACCGTCAAACGCAGAGGCGATACTGCTGTTGCCGCGCTTTGTGCGCTCTTGAACGGCCACTGAACCAACCCGCGATCACCCCAGCACGCACATGACCCCACCCGCCCATTCGCAAACTGACCAGAGCGCCCTCGATAGCGCCCACGTCCTGCGCGTGGCCACTTACAACATACACAAAGGGGTGCAAGGCATCGTTTTGCGCAAACGACTGGAAATTCACAACCTGGGCCATGCGGTTGAACAGCTCGACGCCGATATTGTGTGTTTGCAAGAAGTGCACAAGCTGCACCGAAGGCAAGCGCTGCGTTTCATCCATTGGCCTGACATGGCGCAGGCCGATTTTTTGGCTCCCGAAGGATACGAGGCGGTGTACCGCACCAATGCTGTCACCCGCCACGGAGAGCACGGCAATGCCATGCTGTCGCGCTGGCCAGTGGTGGCGCACCAGCATGAAGACATGTCAGACCATCGCTTCGAACAGCGCGGTTTGCTGCATTCTGAAGTGCTGTTTTATGGCGTTCCGGTGCATGTGGTGGTGCTTCACTTGGGTTTGATTCGGGCCAGCCGATTGCGTCAGGTCGCCCAGGTTATGCGTTTTATTGAACGTGAGGTGCCTGCCAATTCTCCCTTGATCGTGGCCGGCGACTTCAACGATTGGGGCACCCAGGCGCAGCGCGCTTTGGCCATGGCGGGCCTCAAGGCCTTCCAGGAGGGCCACTACCCCACCTACCCCTCGCGTCTGCCATTGGTTCAGCTGGATTATGTGTACGCCCGTGGGCTTCAACCCATTAGCGTGCAGGTTCCCAGCGGCCCAATTTGGGGGCGCATGTCGGATCATTTGCCCTTGATTGCCGAGTTTTCGTTGGCGACCTCATAACGACATGCTCGCGATCTGATGGCGACCCGGTTGAATTCCATGCAGCAACTTCAAGACGGTCACAATGTGCAATTGCTGCAAGGTGGCCAGGATTTCTTTCCGGCCATTGTGCAGGCCATTGACGGCGCGCTGCATGAAGTCCGCCTTGAAACTTACATTTTTAACCTCGATGCGTCAGGCAGCTTGGTGGCCGACGCCTTGGTGCAGGCCGCCGGGCGCGGCGTGAATGTGTACTTGGTAGTCGATGGTGCTGGCACCCCCGAGCTACCCAAGGCGCTGACCGCACGGTTCGATGCAGCGGGCGTGCAGTGGCATGTGTACGCCAGATTGGGTGGGTTGGGCTGGTTTGTGCCCAGCCGCTGGCGGCGTCTGCACCGCAAACTTTGTGCGATTGACGGGCGCGTGGCATTTTGCGGTGGCATCAACGTGTTGGATGATTTTTTTGACCCCAACCACGGGGTTTTGGATGCGCCGCGCTTTGACTTTGCCATGAAAATCACCGGCCCACTTGTGCGCGACGTGACAGAAGCCATGAGCCAATTTTGGTGGCGACTGAAGGCTGCCAAAAATACCCGGGCGTTGGATTTTCCGTCGGCCTGGGCTGCCTTGCAGTCTGCTGTGCGGGTGCAGCGCCCGAATGATGCACCAGTTGACGAGCCTACAGATGCGCTCTTGGATGTTTCAGTGATTAGCCACGGCGCAGGCGCATTAAAAGGTGATCAGTCGGCCAGAGCGGCATTGGTGCTGCGTGACAACTTTCGCAAGCGCACCCACATCGAGCAGGCTTATCGCAAAGCCATTGGCGAGGCCAAATCTGAAATCATCATTGCCAACGCCTACTTTGTGCCCGGTGTTCGGTTGCGTCGCGCCCTGATTCACGCGGCCAAGCGGGGCGTTCGGGTTCGCCTGCTGTTGCAAGGGCGCTATGAATACTTCATGCAGTACCACGCCGCGCGCCCGGTTTTTGGCGCACTCTTGGCGGCAGGGGTTGAGATTCACGAGTACGCAGCCAGCTTTTTGCACGCCAAAGTGGCGGTCATCGACAGCCGCTGGGTCACGGTGGGCTCCAGCAACCTGGACCCCTTGAGCATGCTGCTGGCCCGCGAGGCGAATGTCGTGTTGTTGGACATTCCCTTGGCACAAGACCTGCGCCAGCGGCTGGACACCGCCATGCGAGACGGTGGCCAGTTGCTGGATGCCACTGCCTACGCCAACCGCCCCATGCGCCAGAGGGTTCTGGACTGGGTGGCCTTTGGCTTGATGCGGCTGATTCTGTTTTTAAATGGAAGTCGCTATTAATAGAGTAGCTACAAAGCTTTACTAAATAACACTTTAAAGTGAATAACCCTAAAAATCAAAGACTGGTAACATCCCTACATGCTGATGAAAGTTGACATCCCCATGACCCCAGTTGAATCTGACTCTGGAACCCCCGTGTCGGTCAAGATACGCGAACGGCTGCTGGCTGCACGCAAACGTTTCAATGCCAACGACAACATTGCCGAATTCGTCAAACCCGGCGAATTGGAAGCCTTGCTGGATGAAGTTGAAACCAAAATGCAAGGCGTTCTGGACAGCCTGGTAATAGACACCGTGCGCGACCACAACACTGGCAACACAGCACGGCGCGTTGCCAAAATGTACGTCAATGAGGTCTTTCGCGGACGTTACGTCGTCGCGCCCACGATCACCGAGTTCCCCAACGCCGAACACCTGAACGAGCTGATGATCGTCGGCCCCAT
>JANPCR010000083.1:0-43330 GCA_031431035.1 Rhodoferax sp.
GGCATTTGAAAATTCAACCGACAGCTCAGTCTGAGCAGGAATCCCCCGAATGTCAGCAGTTTTGTTGCGCGGCATGGCGCTGGCGTTCAGTGCGTCAACCAATGACAAAAACTGCTTGCTGATGTGCTGGTAGGGGTTGTAAGGAATTGCTCGGTTGATGTAGCCACCCCGGTACAAGCCCTCTTGGGTGTGCGGCGTGAAGCCCACCCGAATCGGCGCACCCACCAGGTAGGCCATCAAACTGCTGATGCGCGAAAACAGCTCGCAGTCAATCACCGCGTCCAGCTTCACGCGGCGCATGGCGCGGACGACGCGCCATATGTCTTGCAGCAAGCCCAATCCCGAGCGGTCGTCCAGCGCATACAAGTGTTCAGGACGCGCCAATTGCAAAAGCTTGGCCACTTCCTGATTGCGCTTAAGCTGCAAAACGTGCAGCGTCACCCCGGGGTAGCGCTGCCGAATGGCTGCAAACATCGGCCCCGCCAGCACAATGCTGCCCATTTCTGATAGCAAGATCACCAATATGTGTTTGGGTGCTGCCGCCAGCTTGGGGGCACGCTTTGACCTTTCGGCGAACCGCGCCCAAATCGACACCACACCGCACAGAAGCTGGCCTGCCCAGCGGTCTATCCAGCGTTGTGTCGATATTTTCATGCGCAGAGTTTAAGCGTTGGGGTTTTTTGGCCGCGTTCAAACCATGCGCACTGAGCAATAAAAGCAGGGGTAAATCAAAATCATTACAATATTGAGTAAATTAACTCAATAATGTAATGAGCTACTCCAGGCCACTCAAGTCAACTCTTCTGTCTCGTTTGGCAGAATTGCCCAAAAGGATTCAGATATTGGCAGGGCCCCGTCAAGTGGGCAAGACAACCTTGATCCAGCAAGTCCGCGCCGAAAGGTCTGCCGAGTCCTTGGCCTATTTTGCTGCTGACGCATCACCGAGGCCTTCCTTTCTCGAAGGATTTGTCACTCATGAAACCTCAGTTTTTGCATCAAATGCCCCACCTTTGACCGAAAACTGGCTGAAATTCAATTGGGAAGCAGCGGAAATACTTGCTGCTAGGTGGCACGACAAAAACCGGACAAATCCGGACGCTCCCGCATTTGTGCTGGTATTGGATGAAATCCAAAAAATTCCCAGATGGTCTGACTTGATCAAAGGATTGTGGGACAGGCAAATCGCGGGCGAAATTCCTATGCACTTGGTTTTGTTAGGTTCGGCCCCGCTATTGATGCAAAAAGGCTTGAGTGAAAGCCTTGCAGGACGTTTTGAGATCATCCCCATGACGCACTGGTCGTTTGAAGAAATGAACGATGCATTCGATTTTTCACTGGACGAATACGTGTATTTTGGAGCGTACCCGGGAAGTGCTGCGTACATCCGTGATGAAAGGCGGTGGCGTGACTACGTGGTGCGCAGCCTGATTGAGCCCAACATCGAAAAAGATATTTTGATGATGACCCGGGTAGATAAGCCTGCGCTCCTTAAGCAACTGTTCGAGTTGGGCTGCGCCTACTCAGGGCAAATCGTCTCTTTGACCAAAATAAAGGGGCAATTGAATGATGCCGGGAACACCACGACGTTAACTGGCTACCTTGAGCTATTGCGCCAGGCCGGGCTGCTGACTGGGTTGCAAAAGTTTGCCGCTAACGAACTTCGAAAACGGGGCTCACCACCGAAATTCCAGGTTCTTAACAACGCATTGATGTCCGCTATGGGGAGCCACACGCTACAGGAAGCGCTGGCAGACCGAACCTATTGGGGTCGTTTAGTGGAGAGCGCGGTTGGTGCGCACTTGGTCAATACGGCTGAGTTGGGCGTAGACATTCAATATTGGCGAGAGGGCGGCTTAGAGGTGGATTTTGTAGTGGAACGGGGCAAGCAATTGGCTGCTCTTGAAGTTAAGTCAGGTGCAGTTCGACGGCAGCCAAAAGGGTTGGCGGAATTTGTCGAACGCCATCCTAACTGTCGCCGCTGGGTTGTGGGTGGGGAAGAACTACCCCTGGGCGAGTTTCTGCGGTACCCTGCCGCGCATTGGGTGGAGTGAATGGCGAGATGGCCCAAGCTGAAAAAATCTTCGTTCCGCGTTTTGTAACCGAGCGCTTGAAGGACGGCGGTCGGTCTGAGCGGCAACCGCTGTCGCATTGGCGCAATACGCCTGCCTATGTGCTTCTGGCTGACCCTGGCGCAGGCAAAACGAAAGCTATGACCGATGAGGCACTTGCGTGCGGTGCGCAGGCCGTTTCCGCGTCTGAATTCGGAAATATAAGAACTGCCCTGCAAAACAGGGGCACGCCTGTTTTCATCGATGGGTTGGATGAGCAGCGGGCCAGGACAACTGATGCCAGCGCGATAGACGCTATTCAGAAGCAATTGGCAACACTGAAAAAACCCAAATTCCGCATTTCGTGCCGCGAAATCGACTGGCTAGGCGGCGCTGACACAAGTATTTTGAAAGCGGTTTCACCAAACGGCGAGATTGCGCAGTTGCATCTTGAACCGTTAACCGACGCTGACATTGAGGCCTTGCTGTTGAATTGGCCGAATGAGCTGCCTGACCCGGCTGAATTTTGGAAGCATGCCACTGAACGAGGCTTGCAGGATTGGCTGCGCAACCCGATGGCCTTAGAGCTTTTTGTTAAATCCGTTCTGAGAGCTAAAAATGGGCAGCTGCCGGATTCGAAATTCGGCATTTTTGAGCTCGCCTGTGAGCAGTTGGCTGGTGAATTCAACCAATACCATGTCGCGTCGCGGCATCGTGCGCAACCACCAATTGACCAAATATTGACGGACGCTGGCAAGATGTTTGCCGTGCTGCTGTTGTCAAATGCAGATGGATTGATGTCAACGGGTAGTGCACGCGATGGGGCAGATATCGTTATTGCATTGAATACTTTGCCATCTGAATTCGACATTAAGAATGAGACGGCCGCCCGCGCCAGCTTGCTTTTCACCACGGTCAACGGGCAAAGCAAGCCGTATCACCGCACCGTCGCAGAATATTTGGGTGCCCGGGCAATTGGCCAATTGGTTCAAAGCGGACTACCCATTGGTCGAGTCTTGGCCATGATGAGTGGGCAAGACGGCGGCATTGTGGAGCCGCTGCGCGGCCTGCATGCGTGGATGGCCGTCACTTGCCCGCGTGAACGCACCCAGTTGATCGATCGCGACCCATTGGGTGTGGTGATGTATGGCGATGTGCGGGCATTTTCTCAAAATGAAAAACTGCAGATTTTCAAGGCACTGGCCAAGGAAGCAGAGCGCTTCGTCTGGTTTCGCAACGGCGCTTGGAATGCACATCCTTTTGGCGCTTTGGGCACGTTGGATATGGTCGCGACCATGAAGGAAATTTTGGGTCGTCCCAGCCGCGAAGTCGCTCATCAGGCCTTGTTGAGGTGCGTTTTTGACGCGATTAACTTCGGAGATAAGTTGCCAGATGTACTAACGGACTTGGCCGCCATCGTTGAGGACAATAGATTCGACCTGCATAGCCGAAGTGAGGCGTTGGAGGCCTGGTTAACTCAGTCCAAACCAGAATTTGCTCCGGCGATTCGATGGCTAAATGAAATCAAGAATGGAACGTTGGATGATCCCAATGATGAATTTCGAGGTGCGTTGCTAACTGCGCTCTATCCGATCTATATAGCTCCAGAACAAATATTTAATTACCTCTCCGAATTCAAAAAGAAGAATCTCGCTGGAGGGTACCTCCGTTTTTGGTCTTATCACCTTGAAAAACAGACGCCCGTAGGGAAATTTGGAGAGCTTGCCGATTCGCTCGCTTTGATACCTTTGGATAGGGCGCAGCTTTACCTCCAATTCGGACTATCCAGGCTGTTGGGCAAAGTTATTTTTGCCGCTTTGAGAGAATCAAATCCTAGTGAATCAATAGGTCGAATCATCGACTGGCTTCGAATTGGGCGTGGCAACTATGACGATCTAGTCCTCAAAGACAGTAACGCCGCTAGCATTGCCGATTGGCTTACGGCTAATCCGGGCACTCTGAAACGTGTTTACGCAGAGCTGTGCCTGCGGGAGGTCGCAATGGCCCCCCCGGAAAGGGTGCTTTTCTGGAGCGCTGCTGATTTATTTTACGGCGCGAAATATCCGCGCGACTGGTACAACTGGCTTTTGGGTCTTGCGGCGGAAGTTGAGTCATCCAAGCTAGCGAGTTTTTACCTCCAGCAGGCAGCAGCTGTCGCTTTTGAGGCATCGGTTGACTTTGACATACGAATGGAAGATGTTGAAGACTGGGTCAAGGACCATGAAAGAACTTGGCCGCAGGCAACGGAATGGTTGACCGAGGTTTGGTCGCTGCCTCTGTCACCATCGCCTCCATGGGAGCAAAACCAACATAGGCGCAATAGGGATTACCAAACCAAGCGACTGGCTGGACAGCAACTTAGAGCAAAACAATTTGCCGAGGTGTTTGCCAAACATAAAGACGGGCCGATCAATACGGGTGCGCTCCATCACCTAGCCCTGGCATACAAGGGCCGCTATTCGGACATTTACGGTGAAACGCCGGAAGCACGGCTCCAGGATTTAACAGGCGGAGGCATGACTGAGGTTCAAGCCGCCGTTATTCACATATCGGCTTCCTTGCAGAGGAAAGACTTACCGACGGTAGAAGACATATTGGCATCGGGTTTGGCGAGCAAGGAGCATTCTGTGCGACCTGCTTGCCTCATTGCTGCTGATCTCGCATACGCAGAAAGCACGGCTGCGGTCGCAACGTGGCCAGAGGCGCTCCTCAAACGACTCGTAGCCTTTTGGCTGACCGACGGTACCGACAACGAACCGGCGTGGTTTAGTGCGGCAATCCAACTTGCTCCGCAATGGGTAGCGGATGTGATGGTTCCCTATGCCCTGCAAATCATCCGCAAGCGCCCCGCTAACTCGGTAACGGGCCTTTGGGCGTTGGCCCGAAATGGCGATTTGGGTAACCTTGCTCGAATCGTAGTCCCCGCTATTCTCGAAAAATTTCCTGTCAAGGCGAATGAAGCGCAATTGAATCGGCTCATTGGTGAGTTGCTGCCCGCCGCGCTTAAGCACTTGGAGTCAGAGCACTTAACCGCCATCATGAATCGTCGTCTTGAAAACGCCAGCATGGACGCTGGGCAAAAAATTGCTTGGCTGGCACTTGGAGCCTTTCAAAACAATCAAGCAAGCGCCAAGGCCTTGGTGAAATTTTTGGGCAATAGGCAATCGCGTGTTCAGCACTTGATCCATGCGTTAGTCGACCAGTCGGACACAGATATGAACCACCTAGGCTTGAATCTCACAACGATGTCGTTGTTGATTGAACTAATTGGGCCACATGTCTCGCCGGCGAGGCCAAGCGGATTCAATTGGGTGGGCTCGAGAGATCGCGGTCGCGATCTATTGCACGGCATGATTGCGACCTTATCAAGTTCAGCCGACCCGTCAGCTAGCAGTGAGCTAGCCCGTCTGCGGAGCCTGTCAAACTTGAATGCATGGTTCACGTGTCTCGATGGAGCCATTCATGACAACACGCGATTAATTCGCGCTGCGAGTTTCATGCATGCAAGTCCACAGAAAGTCGCATCAACGCTTGCCAACAAGGCGCCTGCAAGCGCGGCTGACTTGCAGGCGCTGGTGGTGGATCAATTGCTCGGGTTGGAGAAGGAGATTCTAGGAAGCAACAGCAATGCCCTAGACCAGTTTTGGACTGATAGGGTTACTGGAGGGAGCCGCAAACCGCAAATTGAAAATGTTTGCCGGGATCGATTGAAACCGCTGTTGCAGAGCAAACTCCAACCTCTTGACGTACAACTTGATAAAGAGAGCTATGCGGCGGCTGACAAGCGAATGGACTTGCGAGCGGCAATATCCGTCGGAGGTAAGCGTCGAATGGTTCCTATCGAAATCAAGAAGGACGCTCATGCCAACGTGTGGACAGCGTGGCGGGATCAGCTTGATAGGCAATACCTCAACGAACCCGAGACGGAAGGCTATGGGGTCTACTTGGTTTTATGGTTTGGCAGCAATCCTAAGAACCTCGATGGCGTAAAACCGAAAAGTGCGCTCGAAATGAAGGAGATGCTTAGCAACTTAATCCCTTCGGCAGATCGAACCCGTATTGCCGTTGTATTGATGGACTTTTCCCAGCGTGAAGAAGCTGCAAAAAAAAGCGCAGCCAAAAAAGTGGCTGCGCCTATTGTTTTGTCGCAATCTTCAGAGTCTGCTTAAATCCCCGCAGCCGCCCTCAGTGCAGCAACCTTATCCGTCCGCTCCCAGGTGAATTCCGGCTCTTCGCGGCCAAAGTGGCCGTAAGCGGCGGTTTTTTCGTAGATGGGGCGCAGCAGGTCGAGCATTTGAATGATGCCTTTGGGGCGCAGGTCGAAATGCTCATTGACCAAAGCGGCGATTTTCTCGTCGCTGATGATGCCAGTGCCTTCGGTGTAAACGGTCACATTCATGGGTTGCGCCACGCCAATTGCGTAGGCCACCTGAATTTGGCATTGGCGGGCCAAACCAGCAGCGACGATATTTTTGGCGACGTAACGGGCGGCGTAGGCGGCTGAACGGTCCACTTTGCTGGGGTCTTTGCCGCTGAATGCGCCGCCGCCGTGCGGGCAAGCGCCGCCGTAGGTGTCCACAATAATTTTGCGCCCGGTCAGGCCGCAATCGCCCTGTGGGCCGCCAATGACGAAACGTCCGGTCGGGTTGATCAAGTAACGGGTGTTCACCAGCCACTCTTTGGGCAGCACGGGTTTGATTATTTCTTCGATCACGGCTTCAATGAACGAGGCCTTCATTTTGGTCGGTGTTTCGCTTTGGCTAGGGTCGTGCTGGCTGCTCAATACGACGGTGTCAATGCTGTGCGGCTTTCCATCTACATAGCGCATGGTCACCTGGCTTTTGGCATCAGGCCGCAAAAATGGCATGCGGCCATCCTTGCGCAACTGGGCTTGGCGCTCGACCAGGCGGTGCGCGTAGTAAATGGGCGCGGGCATCAGCTCCGGCGTTTCGTTACAGGCATAGCCGAACATCAGGCCCTGGTCGCCCGCGCCGGTGTTCAGGTGATCGTCAGAAGCATGGTCCACGCCCTGGGCGATGTCGTTGCTCTGCTTGTCATACGCCACCAGCACGGCGCAACCGCGGTAGTCAATGCCGTAATCGGTGTTGTCGTAGCCAATGCGCTTGATAGTGTCGCGGGCGACCTGGATGTAATCGACATGCGCGTTGGTGGTGATTTCACCTGCCAGCACGACCAAACCCGTGTTGCAGAGCGTTTCAGCCGCAACGCGAGACTTGGGGTCCTGCTTGAAAATTGCGTCCAAGATGGCGTCTGAAATCTGGTCAGACACTTTGTCGGGGTGGCCTTCAGAAACTGATTCTGAGGTGAATAGAAAGTCGTTCGCCATGTTGCATTGCTCCAAAAAATAAAAAAGGCACAGAAAAGGTCTGCGTTGCTTTGGCTTTTGGAGCTGTCGGCGAACGCTTTAGCAGAGTTGTCAAAAAATTAAAATTTTGTGACAAGGCACAATGCTGACATTCTCGACATTCGATTTGTCTTCATTGCGCGGGCCGCCCTGCAAGTAGTCCCATAACTCAGCGGCCCGTGGCATTTTATCCGACTGATGGCCAGCCTTTTTAAGTTTTTTTCGCTGTTTCCGCTTTGGGTGGCACACCTTGCCGGCTGGGTTTTTGGCTGGCTTGCCTATGGCTTGTCGGGCAGTTACCGCCAATCTTTCAAAGACAACGTGCGCCAAGCAGGGGTTTCGCGGCGCGCCGCCCGGCGAGCGGTAGGCGCGGCCGGGCAGCAAATTTCCGAATTACCGCGTTTGTGGTTTGGCCGAGATGTCAAAGTTCAGTGGACGGGGGAGCACTTGATTGACGCGGCCTTGGCCACGGAGCGCGGCATTGTGTTTTTGACGCCGCACTTGGGTTGCTTTGAAATCACGGCCCAAGCCTATGCGCAGCGCTTTGGTGTGGGTGTGGTGGCCGAACCTGCCATAAATCAAGCTGTGACCCCAGCCGAGAGTGCTACCGAGAAGGGCCACCATGGCAGGCCCATGACCGTGCTGTTTCGCCCGCCGCGAAAGGCTTGGCTGACCGATTTGGTCACCCAAGCCCGCAAACGCCCGGGTCTGGACACCGCGCCCACCCAATTGAGCGGGGTCAAACAGTTGATCAAGGCGCTCAAAAAGGGCAATGCCGTGGGCGTTTTGCCGGATCAGGTGCCGCCCGCTGGCCAAGGCATTTGGTCACCATTTTTTGGCCGCAGTGCCTACACCATGACTCTGGCGGTGCGGTTGGCCTTGCAAACCCAGTCCACCATCTTGATTGCCTGGGGCGAGCGCTTGTCATGGGGGCGTGGTTACGTGATTCACGTGTCACTGCTTCAGTCTTACTCAACGGGCCAAGCTGCGAGCGATCGAGGGGGGCAAAGTGACCAAGGGGGAAGCAGTACCTATGGCTCCATCAGTGACGCGAGCGACCGCAGGGCCAAAGCCCGCGATGCGACATTTGACCGGCGCATCTTGGCGCGCGACCTGGAGGGTGCCGTGCAGCAGGTCAATATCGCCATGGAAAACGTGATTCGGACCTGCCCCCAGCAGTATTTGTGGGGCTACGCGCGGTACAAGCAGCCCAAGCTTGAAGACTGACGCCGCTGCCCGCTCGCCATGCACCCCTCCAGGCCGATTCCTTTCCGTCCTCCGTCCAGTGATCCGGTTTTATTGGACTTGAAGCACCCATGGTGATCGCTTTTTTTAGCCATGCAGGCATCTGGTTCATGCGATTGCTGGGGCTTTTGCCGCTGGCCTGGGTACGGGCCTTGGGATGGCTGCTAGGGCGAGTTTTGTACGCGGTGGCCGTGCCACGCCGCGAGGTAGTTTTGACTAACTTGCGGCTGTGTTTTCCGGTTTGGGGCGATGCGCAACGCCGCCAGGTGGCGCGCCAGCATTTTGTGGTGTTCGCACAGGCTTGGCTGGACCGCGGCTGGTTGTGGCATGGCTCTGACGAGGCGCTCCGGCGCAGGCTCACGCTGTCTGGCGAGTTGGGCGAATTAACTGCCGGGGTGCCCGTGGTGCTGTTTGCACCGCATTTTGTGGGGCTGGATGCGGGCTGGACGGCGCTGAACCAGCAATTGACGCGCCGCTTTTCAACGATTTACAGCCACCAGACCAACCGCCAGGTGGATGAATGGATGCAACAGGGCCGCTTGCGGTTTGGCAAGCCCCAGTTGTTTGACCGATTTGCCGGCCCCAAAGCCGTGGTGTCGGGCCTGCGAGCGGGCGACGCCCTGTATTTGTTGCCTGATATGAATTACGGGCTGCAAGAGTCGGTGTTTGTGCCGTTTTTCGGGGTGCCAGCGGCCACCGTCACGTCGCTTGCCCGATTTGCCAAACTGGGCCGGGCGCGAGTCGTGCCAGTGCTGACGCGCCTGACGCCCACGGGCTACGACGTATGCGTGATGCCCGCTTGGGGCGATGTGCCCAGCGCGGACGTGGTGATGGATACGGCGCTGATGAACCAGCGGCTTGAGGGCTTGATTAACACCATGCCCGAGCAGTATTACTGGGTTCACAAGCGCTTTAAAGACCAGCCCGAGGGGGCGCCTGCGGTTTATTGAGCTGTGAAGGGGGATTTGACGTTGTGAAAGCGGTTTCACTCCAAAAAATCTTGAATCGCATCAATCACCAGTTTCGGGTTTTCGTGAACGATCCAATGGCTGGCATCGGGCACGGGCAGCAGGGTTAAATTGGCAATGTAGTCTTGCAGGCCGTGGGTCAATTCAGCGGGCAGGGCGGTGTCGTTCAATCCCCAAATCACCAGCGTCGGCAAAGAAATAGTTAGCGCCTCGTGCGGGATCGTCACCCCATTCGCGCCCGGGTCGCTGGGCGTGGCGGGGCGCAAAGGGGAGGCACGGTACAAGTTGCAACCGCCCGTCAGCCCATCGCGCCATACCGCGCGGTACTGGTCTTTGGCCGCCTCCGTCAGCCAAAACGGGCTTGCTTTGGAGGCGGGGGTGGCTGCCGTTGAGCTTGCAATTGGAGCGTCAGCAAGCGGCTCTTTGCCGGTGTCTGTGTCGATCAAAAACTGCCAGAGCTTTGCAAAATCGTTGTGGGCCAGCAGACTTTCCGCATCCGGTTGAATCAAAAAGTTCATGTACGCGCTGGCCGCCTGCTGATGGGTACTGTGTTGCAATTCGCGCAAAAAAGTGCCTGGGTGCGGTGAATTGACGATGACCAGCTGACGGGCCAGCTGCGGCATTTGGTTGATGAGGTTCCAGGCGACGGCACCGCCCCAGTCGTGGGCGACCAGACAGGCCAGTTGTCCGTCATTTTGGCCGCCATGTTGCGTTTCAATGGCGATCAGGGCCGCGATGTCCTGCACCAGGTATTTGGGGCGGTAGGCCTTCACCTCCAACGGCGCGCTGGATTTTTCAAACCCCCGCAGGTGGGGTGCAACGCAGCGGTAGCCGCCGTTTTCGGGCTGGGCGAAATGCTCCAGCAACGCGTCCCACACAAAAGCCCCTTCCGGAAAGCCGTGCAAAAACATCAAAACCGGGCGACCGGGCTTACCCGTTGCGCGGCAACTCAGGGTGATGCCGTGGGGCAAAGGCTGCAAGTAAGTTTGAATCATGGTGGGGCAGTTTGAAGGCAAAAAGGCAATTAAATACCCAATATGGGTATATTAAAGCCTTAAAAACTGAATTTTACCAAATTTTCAATAAAATAAGCCTCTAGCTCTCGAATAATATGCATAGTTTGCTATGTATATTATAGCAAATTGAGACGATCAATGCGAGACGATGGCAGATGCCGCGAGTGTTGCACTGACCGCCAGACGGAGAATCTGGATAATCCTGCGGACAACCGCCCGTACCGTCACTGCAAGGAATCGCCATGCCCCTACCATCCGAAGTGCCCGCCAACACAGTGCGAAGGCTAGACAAGGCAAGTGACCCCCAACTTCAAGCGCTGGCCGACCTGCTGATCGACGCGGTCAACGGCGGCGCTTCGGTCAGCTTCATGCAGCCCTTGGGGCGCGACAAGGCGTTGACGTTTTGGCGCGATGTGGTGGCCAGCGTGGCACTTGGCGAACGGCTGCTGTTGGTGGCCGAAGACGCCAGCGGCATCGTAGGCACCGTGCAATTGATTGTGAGTCAGCCTGACAACCAGCCCCACCGAGCCGACATTGCCAAAATGTTGGTACACCGCCGCGCCCGTCGCCAGGGGCTGGGTGCAGCGCTCATGACGGCGGCAGAAAAGGCGGCAGTAGAGCTTGGCAAAACGCTGCTGGTGCTAGACACCGCCAGCCCCGACGCCGCGCGGCTGTACGCCCGAACAGGTTGGTTGCAGTGCGGCGTGATTCCGGGCTACGCGCTGTTGCCCCAGGGCGGCTTGTGCGATACCACTTATTTTTACCGCCAGTTGGGCTGAGGTCCACAAGACTCGAGGGCGGTCAACTCGTCATTTCGTCAGCCCGGCAGACCATCAGGCCATCAGCACACTACCCAAGCAATCGGCCAGCCGCTGATGGACTGGTCAATCAGTCTTGGCCGGGCTTTCCACCCCGTCGTGAACCCAATCCCACAGCAATTGCGACACCTCGTCAATGCCGATGCGCTTGGTGGCTGAAAACAGCCGCACCTGGCCGCCACCGGCCTGCAGTTTCATGATGGACACGGCTTTTTGCTGCTCGGTTTTGTTCAATTTGTCGGCTTTGGTTAAAACCACCAAAAACTTCAAACCTTCCACCACCCGCGGGCGAATCACATCCAGCAAAATTTCGTCCAGCTCGGTCAAACCATGGCGCGGGTCGCACATCAGCACAATGCCTTTGAGGTTCTCGCGGGTCACCAAATAGTTCGCCATCACCTGCTGCCAGCGCGCCTTGTCAGCCTTGGGCACCGCCGCGTAGCCGTAGCCTGGCAGATCGGCCAGTACCGCGTCGGTCACGCCCTGTTTGCCCAGGGTGAACAGGTTGATGTGCTGGGTACGGCCGGGTTTTTTGGACGCAAACGCCAACTGTTTTTGCTGGGTTAAGGTGTTGATGCAGGTCGATTTTCCCGCGTTGGACCGCCCGACGAAGGCGATTTCAGGCACTTCGAGCGTTGGCAAAAAGTGCAATTGCGGCGCGGTGGTCAGAAATTTAGCGGTGTGCAGCCAGCCCGTGGCCACGACGGCCTGTATTTTGGCTTGGTCTTTGGCCACAGCGTGAGTTTGCGCCCTGGCAGGTTGGCCAGGGGCGGCGGCGGGGGCCTTGGGGTGGGTCATGATGGTCAACAATGCGTCCGGAGTCCCCGTGGCGAAATGCCACTGAGGGGGAAAAACCGGTGCGCCATTGTAGAATCAAGGGGTTTTCGCCTTGCCATGCTGCACCCACGACCCGATTCAGACTCAAAAATTTCTATGAAGCCGACCGCGCCACTTTTTTCCAATGTATTGTCCAGCCTGCTGTTGGCGATTTCCGTGTCCGCACTGCCATTTGCGGCGGTTGCTCAAGATGCCAAGCCCGCCACTGCCAAAGTAGCCGCCGCCGCGCCCGCTGCTCCCGCAGCGCCTGTAGTTCCCACCAAACCCGACCTGGCCAAAGCCGAAGCCACCTATGGCGCGGTCTGCGTGGCCTGCCACGGTGTCGATGGCAATTCGGCCATTCCGGCCAACCCCAAACTGGCCCAGCAGCACCCTGAGTATTTGATCAAGCAGTTGCAAGAATTCAAATCGGGCAAACGCAACAATGCCATCATGAAAGGCTTTGCCACCATGCTGAGCGATGACGACATGCGCAACATGGCCTACTGGGCCGCCGCCAAAAAGGCCAAAGACGGTTTTGCCAAAGACAAAGAGCAGGTCGTCCTGGGCGAGCGCATTTACCGGGGCGGCATTGCCGACCGCCAGGTGCCCGCATGTGCTTCATGCCACAGCCCCAACGGCGCTGGCATGCCCGCGCAATACCCGCGCCTGAGCGGTCAGCACGCCGACTACACGGCGGGACAGTTGATTGGCTTTCGCGATGGCGTGCGCAAAAACAGCCTGCAAATGACCCAAGTGGCCGCCAAAATGAACGACCGCGAAATCAAGGCCGTGGCGGATTACATTGCCGG
This sequence comes from Rhodoferax sp., assembly GCA_031431035.1. Lineage (GTDB taxonomy): Bacteria > Pseudomonadota > Gammaproteobacteria > Burkholderiales > Burkholderiaceae_C > JANYCG01. The sequence goes on from JANPCR010000083.1 coordinate 13,089, forward strand.
TTTGCGTTAAAACTAAGGGTGCGGCGGCGTAATGTGCTGCTGTGCGCAGTTTTGGGAGGTTTTAGCGCCTGAATCAAAAACCAGGTTCCTACACAAATCAGGAACGATTGCCGCAAAAAGTACCCCAAACAAGCGGGCCATCGTCAAGATGGCTCGCTTTTTTATTGGGGAAAACGGTTTTAAGCAAGGGCGGAGCCAACCAAGGCGACCACAGCAGCAGCCCAGTAAGGTTCCGATGAGGACTAAGACGCCGCCCCTGTGTCGTCCCCCAATGTCTGTAAGAATTGCTGTCAGCGCAGTACTAACCCTTATCTTTTGAAGAGGACATGCCATGCTAATCAAAACCAGCCACAGCGGCTTCAATCACCCGATCCCCAGTGAAATCACGTCCCTGCAGGCTTACCAAGGCCGCCGCCAAGCGCTGAAATTGATGGCCACGGGCGTTGCCGGCGCGGGCATGGCCGCGTGGGCCTCGCGCGAGGCGCTGGCGCAATCGTTGGCTGCCTCCAATACCGTGACGCGGCCTGGCAAATTGGCCGAGCTGATGGCGGGTAAGTCGGCCGTGGCAGGCGCGGTCACGATGGAAAAAATCACCGACTACAAAGATGCTTCGACCTACAACAACTATTACGAATTTGGCACTGACAAATCAGACCCATCGCGCACGGCGGGCAGCCTGAAAACCCGGCCCTGGACGGTGGAGGTGGAAGGCCTGGTCAGCAAACCCGCCAAGTACACGATTGAAGACCTGCTGAAGCTCAGCGCCCAGGAAGAGCGCATTTACCGCCTGCGCTGTGTAGAAGGGTGGTCCATGGTGATTCCGTGGGTGGGCTATTCACTGGCTGAGCTCATCAAAAAGGTGGAGCCTTCGGGCAGCGCCAAATACGTTGAATTTCACACTCTGGCCGACCCCAAAACCATGCCGGGCGTCGGTTCCCGCGTGCTGGATTGGCCCTATGTCGAAGGCCTGCGCCTGGACGAAGCCATGAACCCGCTGACGCTCTTGACCTTTGGCATGTACGGCGAGGTGCTGCCCAACCAGAGCGGTGCGCCCGTGCGCTTGGTGGTGCCTTGGAAATACGGATTCAAAAGCGGCAAAAGCATCGTCAAAATCCGTTTCACCGACAAAGAACCCAAAACCGCCTGGAACAAGGCCGCCGCCAGCGAATATGGCTTTTATTCCAACGTGAACCCGTCCGTCGATCACCCGCGCTGGAGCCAGGCCACCGAGCGGCGCATTGGCGAAGAGGGCGGTTTGTTTGCCAAAAAGCGCAAAACCCTGCTGTTCAACGGCTACGAAGCGCAGGTCGGGCAGCTGTATGCGGGCCTGGATTTGAAGAAAAACTTTTGAACCCCTGGATGTGCTCTTTTTCTTCAAAGGCTGGCTTGTGAAAGTCAAGGGCTAAATTCATGCGCGCTGCTTCTGCCGTCGCCACTGCCATTGCGCCGCCCGCCACGCCAGCGCCCGCGCTTGCCCCTGCTAGTTTGACGGGAACAGGAGCGGCTGGGTCGGTTGCGCCCTCATTGCGTTCAAGGCTGTCCAAGGCGCTGCTGCATCCGGTTGCCAAGCCCATCGTGTTTGCGCTTTGTTTGCTGCCCTTCGCTTGGCTGCTGTACGCGGCCATAGCCGACCAGTTGGGGGCCAACCCGTCCGAGGCCTTGGTGCGCTCTACCGGCGACTGGACGCTGCGTTTTCTTTGCCTGGTGCTGGCCGTCACGCCCTTGCGCACCGCGGCCAATTTGCCAGCGTTAGCGCGGTTTCGGCGCATGCTGGGCTTGTTTGTGTATTTTTACGTCGTCATGCATTTGCTGAGCTATAGCTGGTTTGACATGGAATTTGTCGTGGGCGATATCGTCAAAGACATCATCAAGCGGCCCTTCATTTTGGTGGGTTTTTCAGCCTTTTTGCTGCTGACGCCCTTGGCGGCCACGTCGTTCAACCGGGCCATCAAAACCCTGGGTGCCAAACGCTGGCAGCTGTTGCACAAGCTGGTTTACGTCATCGCAGGCTTGGGGTTGCTGCATTTTTTCTGGATGCGCAGTGGCAAAAACGACTTTGCCGAGGTCGCGGTGTACGCCGTCATTCTGGGCGTGTTGCTGGGCTGGCGCATGTTGCGCAAAATAAAATCAAAATAGATAGCGAACTATCTAAATTATTCGGGAGCCAGAGGGTGATTTGGCTTCGAATTTGCGATTTTTGGCCTCTAAATACCCAAATTGGGTATTTAGAGGCCAAAAACGGCTCAAAATCGCAAAATATGAATAAAAAGAGGCTCTAGCTCTCGAATTATATACATAGTTTGCTATTTATATTATAGCAATTCGATCGACTAAAACGAATCTAGCAGTCAGAGTAGCTAAATCAACCGCTCCATCCGCATCTGGTCGGCAATCGTCTCGCGCTCTCGAATGACGTGGGCGCGATCGCCGTCCACCAGCACCTCAGCCGCCCGCCCGCGAGAGTTGTAGTTGCTGGCCATCGACATGCAGTACGCGCCTGCCGACATCACTGCCAGCAGGTCACCTTGTTGCACCGCAAGCTCGCGGTCATGGCCAATCCAATCACCGCTTTCGCACACCGGGCCCACCACTTCCCAGGTGCTGGGCTTGCCCGCGCGGGGCGACAGCGGCACGATCTCATGGAAGGCTTGGTACATGGCAGGGCGCGGCAGGTCGTTCATGGCGGCGTCAATGATTAAAAAGTTCTTTTGCTCACCGGGTTTCAGGTACAGCGCTTCGGTCACGCAGACCCCTGCGTTGCCCACCAAAGAGCGACCAGGTTCGATCATCAGGGCGCGCTGCCCGTAGCCTCGCGCATCCAGCCGCGCCAGCAGCTTGGGCCACAAGGCATCGGCCAGGGGCGGCTCGTTGGGGGTGGCAGCATCGCCAGATTCGCCATTTTGGGCAGGGTTTGGGTCAGCAGGTGTCGCTTGGTACTGAATGCCCAGCCCGCCGCCAAAGTCGATGTGCTCAATCGGAATGCCCGCCGCTTCAATCTCGGCCACCAGGTCCAGCATGCGGTCTACCGCGTCCAGATAAGGGCTTTCCAACGTGATTTGCGAGCCAATGTGGCAGTCAATGCCCACCACCTTCAAGCCCGGCAGGGCGGCTGCCCGCTGGTAGGTCTGAACCACACGCTCATGGGCCACGCCGAACTTGTTGCCTTTAAGCCCGGTGGAGATGTAGGGGTGAGTTTTCGGGTCCACATTGGGATTGACGCGAATGCTGATGGGCGCGCGTTTTGCCATCGACAGCGCCACTTCATTCAGCACTTCAAGCTCAGCCTCGCTTTCGACATTGAAGCAGCCGATGCCGACTTCAAGCGCGTGGCGCATTTCTGCGCGGGTTTTGCCCACCCCCGAAAAGATGATTTTGGTGACTTCAGCGCCCGCCGCCAAAACGCGGGTCAGTTCGCCGCCCGAGACAATGTCAAAACCGCAGCCCGCCCGGGCAAACACTTGAATCACGCCCAGCGCCGGGTTGGCCTTCATGGCGTAGCAAATTTGCACCTTGCGCCCTGAAAACCCGCGCTGGTAGGCGGCCAGGGCGGCCAACATGGACGCCTTGGAATAAACAAACAAGGGGGTCGAAAACTGCTTGGCCAAGGCTTCCAGCGGCAAGTCTTCAACGTGAAGCGCGTTGTTTTTGTAGCTGAAATACGGCTGGCCAGGAAGGAAACTTGGGGTCATAGGGAAATGAGGACGCTGTGGGTGGACATAGGGATGGTGAATGTTGGGCGGCAATTGAACACTCTGAAAGGTGTGTCAGCAATCAAATGGACGTCGGGGACTTTGCGTTTGCCTAGGGCGCTGCGGCTGGGGTGGACGTGGGGGCGGCAGGAATCGCGGTTGCCGCTGCGGCAGGCCCATCAGGCGGGTTGCGCGACCCTGGGCGCAGCGTTTGCGTCAAAGTCGCCCGGTTGGCGGCAGCGGCTTCAGTTGGCAGGATCAGAGGGCCTTGTTGGCCACAACCCGCCAATAACATTGCTGCAGCGATTGCGGGACGCATTGCCCAGACACCAAGCCTGCTCCCGCGAACTAAAATCGAGTGCTCGTTTGAAGCCTCCGTCGAAGCCTCGTTCGAGGGATGAGTGACGCGATTTGGCGACTTTTGAAGCAACATGGTGAAATTGTAATGACAGACTCTGAATTCATGGACCGCGCTGAGGCGGTGCTGGGCGCGATTGAAACCGGCTGTGACCTCCTGAACGATGACACCGACGTGGACATTGACAACCAGCGCACGGGTGGCATGGTGACGCTGGTGTTTGCAAACCGCAGCCAAATCGTGATCAACCTGCAAAAACCGCTGCATGAAATCTGGCTGGCGGCCAAATCGGGCGGGTTTCACTACAAATTCAACGATGGCCGTTGGATGGACACCAAGGGCCAAGGCGAGTTTTTTGCGAATCTGTCGCACCATGCCAGCGAGCAAGCGGCCTGCCCTTTGGTGTTTTCGGCTTAAGGCGGCCTGGATTGGCGCAAGCTCAATTCTTGAACAAATCCAGAATTTGCCGTTTTTCGTCAGGTGCAGGCGCAGATTGGGGCGCGTTGCTGCCGTTTTGAGGCAGTTCGGCCTCCAAGCCCAGGCTCTGAACGCCTGAGCCACGGCCAAACTCGGTGAAGAACCATTCACCGCCCGAATTCGTCAAGCCTTCCGGCGTGACCGCTTGCATAGACGGCACGCCTTTGAGCGCATGCTCCATGTAGCTGATCCAAATCGGCAAAGTCAGGCCGCCGCCGGTTTCGTTGCTGCCCATTTTGCGTGGTGTGTCGTAGCCCATCCAGGCGATGGCCGTCAATGACGGCTGATAGCCGGCAAACCAGGCATCGATGGAGTCGTTGGTGGTGCCAGTTTTGCCATGCAGGTCGTTGCGCTTGAGAATTTGCCGGGCCTTGGCGGCTGTGCCACTGATGGTGACCTCGCCCAGCAAGCTGTCCATCACAAACGCATTGCGGGCATCAATCGCCCGCATCGACTCCAGCAAAGGCGGGGGTTTGGTTTCAAGCAAAACCCGGCCCTTTTGCTCGGTCACTTTGGCAATCAGCCACGGATTGACCCGAAAACCGCCATTGGCAAACACAGCATAAGCAGTTGCCATCTGGATAGGCGTCACAGCCCCTGCGCCCAAAGCCATGGTCAGGTAGGCCGGGTGTTTGTCTTCTTCAAAACCAAAACGGGTGATCCAGTCTTGTGCGAATTGAGGGCCAATGGACTGCAAAATCCGAATCGAAATCATGTTTTTCGAGGCTGCCAAGCCCCGGCGCATGGACATGGGGCCATCGAACTTGCCGTCGTAGTTTTTGGGTTCCCAAGCTTGCCCACCGGTTGCGCTGGCGCTGACAAAGACCGGCGCGTCGTTGATGATGGTGGCCGGTGTAAAACCCTTTTCAAGCGACGCCGAGTACACAAACGGCTTGAAACTCGACCCCGGCTGGCGCCAAGCTTGGGTGACGTGGTTGAACTTGTTTTTGTCAAAATCAAAGCCACCCACCAATGCCTTGATGGCGCCCGTGCGCGGGTCCAAGGCGACAAAAGCCCCTTCGACTTCAGGCAATTGGGTAATTTCCCAGGTGTTTTTGGTGGTTCTTGCCACCCGAATGACAGCACCCCGGCGCACTTTGATATTGGGTGCGGCTTTTTCTGCCAGACCAGATTGGGCGGGTTCCAAGCCTTTTCCGGTGATTTCAACCACTTCGCCGCCCTGGCGCAGCGCTTTGATCTTGCGCGAGTCGGCTTGCAACACAATGGCCGACATCACGTCGCCGTTGTCAGGGTGGTCGTCAAGGGCTTCGTCTACCGCGTCCTCAAGCTCCGGGCCGTCAGCCGGCAAAGTCACAAATTTCTCAGGCCCCCGGTAAATCTGGCGGCGCTCAAAATCCATGATGCCCCGGCGCAGCGCCTTGTAGGCCACGTCCTGGTCGCTGGATTTCAGGGTGGTGTACACGTTCAGTCCGCGCGTGTAGGTTTCGTTGCCATACTGGGCAAACATCAACTGGCGCACGGTTTCTGCCACGTACTCGGCATGGATGGTGGCGGCATCCGAGTTCAGTTTGAGCTTCAGCGTCTCAAGTTTTGCTGCCTCGGCCTGGGCGCTGGTGATGAACGCGTTTTCCAGCATGCGGTCAATTACCCGTACTTGGCGGGCGCGCGCCCGCTTGGCATTGCTGATGGGGTTGTACGCGGAGGGCGCTTGCGGCAACCCGGCCAGCATGGCGGCCTCGGCGATGGTCAGGCTCTTGAGCGGCTTGTCAAAATAAGCTTCAGATGCCGCGGCAAAGCCGTAAGACCGGTTGCCCAGAAAGATCTGATTCATGTAAATTTCAAGAATCTGGTCTTTGGATAGCAAATGCTCCAGTTTGAAAGTCAATAAGATCTCGTAAATCTTGCGCATGTAGTTTTTGTCTTGCGTAAGGTAAACGTTGCGGGCCACCTGCATGGTGATGGTTGACGCGCCCTGACTCTTGGCGCGGCCCAAATTGGCCAGCGCCGCGCGCACAAAGCCTTTGTACGACACCCCGCTGTGCTCGTAAAAGTCGGCGTCCTCAATGGCCAGCACCGCATCAATCAGGATTTTTGGAATTTCCTTGATGGGCGTCAGTTTGCGCCGCTCCTCGCCAAACTCACCAATCAGCACGTTGTCTGACGTAAATACCCGCAGTGGCAGGATGGGGCGGTAGTTGGAAAGATCCGAAATATCAGGTAAGTTGGGGTAGGCCACGGCCAGCGCAATGGCAATCACCATCAAAATTGACGCGATGCCTGCCGCCGCTACCCCAAAAATCCAAATCGCGGCTCGCGCTGCCCAGTGGGCATACCCCGTGCGCGCACCCGAACCCTTGGGCGCGTTGCCGGGCGAATTGGGTGGGTTAGAGGAAGCAGGGTCGAAGGCCATAGAAATGTGGGTAAGGTCGCGTCAGCATTATAAAAATGTTGAAAGGGCAATTATCAATTCTGCCCAAGGTGGCGGCAAAGTGGCTGGTTTTTTGCTCAGAGCATTGTGGTTCTCTGCGAGCATACCTTCAGCGCTGCTCCTAAAAAACGTCTGCTTTTGGCAACGCTCCCTACAGGTCAAAATGGAAAAAACCTTTGCGGGACAAGGCGCTTACTGATAGCATTCAAGTGAAGTCTTAAGTTTCGTCGGTTCTCAATCGGCATGTTTCAGGGGATAGTTTTGATCTCTTTGGGATCCTTGTTTAGCAATCAGCCTGCACCCATGTTGGGCTTGGACGTCAGTTCCTCCAGTGTTAAATTGGTTGAATTGGGCCGGGACAAAAGCGGGAACCTGATTCTGGAGCGTTGCGCAATCGAACCCCTGGAACGGGGCTGGATCACTGACGGCAACATCGAAAAATTTGACGAAGTCGCCGAAGCAGTGCGCCGACTGGTCAAAAAGAGCGGCACCAAGACCAAAAACGTCGCGATGGCGCTGCCGCCCTCTGCCGTCATCACCAAAAAAATCATCATTCCTGGCGGCTTGAGCGACATAGAGCTTGAATTGCAGGTTGAAGCCGAAGCCAACCAGTACATTCCCTTTCCATTGGACGAAGTGAGCCTTGACTTTTGCGTCATTGGGCCCAGCAACGCGTCGTCAGGCGACGTTGATGTGTTGATCGCTGCGTCTCGGCGCGAAAAAGTGCAGGACATACAAGGTTTGGCTGAGGCCGCTGGCCTCAAACCCGTGGTGGTTGATGTCGAATCTTACGCATCGCGCTTGGCAACTGCCCGGCTCATTGAAAACCTGCCCAACAAAGGCGCGGGCACGATCGTGGCACTCTTTGAGGTGGGCGCTTTGACCACCAGCATGCAGGTCATTCGGGACGACGAGGTACTGTATGACCGCGATCAAGCATTTGGCGGTGCGCAACTGACCCAGTTGATCGTCCGCCAATACGGTTTTTCGCTGGAAGAAGCTGAAACCAAAAAACGCAGCGGCGAGTTGCCTGAAGACTACGAGTCGAGCGTATTGAAGCCCTTTGTTGAAAGTATGGTGCAAGAAATTGGCCGAGCGCTGCAGTTTTTCTTCACCAGCACGCCGCACAACAAGGTGGACTACATCATGCTGGCGGGCGGCTCGGCCGCACTGCCGGGCTTGACGAATGCAGTGACCCAGCACACCACGTTTCCGTGCAATTTGGTGAACCCGTTCGAAGGCATGGAAATGGGAGACAGCGTGCGTTTGAAAAAAATGACGCGTGAAGCTCCGTCTTACCTCACCTCCTGCGGGTTGGCGTTACGGAGGTTCTTGCAGTGATCTTAATCAACCTGCTGCCCCATCGCGAAGCTGCCCGAAAGCAACGCAAAGACTTTTTTAACCTGTCGCTTGGTGCTGCTGCGCTGCTTGGCGGCTTGATTGCAGGTGCAATTTTCATTTGGTTTCAAACCCAGATTTCGCTCCAACAAGGCAAAAATCAGTTGTTGACGACCGAAATCAAGGTGCTTGAAGGTCAAATCAAGGACATTGCAGGTTTGGAGGCCGAAATTGCTGGCTTGCGCGCACGGCAGCAGGCAGTTGAAGATTTGCAAGCCGACCGCAATCAGCCGGTCTACCTGATGACAGAATTGGTGAAGCAACTGCCCGATGGTGTTTACATTTCGTCCATGAAGCAGGTGAACCAGGACGTGACCCTGCAAGGGGTTGCCCAATCCAACGAACGGGTCTCAGAGCTGCTGCGCAATTTGGCCAACAACACGCCGCGTTTTTCAAAACCAGAGCTGGTTGAAATTGTGGCAGGCACCGTTGCACTGAGCCCGCGCGAGGTCAAGCGGGTTGGCAATTTCACAATCCGGGTGAAGCTGGTTCGGTCCAGTGAAGCGCCCAAAGCGGGTGCGTCAGTGGCCGCTGCGACTTCAGGTGCCAAGGCTGCAAGCCTAGCCGAGTCAAAATCTGCGGCGCCGAGCCCGGTTGCGGCGACAGTCAAAAAATAGCAGGTAGATTCCATGGCGACAAAATCACTACCCAAATTTGATTTTTCCGAGTTTCAGCAAAAGCTTGGAAATCAATTTCGAAACCTCGATCCCAAAGACCCGTCAATTTGGCCAGCTTTCCCTCGAAATGCACTGTTGCTTTTAACCTGCGCCATTGTCGTCACGGGTCTTTGGTTTGCCTGGTTGACCAATTCCGAGAAAGAACTGGTTGACGAGCAAGCCAAAGAAGTCAAGTTGCGTGAAGATTACAAAGTTAAATTGGGCAAGGCCGTGAACCTTGAGGCTTTGAAGAAACAACGCGAGCAGGTTCAACAGTACGTCACGCAGCTTGAAAAGCAGTTACCAAGCAAGGCCGAAATGGACGCGCTTTTGTCGGACATCAACCAAGCGGGGTTGGGGCGAAGCCTTCAGTTTGACCTGTTCAGGCCGGGCCAGGTTGCTGTCAAAGATTACTACGCCGAATTGCCCATCGCCATCAAGGTCACAGGCAGGTACCACGACATTGGTTCTTTTGCGTCTGACATCGCTAACCTATCCCGCATTGTCACGCTGAATAATTTGGCGGTCATTCCGGGCCGGGACGGCACGCTTTCAATGGAAGCGACTGCCAAGACATTCAGATACCTTGACACCGATGAAGTAGCGTCTCAGCGCAAGGCCGCAGCTCCAAAAGGAGCTAAAAAATGACCAACGCATTGCGGGTGTGTAGTGTGGTGCTGGCAAGCGCTATGACTTTGGTTGTTTCGGGCTGCGGAACACCTGGCGAGGACGATTTGCGGCAATGGATGTCTGAGCAAAAAAAGCAGACCCAGTCAAAAGTATCAGTTATTTCAGAACCCAAACAGTTCAAACCTGAAAATTACAGCCAAACCGGGTCGGTTGAGCCCTTCAGCAAAGAAAAGTTGACCCAAGCGTTGCGAGGTGAGTCAACCCAGGCGACTTCGAATGGCGCTTTGGTGGCCCCCGAACTCGTTCGGCGCAAAGAGGCGCTGGAGTCCTTCCCACTGGATGGTATGGCGATGGTTGGCAGTCTTGTGAAAGCAGGGCAACCCGTTGCCTTGGTCAAAGTTGACAACCTGCTTTACCAAGTGCGGCCAGGAAACTACCTGGGACAGAATTTTGGACGTGTCACCAAGATTGGCGAAACAGAAGTGACATTGCGTGAAATTGTGCAAGACGCAGTGGGTGAGTGGATCGAACGTCCCGCGAAATTGCAGTTGCAAGAGAGGTCAAAATGAACAATCACAAGTGGAATCTTCTGATGCGAACGTGGCAAAAAATTATTGTTGTCTTAGGGTTTGGTGCACTATCTTCCATAGCCTTTGCGCAAACCGTCATTGAGGCAGTGACTGGCTCGGTTCAGAGTGGCGTCGAGGTGATCCGAATAGACCTGTCTCAACCGCTGGCTGCAGTGCCAACCGGGTTCTCCATTCAGTCGCCTGCCCGAATCGCGCTCGACTTTCCGGGGGTGTCCAACGGCATGGGGCGCTCTGCGATTGAGGTGAATCAAGGGAATCTACGGTCAGTGAGCGTAGTGCAAGCCGGTGACCGGACTCGAGTCGTCCTCAATTTGAAGCAGGCGACGGCTTACAAAGCTCAAATCCAAGGTAAGTCATTGGTTGTTGTTCTCGACGCAGTTGCAATTGGTTCACAAGAACTTGCTGCGGCACCTGTTTTTACGGGCAGCCAGACCAACCGTGATTCGCTGCCCATCAAAGATCTTGACTTCCGCCGGGGCGCTGATGGTTCTGGCAGGGTGGTAATTTCACTGCCTAACAACCAAGTGGGTGTCGATATTCGTCAGCAAGGTCAGACCTTGGTCGTCGAATTCATGAAATCCAGTTTGCCTGAAGGATTGCGCCGTCGCTTGGACGTTTCTGATTTTGGAACTCCGGTTCAGACTGTAACCACGTTCCAAGCGGGTGATCGGGTCCGCATGGTGATTGAGCCCAAAGGCGCTTGGGAACACAGTGCTTACCAAAGTGATGAGCAATTCGTGGTTGAAGTCAAGCAGCAAAAAATTGACCCAACCAAACTGACACAAGGCGTCGGATTCACGGGGCAAAAGTTGTCCTTGAATTTCCAAAATATTGAAGTCAGGTCCCTGTTGCAAGTCATTGCCGACTTTACAAACTTCAATATCGTGACATCCGACACCGTGACCGGCGCAGTCACTCTGCGGCTTCAGGATGTTCCATGGGACCAAGCCTTGGAAATTATTCTGCAAGCGAAGGGCCTTGGCGTCAAGAAAAATGGTAATGTGCTTTGGATTGCGCCTCGTGACGAGATTGCAGCCAAAGAAAAGTTGGAGCGCGAGTCAAGTGTGGCGCTTGAAAGCCTGGAGTCTTTGCGGACGCAATCGTTTCAAATGAACTATGCCAAGGCGACGGAAATTGCTGTCGGGTTGACCGGTGGCACGACAGTTGGCTCAACCAGAATTCTGAGTCCGCGTGGCAGTGTGATTGCCGAATCCAGAACCAACCAGTTGTTTGTGACAGATGTTGGCTCCAAGCTCGAACAAATTCAGCAATTAATCGCAAAACTGGATGTTTCAGTGCGCCAAGTTTTGATTGAGGCGCGAATCGTCGAGGCTTCTGACACCTTCGGCAAATCCCTGGGGGTTCGCTTGGGTGGCAATGACCTGCGTGCCAACCGCGGAGGCGATGGAGGCTACCAAATTGCAGGCGAAAACAGGGTGGCGTTTGGCACCAGCTATTCAAATGCGGTTGCCAGTAGCGGAGCCGGTGGCGCAGTCGACCTCAGCAGCAATTTTGTGAACCTACCTGCCGTGGGCCAGGGTGGTGCAGACCCTGCGAGGTTTGCGATTGCCTTGTTCAGCTCGGCGGCCAACCGGTTTTTAAACTTGGAGATTTCCGCGCTTGAAGCCGACGGCAAGGGCAAGATTGTTTCAAGTCCAAGAGTGGTTACCGCTGATCAAAAGGAGGCGTCGATCGAGCAAGGCGTTGAAATTCCGTTTCAAAAGGCAACCAGTTCAGGCGCAACAGCAATTGAGTTCATTAAGGCGAACTTGTCACTGAAGGTAACGCCTCAGATTACGCCAGAAGGCGGCATTATCATGGACGTTGAAGTGACAAAAAATTCAATCGGTCAAGCAACTATTGCCGGCCTTGCGATCAACACGAAGCGGGTTAAAACTCAAGTGTTAGTCGAAAATGGTGGAACCGTGGTTATTGGCGGCATTTTCGAATTGAATGAAACCGACAGCGAAACCAAGGTGCCGTTGTTGGGTGATTTGCCCGGAATTGGCAATCTTTTCAAAAACAGATCAAGGGTTTCCAACAAACAGGAGATGCTGGTTTTCATCACGCCTAAAGTGGTCACTGAAAGAGGACTGGGTCGTTGAGGGTTATGGTTGGAATGAACTGCTGGAAGGTGCGTATGAATTTATCTAAATACTTGTCAGGTTTGGTGGTTGTGAGTGCGCTTTCAGCCTGCGGTGGTGGAGGGGGTAGTGCTGGAGCGGTAAGTGGAGGTTCCTCAACCGTCACCAAAAGCGCTTTGAATATTGGCTTGACGATTGTTGACGCGTCAGATGTTGCTCCTTCCAGCAACTCCATAAGTACTGGCGCATCTTTTTTTGCCAGAGCCGCCGTGACTGACGCAAGTGGTGCGGCAGTGGTCAACAAACTGGTCAATTTTTCAACCACGTCGACAGTGGCAACATTGTCACAACCCTCGGCCCTAACAGACTTAAAAGGGGTTGCGAAAGTTCAAATTACGCCAGCGTCCGTGACTTCGGTCAGTGCTGGCAATCTCGTAGCGACAGCCACGTTGGACACTTCAACCGGTAGTTCCGCTTTCACTGCCAATGTTGACTACCAAACCGCAGCGGCTAATGTGACTTTGACGGACCTGAAAGCTTCGCCGGCAAGTATCAGTGCGCTCCAGTCTGTGGCGGTTTCGGTGGAAGGGCGTGTCAATGGTGTTTTAGTGGGCAGCTCCATTGTCGTCGTCAATTACTCTGCGAGTTGCGGTACTTTCAGTCCGGCAAGTGCTCCTACCAATAATTCAGGAGTTGCGAGCTCTACCTACCAGTCAGCGGTTACTTGCTCTGGCCCTGTAACTCTGACCGCCGAAGCCTCTGGTGCAACAGTTGTAAAAACAATAGTTGCAGTTGCCGCTGCACAAGCCGCCAATATTGTTTTCACATCGGCAACAGCCCCATTGATCGTGACTTCAGAGGCTTCGGGTGGCCTGAAACAATCGACATTGAAGTTTCAGGTTCTTGACAGTGCAGGGGTTGGCATGGCGGGACAATCTGTCAGCATTGCACTTGGTGGGTCAACGATCAGTGCGGGCGTCACGTTTTCTGTGAGTGGCGTGGGTACGATTTCGCCTCAAGTGGTAACGACAGACAGCAGTGGTTTTGCCTCTGTCACCATCACTTCAGGCAGTTTGCCAACGCCGGTTGTTGTAACGGCTGCATTAGTCAGCAATCCATTAGTGAAAGCCGCGTCGTCAAACGTGTCTGTAACGTCAGGGCGAGCTACCCAAAATGCGGCATCTTTGAGCGCTACAAAACTCAGTATTGAGGCATACCGCACGGATGGTGTACAAACTTCGTTTTCAATGCGAGTTGCAGATCGTCAGGGTAATCCAGTACCGGCTGGCGCCATAGTTAATTTTGTTGCTTCACATGGATTGGTACAAGGATCATGCGCAATTGACATCGCGTCGCAATGCAGCGTGACCTATACCAGTCAAGGATTGATTCGAGGTTTTGAAGATAAAGGTCTTGTCGCAATTCTGGCCTATATGGACGGAGAAGAGAGTTTTATTGACTTGAATGGTGACAATATTTGGCAGGCTGGTGAACCGTTTTTTGATGTCGGAACCCTGTACCGGGACGACAACAGAAATGGAGCATTCGATTCCTCTTTTGAGCAAACTTATCCTGGAGGATCTACCGGAGCTTCGGTTTGCTCAAACCCGCGTGAGGCCTATCCTTCAATTGCCAGTACTTGCGATGGGACTTGGAGTAGCAATATTAGGGTTCGCAAACAAATTGTGATTGCGTTAGCTACGTCGAATGCAGTGATAACCGCAGTGAGCGGGCGATCATCTTCTGGCTTTACAGTATCTGTCACGGACGCCAACGGTAATGCAATGCCGACAGGATCAACAGTAACCGCAAAAGTTCTGACTTCGGGAGCAGTTTGTAAAGTTGAAGGGGCTGTGAGCCCTAACGCAGTCGATAACAGTTCGGCGGGAAGTCTGCATTTTGTAAGCCTTGATCAAGCTGCGGACTGTTTGGCGGTTACCGTCAATGTTATTGTCACTTCACCAGCTGGTTTTGTGACAACTCGTGGATTTTGATTTCACTGGTCGGCCTGCCCGGCTCAGGTAAGTCCACCGTCGGGCGGCAACTCGCCCGGCGGCTTCAAGTTCCTTTCATTGACTCAGACCACGCGATTGAAAAGCAGCTAGGATGCTCGATCAGGGAGTATTTTGAGCGAGAAGGCGAGGCTCAATTCCGTGATGTAGAGGCTTCGGTGTTAGATACCCTGACGCTCAATCACCACGGTGTGCTTTCGACTGGCGGTGGCTCGGTTTTGCGCTCTGAAAACCGACAGAACTTGCGGGCGCGGGGCCACGTGATTTATTTAAAATCGTCTCCCGATGACTTGTTTCGGCGGCTTCGGCACGACTTAAATCGCCCCCTTTTGCAGGTGCCCGATCCACTGGGGCGGCTCAGAGATCTCTTCATGGTGCGCGACCCGCTTTACCGTGAGACGGCACACTTCCAAATTGAAACTGGCAGACCTTCAGTGGCGACACTCGTCAACATGATCGTTATGCAGCTTGAAGTGGCTGGCGTGGTGCCTTCGGCCTGATTTGCCGTATTCAGTGCAGCGCATCACTGTGTGAATTGCGTTGCAAGGCACGATGAGAATCGCCTTGTAATCGCAGGGCAGCCTCTCGCCGTTTCCTAATCAGCGGAGCGGGCCCACCATTTCCTCTAAACTCATAGGCATGTCTCTGTCTCAAACCTACCAACAAGTCGATATTGATTTCGGCGCGCGCAGCTACGCTATTCAAATTGGGCCTGGCCTGATGACTTCGATTGAGAGTTACAGCGATTTGCCAGCCGCAAGCACAGCCTTGATCGTCACGAATTCAACCATTGCGCCGCTTTACTGCAAGAGGCTAGAGCGCTTGCTGCTTCAAAAATACAAGCAAGTCCACACTGTCACTTTGCCTGATGGAGAGGTGCACAAAACCTGGCAGTCTTTGAATCTGATTTTTGATGCTTTGCTGAGCCATCAATGCGATCGCAAAACGGTGTTGTTTGCCTTGGGCGGTGGCGTCGTGGGCGACATGACCGGCTTTGCCGCGGCCAGCTACATGCGGGGCGTTCCGTTTGTGCAGGTTCCAACCACGTTGCTCGCCCAAGTTGACTCATCGGTCGGTGGAAAAACCGCAATCAATCACCCCTTGGGGAAAAATATGATTGGCGCGTTCTACCAGCCGCTCAGGGTAATTTGCGATTTGGACACGCTCCAAACCTTGCCACAGCGTGAACTTAGCGCGGGATTGGCAGAAGTCATCAAATACGGTCCGATTGCGGACTTGAAGTTTCTGGATTGGATCGAAACAAACGTAGACGCGCTACTTGCGCGAGAGCCCGCAGCGTTGGCATACGCCGTCAAAAGAAGTTGCGAGATCAAAGCTTGGGTCGTGGCACAGGATGAACGGGACTTTGGCCTGCGGGCGATCTTGAATTTTGGCCACACATTTGGTCACGCTATTGAAACTGGCTTGGGTTATGGTGAATGGTTGCACGGTGAGGCTGTTGGCTGTGGCATGGTGATGGCAGCTCGCCTATCGCAGCGACTCGGTTTGATCGACGATGCTCTGGTGACCCGACTCACCGCCCTAATTCGCAAAGCGGGGCTGCCAACCGAAGGCCCCCAATTGGTGGTTGATGCAGAACTGTTGCCGATGCGCAATGCAGATCGCTACCTGTCATTGATGGGCATGGACAAAAAAAGTGAATCGGGTCTGATTAATTTTGTGGTGATCGATGGCCCAGGCAAAGCGTCTGTGCGAACAGCCCCGGACGCCCTAGTGCGTGAAGTGATTGACTCTTGTTGTTAAGCGATGGGCGCAGTACGCTGAATCAGGGCCGGGGCCCTCTATGGCAAAAGTTGAAACGTCAAAGAAAGTGATTATGCAAAGCTGTTCGTGGAGGCTGTTTGCAACTGGGCTGGTGCTGATGGCTGTTTGTATAGAGGCATCGGCTGTATTGGGGCAAATGGCCACAAACCCTAAGTCAGGAGCGTCTTCCCCCAACCCACGCAGTGCCATTTCAAAAGTGCAGGCTGTGACCCAGCCAGCGGCGGCTGCAGGTTTTAGTGCTCAAGAGGTTCAGTTTGAAAATGGGACAACCGTGACGGAGTTTCTATCGCCGAACGGTACAGTCTTTGCCATTCGCTGGGCAGGCCCAGTTTTGCCTGATTTAAGTTATTTTTTGGGCAAGAGCTTCAACGCGTTCAAGCAGGAAACTGACCGTGTTCGCAAGGCTGGCAGCCATGGTTCGCCCGTCAACATGAAGCTCGATTCCCTGGTTGTCAATTCTTCAGGGCGAATGAAGTCCTTTGTCGGGCATGCTTACGTTCCGTCCTTGGTTCCACCTGGTGTCAATATCAAAGAGATTCTTGAATAGCATGAGAAATTTGAAGACTCCCTCTCGCCTTGCATCGCTCTTTTTAACCCTTGTATTGCTTGGAGCAGCCGGTTGCGGAGGCAGTGGCACTGGCACCACTGCAACTCCAAGCCTTTCAGGGGCGACAGCACCACCAGCGTCATCGTTGGCAACCAATGCGATTGCAGTCACTGTCGATGCTGGTCCTGCTGCGACTGCGGGCAACGTGAATCGCCTGTACGCTGATGTGACGATTTGTGAGGTTGGAAATGCAACTAACTGTCAAACGATTGACCATGTGCTGGTAGACACAGGTTCTACAGGATTGCGTATTCTGGCGTCGGTGATCTCGCCAGCTCTCAATTTAAGCCGGGCCACCCAAACCAATGGTTTACCTCTGCTCAATTGCGCCCAGTTTGTGGATGGCAGCTTCGCTTGGGGGCCGGTAGCAAAGGCTGATGTCCGCCTGAGCGCCAAACTCGCCAGCAACATCCCTATTCAAATCATTGCGGATGCCGCTTTCAAAAGCTCTGAGTCCGAATGCTCGTTCGGTAACTCCATCAGTTCAGTGGCCGCACTGGGTGCCAAAGGCATTATTGGCTTGAGCCTGTCAAAAGAAGACTGTGGCGCAGGCTGTGCCTTCAACGCCAACAACGGTTTTTACTACACATGCTCCAGTTCGACTTGCAATGGCGTCGTGGGGGTTGCGGTAGGCAGAAGCCAGCAACTCAAAAATCCGGTGTCATTGTTTGCCACTGACAATAATGGTTTTGTGGTCGATTTGCCCGCCGTTTCAGCCCCGGCAGCGGCTGGATTGACCGGAAGTTTGATTTTTGGCATTGGCACTCAGGCCAACAACCAATTCGTGTCTGGGACTATTTTGACCACCGACTCGCTGGGCTACTTCACAACGGTTATCGAAGGGCGTTCACTGCGCAGCAGCTTTGCGGACACCGGGTCTAACGGAATTTATTTTGATTCCTCAACGGTAGCTTTGTGCACGAACCCCGATCTCGCGGGCTTTTATTGTCCTGCGACCCAGGTCACATTGGCAGCAACCATCGTTGGTGCAAACGGCTTGCGATTGCCGATTTCTTTCTCCATTGGCAATGCCTCAGAGTTGCTCAGACTGCTTGGCAACGCGGTGTTTCCTACTTTGGGCGGAGACATTGGTGATTCGCGTATCTTCGACTGGGGTTTGCCATTTTTCTATGGTCGCCGCATTTACCATGGGATTGAAGGTGAAACCTCAGTTTTAGGAACTGGGCCACTTTACGCATTGTGAAGCTTGGCAAATCGCCAAGGACTGGTTTGGCTGCGCACACTTGGCGTTTTTGGTCCCCCCGACGGGAATCGAACCCATATCTAGCACTTAGGAGGCACTCGTTCTATCCATTGAACTACAGGGAGGGGCTCTGTGCGAATTCACTGCGATAGGGCGTTGCATCTCCTAGCCGTGCTGAAGCACTGTCTTCGTCGATGCGCCTACTCTCGCAGCGAATTGGCACAGAGCCGGGATTGTAAGTTACGTCTTCCATCCCGCGCCATAGCCGCGCCTTGTCGGCGCAGCCCCTCACTTTGTCAGCAAGCGCATCGCGTCTTCCAGCCCTTTGATGGTGAGCGGGTACATGCGCTGATTCATGATTTGTTGCACCACGCTGATGCTTTGGCGGTACTGCCAGACGCCTTGCGGCTCGGGGTTGATCCAGACAAATTTGGGGAATGCGCTGGTCAGGCGTTGCAGCCATTCCACGCCTGGCTCCTCGTTGTTGTATTCGACACTGCCACTGGGTTGCAAAATCTCGTACGGGCTCATGGTGGCGTCGCCAATGAAGATCAGTTTGTAGTCTTTGTTGTACTTGCGAATGATGTCCCAAGTGGCAAACTTTTCGCTAAAGCGGCGGCGGTTGTTCTTCCACATGAAGTCGTAAACACAGTTGTGAAAGTAATAAAACTCCATGTGTTTGAACTCGGTCTTAGTGGCTGAAAACATTTCTTCAACCCGCGCGATGTGCTCGTCCATGGTGCCGCCCACGTCCATCAGCAGCAGAACCTTCACGTTGTTGTGGCGCTCGGGTCGCATTTTGATGTCCAGCCAACCTGCGTTCGCAGCAGTTTTGCTGATGGTTTCGTCCAAGTCCAGCTCTTCGACATGCCCTTCGCGCGCGAACTTGCGCAGGCGGCGCAGCGCCACTTTGATGTTGCGGGTGCCCAGCTCCTGCGTGTCGTCGTAATCCTTGTAAGCGCGTTGGTCCCACACTTTCACAGCGCTCTTATTGCGGCTTTTGTCTTGCCCAATGCGAATGCCCTGCGGGTTTTGGCCGTAAGCTCCAAATGGTGATGTGCCGCCCGTGCCGATCATTTTGCTGCCGCCCTCGTGGCGCTCTTTTTGCTCCTCAAAACGCTTTTTGAGCGTTTCCATCAACTCGTCCCAGCCCATTTTCTCGATTTTGGCTTTTTCTTCGGGGCTCAGTTCCAGTTCGAGGTTCTTGCGCAACCACTCCAAAGGAATGTCTTTGGTGAAGTCGGCCACCATTTCTACGCCCTTGAAGTAGGACGCAAATGCGCGGTCAAACTTGTCGTAATGCTTCTCGTCTTTGACAAGCGCCGTGCGGCTCAAGTAGTAAAAATCGTCGATCTTGTAGCCATCTGCCGTGTCGTCGTCTTCTGCCACCTGGCTGTTTGGCCCTACCACGCCTTTTTGCAGGGCCTCCAGCAAAGTCAGGTATTCCTTCACTGACACAGGCAATTTGGCAGAGCGCAGGGTGTAGAAAAAGTCGATCAGCATAGGGTGCCTTTGATCAGCGGGGTTTGTCCAGCGAATGCAGCAATTGCGCCCGCACTTCAGGCCATTCGCCGCTGCGCAAGCTGTACATAACTGTGTCGCGAATTGTGCCGTCGCGGCGCATGGCATGGCCGCGAATGATGCCGTCCTTGTGGGCGCCTAGGCGTTCGATAGCGGCTTGCGACGCGAAATTGAAATTGTCAGTTCGCCAGCCCACCACCTTGCAGCCCAAAGTCTCAAATGCGTGGGTCATTAAAAGCAATTTGCAGGTGGTGTTGACATGGCTGCGCTGGCAGCGCCCGGCATACCAGGTGTAGCCAATTTCAACCCGTTTCACAGCGGGCAAAATGTCGTGGTAGCTGCTGCTGCCCAGCACTGTGCCGCTGGCAGCATCCAACACCGTAAATGCAAAGCGGTTGCCAGCGTCGCGCATGCTCAGCGCGTCTTCAATGTATTTGCGGGTCTGCTCAGGTTCTGGCACCGAGGTGACGCGGATGTTCCACAGTTCTCCGTCTGCGGCGGCGAGCTTTAAGCCAGCTTCGTGGTCAAGCGACAAAGGCACGAGGCGAATACCGCGTGCGGCCAAAGTGACTGACTCTACAAAGGCCATGCTATTGATCCCTGTTGTCCAACTTTTTGCTTTGCGCTTTAACGCGGGCGGCCAACCAGCGGCGCGCCAGTTGCAAGCCCAAGCCTCCGCCTAAACCGACCAGCACAATGCCAATGATGGTTGCGTTGCTGTAACCCGGTGCAAAAATACTGAAGCCCAAGCCCTGGCCCGCCCAAAAACCCAACAGCGAGCCGCCAACGAATCCAATGGCGTCGGCCAATCCTTGGGTCAACAATGGCTGGGTGCTAGGTTTGTTCATCGAGGTTCCCGAATTCAGGGTTTAACTTGGACAGTGGTAGGGATAAGGGTTGGGGTCGAAAACGGGAGTGAGCCCTAGTGCCTAATCAAGCGCCTGCTCACCGATTGTGGCGTTGCATGAACACCAGTTTTTCAAACAGCGTCACGTCTTGCTCATTTTTGAGCAATGCGCCCACCAGCGGCGGCACGGCAACTTTGTCTTCTTTGCTTTGCAGGGCTTCCAGCGGAATGTCCTCGGCCACCAGCAGTTTGAGCCAGTCCAGCAGCTCGCTGGTCGATGGTTTCTTTTTCAAGCCTGGCAGGTTGCGCACGTCGTAAAATGTTTTCATGGCGGCCGTCAACAGCTCTTTTTTGAGGCCAGGAAAGTGCACGTCGATGATTTGCTTCATCGTGTCAGCATCAGGGAACTTGATGTAATGAAAAAAGCAGCGGCGCAAAAATGCGTCGGGCAGCTCTTTTTCATTGTTGGACGTGATGAACACCAGTGGGCGGTGCTTGGCGCGCACCAGTTCGCGGGTTTCGTAGCAATAAAACTCCATGCGGTCAATTTCACGCAGCAAGTCGTTAGGAAACTCAATATCTGCCTTGTCAATTTCGTCAATTAGCAGCGCGACCGGCGCGTCAGCCGTAAAAGCCTCCCACAGCACGCCTTTGACAATGTAGTTGTGAATGTCTTTGACCTTCTCGTCACCCAGTTGCGAATCGCGCAGGCGGCTGACCGCGTCGTATTCATACAAGCCTTGCTGCGCCTTGGTGGTGGATTTGACGTGCCATTGCAGCAGCGGCATTTTCAGCGCCTCTGCCACCTCTTCGGCCAGCATGGTTTTGCCGGTGCCGGGCTCGCCTTTAACCAGCAAAGGCCGTTTCAAGGTAATGGCGGCATTGACCGACAGCATCAAATCCTGGGTTGCGACGTAATTTTTAGTGCCTTGAAATTTCATGGTGAATGAGTCGAGTCTGAAAAATTAAAAATACTGAAAAACTGGCGGGTGAGTCGACCTGTCAGTGCTTCTGAAATGCAACAAGCTCAGCCTGTGAGGTTTCAAAACCGTGACATATCGGGTGTGTTCATGGTCGATATAATCGAAGAATTGTCCGATACCTTACACCGCTTGATTGTCTGCGCAAAATGAAGAAACCGCTGTTGCCCCTACTCGCTTTTATTGTCACTTTCGTGACCGCTTTTTCTGCCCAAGCGCAGGATGTAAAGGCCGAACTGAAGGGCGATATCAAGGCCGGTGAGAAGAAAGTAGCGATGTGCATTGGTTGCCACGGAATTGTGGGTTACCAGGCCAGCTTCCCCGAGATTTACAAGGTTCCCAAAATCTCTGGTCAGGGAGCTAAGTACATTGCGTCTGCTCTCAAGGCCTACCAGACCGGCGACCGCAAGCACCCGTCCATGCGCGGCATTGCCGAGTCTTTGACCGAGCAAGACATGCTGGACTTGGGCGCGTACTACGAAACCCACGGCGTAGTTGCAGGCGCCCCCGCACCCGGCCCGGTGACCTTGGGTTCGGACAAGGCTGCGGAATTGATGAAGAAAGGTGCCTGTGCGTCGTGCCATGGTGCCAACTTTGCGACCCCAATTGACCCCAGTTACCCCAAAATTGCAGGTCAGCATGCGGATTACCTGTTAGTGGCTTTGAAGTCTTACAAGACTGAAAACAACGCCAAAGTGGGCCGCGCCAATGGCGTGATGGGTGGCATCGCCAAACAGTACACCAACGCCGAAATGAAAGAAATGGCGGCTTACCTTGCCAATTTGCCGGGTGACCTGAAAGTGGTGCCTCAGTCGAAGTTTCGCTGGCCGGCGCTGGCTGCGAACTGAAAGGTTCCGCTTTGCACCTGGCCCGCGTGTAGAGGGCTCAAAACCCCGCGATCCCTGCTAAAACCGCTTTTGAGCGGTTTTTTCTTGTCTGAATTTGGCTGAAATTGCCTGAAACTGGCTGAAATTGGCTTGAGGTTGTCTTAAACCGCCCGGAACCTTCTCTTGATCCAAATTGCCTATTTTTACCACAAATGTGGTAAATTTCCATCAAATTCGGCAATTTCTCAAAAAAATGAATGAAATAGGCCTCTAGCTCTCGAATATATTCAATAGTTTGCTATTATTAATATGGCATTTTGAGACGCGCTCAGCATGGGGCTGATCATCCGTAGGGGTGCGAGGCCCTTGCAAATCTCTCGAAGGAAGTGGCAGCTGGGCCAGTGGCAAACAGCGCTCAGTCCCGAGTGGCGCGGCGTTGCACGCAGTCAATGTACGCCGCGCCATCGGGCGGGCGACCCGCGCGTTGGCTTTCCCAAATCATCGTGCCCAGGCAATCCATGGCGCCGTGGTGGGCGTCGTGCAGCGAATCGAGGCGGGCGGTCAGCAATTCCACCGCCTGGCGAATGCCGCGTGGCTGGTCAATGCTGCATTGCTCGCTCAAGGTCAAGTGCATCGACAAATGCAAAAAACCGCTGGTTTTGGCGGGGTCGTCCACGCCCATGGTCAACAAAGCGGCGTCCAGGTCAGACAATTCGCTGTGGTATTCGGGGTGCTCGTCGATCCACAGGCTGGCGATGGTTTCGATGGCTTCAAGCGGCTGATTGGCCTGAGACTTGGCATAAACCGCGCAAAAAAAGCGGCGAACATCGGCTTGGGAGGGTTGAAACAGCATGGGCAGATTGTCGCTTGAGGTCGCCTCCGCTCGCGCAGCAGCCCTATCGTGTCGCCGCAACAGCGATAACATGGCGAGACTGAATCAAAACACATCCCCCCACATGATCAACAAAATAGCAGGCAGCGTGGCAGATGCGCTTGAAGGCACTCCAGACGGTGCCACTGTGCTGATTGGCGGCTTTGGTACGGCGGGCATTCCTGATGAACTGATTGACGGGCTGATTGCCCAAGGTGCCAAAGACCTGACCGTCGTGAACAACAACGCGGGCAACGGCGACACCGGGCTTGCGGCGCTTTTAAAGGCCGGTCGCGTGCGCAAAATCATTTGCAGCTTTCCGCGCCAAGCGGATTCCTACGTGTTTGACGCGCTTTACCGCGCAGGCAAACTGGAGCTTGAACTGGTGCCGCAAGGCAACCTGGCTGAACGCATTCGCGCTGCCGGGGCCGGAATTGGCGCGTTTTTCACCCCGACTGGCTACGGCACCGAACTTGCCAAAAACAGCGATGGCAGCCCCAAAGAAACGCGGGAGATCAACGGACGCCATTACGTGCTTGAATTACCCATCTACGGCGACCTGGCCCTGATCAAAGCCGAGCGTGGAGACCGCTGGGGTAACCTGACCTACCGCATGGCAGCCCGCAACTTTGGCCCAGTCATGGCCACGGCCTGCAAAAAGACCGTCGCGACTGTGCATGAGATTGTCGAATTGGGCGAATTGAACCCGGAACACATCATCACCCCTGGCATTTTTGTGCACCAAATCGTCAAAATTAACCGCGTGGCGACCCAGGCTGGTGGCTTTAGCGCGGCAACAGCAACTGCCGAAACCATTAAAGCCGCCGTAATAGCCAAAGGCACAGCATGAGCAGCTACCAAAAACGCAGCAAAGACGAGCTTGCCAAGCGCGTGGCCCAAGACATTCCTGAAGGGGCCACCGTCAACTTGGGCATCGGCATGCCTACCCTGGTGGCCAACCACATCGCCCAAGACCGCGAAGTGCTGCTGCACAGCGAAAACGGCATTTTGGGCATGGGCCCTGCACCTGCTGAAGGGATGGAGGACTACGATCTCATCAACGCGGGCAAGCAACCGGTCACCCTGCAAAAAGGCGGTGCATTTTTTCACCATGCGGACAGCTTTGGCATGATGCGCGGCGGCCATCTGGACATTTGCGTGCTGGGCGCATTTCAGGTGTCTGCCACAGGCGACTTGGCCAACTGGAGCACGGGCGAAGCGGGCTCTATCCCGGCAGTCGGCGGCGCGATGGATTTGGCGATTGGGGCCAAACAAACGTGGGTGATGATGGATTTGCTCACCAAATCGGGGGCAAGCAAAGTGGTCAAGGCCTGCAGCTACCCGCTGACTGGCATTGGCTGCGTGAAACGCATTTATTCAGAGCTGGCCACACTGGCCTGCACACCCATCGGCCTGGTCCTGATCGACAAAGTCAATGGCCTGGACCACGTCGAGCTTGAAAAGCTCATTGGCTTGCCCATCGCCGCCGCCGTTCAACCTTCACTCTAAAAGACGTTGTCATGACTCAAAACCAGGCCTTCATTTGCGATGCCATTCGCACCCCCTTTGGTCGCTACGGCGGCGCTCTTTCCAGCGTGCGCACAGACGATTTGGGCGCTGTTCCGCTCAAAGCGCTGATGGCCCGCAACCCCAATGTCGATTGGCTGGCCGTGACCGACGTGATTTATGGCTGCGTCAACCAGGCGGGGGAAGACAACCGCAACGTGGCTCGCATGTCCAGCCTGTTGGCGGGCTTACCCTTAGAGACGCCGGGCTCCACCATCAACCGACTGTGCGGCTCTGGCATGGACGCCGTGGGCACAGCCGCGCGGGCGATCAAGGCGGGCGAGGCGACTTTGATGATTGCGGGCGGCGTGGAAAGCATGAGCCGCGCGCCGTTTGTCACGGGCAAAGCCGAAAGCGCCTTCAGCCGCGCCGCGCAAATGTACGACACCACCATCGGCTGGCGCTTTGTCAACAAGCTGATGAAAGAAAAGTACGGCGTAGACGCCATGCCTGAAACCGCCGAAAACGTGGCGGCAGATTACAAAATCAACCGCGAAGATCAGGACAAAATGGCGTTGGCCTCGCAGTTGAAGGCCGTGGCGGCGCAAAAGTCCGGCTTTTTTGACGCAGAAATCACTCCGGTGACGATCCCCCAGAAAAAGAGAAGCCCGTCCGGCAGCGAGGGCGACGCCATCGTCGTCAGCAAAGACGAACACCCGCGCGAAACGTCGATGGAGGCCTTGGCCAAACTCAAAGGCGCGGTGCGACCCGACGGCAGCGTGACCGCAGGCAACGCCAGCGGCGTGAACGACGGAGCCTGTGCTTTGCTTATCGCCAATGACTCAGCAGCCAGAGCCAATGGCCTAACTCCTCGCGCCCGCATCGTCGGCATGGCTACCGTAGGCGTTGCGCCGCGCATCATGGGCATTGGCCCCGCGCCCGCCACGCAAAAGGTGTTGGCCCTGACAGGTTTGACCCTGGCGCAGATGGACGTGATCGAACTCAACGAAGCCTTTGCCGCCCAAGGTTTGGCCGTTCTGCGCCTGTTGGGTCTGCAAGACGACGACCCGCGCGTCAACCCCAATGGCGGTGCCATCGCCTTGGGCCATCCACTCGGCGCATCCGGCGCGCGACTTGTCACCACGGCTGTCAATCAGCTGCACAGAACTGGCGGGCGATACGCGTTGTGCACGATGTGCATTGGGGTGGGGCAGGGGATTGCGATTGTGATTGAGCGGGTTTGAGGGAAACGTCAGGACAAGTCCCTGCGCCAAGGTCGCTCAATAGCATCGGTATCGATCCTGCTGTCTTCGGTCAAAGTTTGGTCTTGAGGCCTACTTTTCATCCTTCGCTCTTTAATCGTTACAAAATGTGTCGGGAAAGTTTACATTCTCAATAAAAAGTCATCACAAATTCAGCGAACGCAATTGATTCAATTGAGGTTTCTGAACGTGGCCTGGTAATTGCTTTGGGCTCAGGGCCTATAAACTTTTGGAGATTAGAATGAAAATTGAGGCTCGACTGAGTACTCTCTTGGCCGCTTCTGGCATGGTTCTTGGCCTATTTGCCGCTGGTGTTTCTACCAGCCATGCGGCAGCGGTTGTCGTGTACGCGACCTATGCTGGCTCGCAACAAGGCGTTACTGTTCGGGATCAAGGACTGGTTCAGACCAGTGTCTTTGGTACGGGGGTCACTGCCAGCGGTATTGCGTTGGGTGTGAGCAATAACCTCTATATATCCGCCGGAAATCAACTGATTGATTACAACGTGAACGGTACGTTGAACAACACCATGACGTTTCCAATCTCCACGATCAACTATTCGGATGTTGATGTCGGCAGTGGTCGGGTCGTGGCGTCGTACACCGGTTCTCAACAAGGCGTGACGATTCGTGACTATGGTCTGAACCAGATCACCGCATTTGGAACTGGAGTTAACGCCAGTGGAGTTGCGGCTGGAGATGGCGGCCACGTGTATTTGTCTTCGGGCAATCGCCTGTATGACTACTTGTTCGATGGCACGTTGATCACAACCATGACGTTTCCAGACACAGCTATCAACTACACCGATGTGGATTACAAGGACGGGGTGGTTTATGCCTCTTACAAAGGATCGCAACAGGGCGTGACAGTGCGCAACCTAGGGTTGGGCCAAACTTCGTTCTTCGCCGTTTCCTTTGACATTGACAGCATTACCGCAGGTGCGAACAACGACATCTTTTTGGCATCTGGCAATCACCTCTATAACTACACCTTGGCGGGTGCTTTGATCACGGACATGGAATTCACAGGTGATCGTGGCATTCTCTACACCGGCATCACGGTGGCTGAGGTGCCAGAGCCCGGAAGCATTGCACTTGTGTTGGCAGGGTTGGGCTTGATGGGCGCAGTGGCGCGTCGTCGCAAGGTTCAAACGGCTTGATCGAAACTTTGGGCGAACAAAACGGGAGCTTCGGCTCCCGTTTTCATTGGAGGATCACAATGAGCGTAGAAATGCTGCAGGACAAGCGGGCACTTAACACCACCTCTAGCCATTTGCTGAATTTCTCTGAGCGGCAGTGACTCAGTAGGCTTCAAGATCGCCCTATCACCACCAACTGATCCGCCATTGCCTGCCGCGCCGCCTGCACCAAAAACCCACTGCGCGTTGCGCCATGGCTTTTGGCATATTCGTCAATCCGGCTCAGTAGTAAGCGTGGTACGGTGATATTGATTTTTTCGGCAGGGCCGAGGTATTTTTCGACTGGTACGTCCACCACCGCCCAAACCCACCCATTGAAGTCCGGGTCTTTTTGGTGTTTGGCGATGGATTTAGCGGGTGGAATGTCCAAGCCGTCCTCAATCAAGGTTTCGCAGTGCAGGTCAATCGCTTCTTGCGCATTTTGAATCGCTTCGTCAAGCGTTTCACCGGCACTGAAGCACCCTGGCAAGTCTGGAACCACCACCCCAAAAGCGGACTTTTTGGTCGCGGGTTCAATGGCGATGATGAATTTCATACGGACTCCTTCATTTCATGTCACTTCAGATTAGCCTGTTTCAGCAGTTTGTGAACCAACCCTTTGCCCAAATCTGACTTTGGGTGGGGCACGCTGATGTGCCCGCCTATCTCGGGATGAACAAAGATGTGATGGCTGCCCTTAACAGCTCGTAACGTCCATCCCTGCTGCTCAAGCAGTTTGACAAGGGCTTTGCTATTCATGGTGGTTATTATAACCACCAACAACTTACTTGCCACGCGCTACAAGTGACCATGTTTACTCAGCGAAACTGGGACAATCCTGGTGTTTTTTGAAAATCTTCTTAAAATGGCAAATCATCATATTTTGTAATTTTTTGCCATGAACCCTACAAGTAACCTCTCCAATGGCAGAGTTGTCGTCCCTGCCGCTTTGCGGGCGCAACTTGATCTGCGTGACGGCGACCAATTGATTTGGTCTACCCGAAATGGTGACTTGGTGGCAACCACCCGTCGCGCTCAATTGCTCAAGGCGCAAGCCTTATTCCAAAAATTCGTACCAACGACGTCAGCGTCAGCCGCTGACGAATTGATGGCTGAGCGCAGGGCCGAGGCTGACCGATCGTGAGCAAAAAAGTAATCCAAGGCACGCTTTTGGACGCATCCGCGGTGCTGGCGTTTTTGCAGGGCGAGCCGGGTGCCGAGTTGGTGCGCCTTGCGCTGGAAGCAGACCATTGCTGGGTTGGTGCTGCGAACCAAGCAGAAATCATCGCCAAATCGATTGATCGTGGTGTTGACACTGCAAGTCTGACGGCGGTTTTGGCCGACTTGGCCTACACCGTGGTTGCGATCACGCCCGAAGATGGAACGCAAGCCGGCTGGTTGCGCCAGCAAACCCGCGCAATTGGGCTGAGTTTGGGCGACCGCCTTTGCCTGGCGCAGGCGCAGCGCTTGAAAGCCAGTGTGTTGACGGCAGACCGCCCTTGGGTGAACGTCGCCTTGGACCTGGGCCTGACGATTCAATGCATTCGGCCCAATGGGCCCCATTGACTGCAAAACCCGGGTTATTCGGTTTTAGGCAGGATAAAGGAGGAATGGACGAGTCGGGTAGACAAGCATATGCATTCGTCCTCTAAAGTAAGTTAATTTTGCTATATTAATAATAGCAAACTATCTATATTATTCGAGAGCTAGAGGCCTATTTTATGTGATTTTCGGTCAAAATCGAGTTTTTGGTGATTTTCAGGCAATTTTTACCACAATTGTGGTAAATGTGCGGTGTTTTGCACATTCACGCAAAAAGTAGCCGCCAAGCCGATTGGGAGCGTCTCTCCCGACTCGAAAAACTGATTTCCCTTAACGCGCCTTGCTTGGGCTAGCAAACCTGCCACACTTTGTGCTTCAAAGACTCTAGGGCGAGAACGTTGGCAATGACACACAAAATTGGTTGGATTGGTTTGGGTCGCATGGGCGAGGCGATGGTGAAGCGGCTGCTGAAGGGCGGGTTTGCGGTCAGCGTTTGGAACCGCACGGCAGCCAAGGCGCTGCCATTGGTGGAATACGGCGCCAGCGTGGCTGCGGCCAAGCAGGATTTGGCGGCTTGCGACGTGGTGTTCACCATGGTCTCCACCACCGACGACCTGAAGGAAGTGCTGTTTGGCGACGGCGGCCTGGTGGCGGGAAGTGCGCTGCCCAAGGTCGTGGTCGACAGCTCGTCCATCTCGCAAGAAGGATCGGCGGAGATTCGTCAGCGGCTTGAATCACTGGGCGTTGCCTACCTGTGCACGCCGGTATCTGGCAACGCCAAAGTGGCCAAAGCGGGCAAGCTGCTGATGGTGTCCAGCGGCCCACGGCCCCTGTACGACATGGCTGAACCGTATTTGCAAGCCATGGCCCGCAAGGTCATGTGGGTGGGCGAAGGCGAGCTGGCCCGTATTTGGAAGATCGCTCACAACACCATGTTCGGCGTGGTGATTCAAAACCTGTGTGAAATCACAGTGCTGGCTGAAAAAGCGGGCATACCGCGCCATGTTTTCTTGGAGTCAATCAACGACTCGGTGCTGGGGTCGATGTACACCCGCTACAAGACCCCGGTTTTGACCAACTTGACGTTTGATCAGGTCACCTTCACCCCCAAACTGCTGCTCAAAGACATGGATTTGGGCATGGCGGCGGCCAAAACCTATGGCGTGGCCATGCCAGCGGCGGCGGCCACGCGCGAGTCGGTCGCTCGCATGGTGGGGCGAGGGCACGACAACGTGGACTTTGCCATTTTGCTGCAAGAGACAGCGATGGATGCTGACCTTGAACTGGTGTCTGAAAACAAGCTGATCGACGACGGCCTTCAGGCTTGAGTCCGGGGGATCACAGCCCATGAACCGCACTCTGATTCGCAACGCCCACGTCATCACCATGGACGTTCAGGGTGACCTGCCGCTGGCCGATGTGCTGGTGACGGACGACGCCATCACCGAGATTGCCCCACAAATTGTGGCCGACGACGCACAGGTGGTGGATGCCTCGGGCTGCATCATGATTCCAGGGTTAGTAAACGCTCACATGCACACCTGGCAAACAGCACTGCGCGGGTTGGCCGCGAACTGGACACTGCTTGAGTATTTCAAAAACATGCACGCGGGCTTGGCGACCGCGTTTGAGCCGCAAGATTTGTACATTGCCAACCTGGTCGGTGCGCTGAACCAGTTGAACTGTGGTACCACCACGCTGGTGGACTGGTGCCATAACAACAAAACCCCTGCGCACAATGATGCTGCGGTCGCTGGATTGCTCGAATCTGGCATTCGCGCGGCGTTTTTCCATGGCACGCCCAAGCCTGACCCCAAACCCGGCGAGTTG
>JANPCR010000084.1:0-13172 GCA_031431035.1 Rhodoferax sp.
GCCGTACAGACGCCCGCCTAGCTTGCCTGCATTCTCAAAGCGTAGCTCTACCCGCCCCTTGCAACCGATATCGCTGGCGAGGCGGTCAAAAGCGAACCCTCCATCTGGCATACCCTGACCGAAAGGCCCCACATGACTGAACTTAGAAAAGGCCAAGCACCTGCACCGCTAGTACGCACTGACTTTGGCATCCGATTCAGAGCGTCTTTCATGGACGCTGCCTTTCGGGCTGAAGACCCGTCGATCAGTCGGCTAGAAGAGATCGCATGGGGCGCTTACACAGAGGGTAGAAAAGCCCCGTCAACCCAAAAAGCAGGCGCAGGTTACGCTGACCCCAATTACGAACTTTCAACCGAGTGGATTGCCACCAAACAACGCTTGGATTCCGCGCAAATGGCGTGGAGCAAGCCGTCTGGACCAAGCAAGGTTTTGTTGATTTGTGGCTCCGCTCGCAATGATGGAACCTGCCCTGGCGAAATTTCAAAAACATTTCGCTTGGTTGAACTGGCACGCGAGGTGTTGGAGCGCGCCGACGTGGTGGTCGATATGCTGGACTTGAGTCTGATCACCTCGGACTACGATCGCAACATTCACCCCTGCAAAGGCTGCGTGTCTACTGCCATGCCGCTGTGCCATTGGCCTTGCAGTTGTTACCCCAACCATGCGCTGCACCAGACCAACGACTGGATGGCTGAAATTTATGAGCGCTGGACGGCTGCGCACGCCGTCATCATTGCCACCCCGGTTTACTGGTACCAAAGCCCCAGCCCTCTGAAATTGATGATCGACCGCTTGGTGTGCGCGGACGGCGGCAATGCAGACCCAACAACAACCGGCGGCAAAGATCCAGCCAAAGCCAAAGCGCTGGAGCTGACTGGCTGGAACTACCCCAAACATTTGGCTGGGCGCGGCTATGGTCTTATCGTGCATGGCGATGTGGCTGGCATTGAAGAGTCCCGAAGGGCTTTGACCGACTGGCTGGACTGGATGGGCTTGATCGATGCGGGAGCCCAAGCGCGCTTGGATCGGTACATTGGCTATTACGAGCCCTATGCCACCAGCCACGATGCCTTGGACCTTGACCTTGACTTGCAAGAAGAAGTGCGCAACGTGGCCCGAGCCGTGCTCACCACCGTGGCGGCATTGCGCAGCGGTAAACTGGCGGCTGTGCAACCCAAGTTGACGCGACCCCGACCCAAATGACCCTATAACTCCATGACTTTATCTCCGAGTCTGGTCGCCCAAGCGCCTAATTCAAATCAGTTTGCTGGCGCTCGTACTCCGCTTACTTCATTTCAAGGTAAGCAAGGCGGTCTACCTCATGCAGCTGGCGCGGGTAGCGCTCAACCGCTGTAAACCAACTGATCATTCGGGTTTGGGGCTGCCGGGCGGTGGTGACCAACACCGACTCAAGGTAACTGTCCATGGCCAGGTAATAACGCATGGCATTTCGCTCTACCAAACCACGCACGCCGCCAATGTATTCAGATTGCTG
This sequence comes from Rhodoferax sp., assembly GCA_031431035.1. Lineage (GTDB taxonomy): Bacteria > Pseudomonadota > Gammaproteobacteria > Burkholderiales > Burkholderiaceae_C > JANYCG01. The sequence goes on from JANPCR010000084.1 coordinate 1,496, forward strand.
ATCAGGGCCGGGTTGTGTCACGGTGAAGCCGACTTTGCCGCGACCCACCGTGCCCAGGTAGGCTTGCAGCGCCAACCGGGCGGGCAGGTTCATGGCGTAGGAGTAGGTCAAATGCAGAAATGAGCGGGCGCCTGGCAGAGAAACAGCTTCCAGCTGAATCAGGTAGTTGCTGGTGCCCATTGGCCCGTTAAGCGCGGTTAACGCAACGTTCAGGTACTGGGGGCTGGCGTCCATCAGTTTGAACTTGAAGTCCACCCGCGACGTATCAATCAATTTTTCAGGTGTTTTTTTGCCAATATTGATTTTCAGCAAAGTCCCGGCTGGGCCGCTGCTTGCCCGGCAGTATTTGGTGTTGATGTGCAAGTGCATCACGTCACACCACACGTCGGGCTGGTTCAACTGGGCGCTGACCAGGCTGAATGGGTATTCCACCACGGCATAAATTTCACCGCTGACTTGGGTTGATGTTTCTGAAGAGTCCACCACCAAGGGCTGCTTGAACTGATTTTGCCGCAGCCGCCCTTCCAGCGACTTGAATTTGGCTTCCAGCGCCTGGGCTGTGCCAGCCTGGGCAGCACCGGACGCAAACACACCGACCAGCCCAATCAAACCCGCCACCGTGACGAAGATCACCATGGCAAACCAGCGCAACAGGGCACCCAACTGCGCGGTCACAGCCAATACTCCCAAACCCGTGCGAAGGCTTCTTTGATTCGCAGGTCAATAGAGCGCGACTGCCATGCGTCCAGCGTGATGGCGTTGGACGCGGCCAAGTCCTTGTCAAACATCGCCCGCACTTGGCTGCCAAACTCGGTGCCCAGTACGACGGCGTTGAGCTCGTCGTTGTGCAAAAAGCTGCGCCAGTCCAGGTTGGTCGAACCCACGGTGGCCCAAACTCCATCAATCAAGGCGGTTTTGGAATGCAGAATCACACCCTTGCGTTCGTAAATTTTGACGCCTGCGCGAAGCAGTTGCTCGTAATAGCCCCGCCCCGCATGAAACACCAGCCATGAATCGGTGGCGCTGGGCAAAATGAGCTTGACGTCCACACCGCGCGCCGCCGCCAATTGCAAGGCCGCCAGCAACTGCGGGTCGGGCGCAAAGTAGGCGTTGGTGAGGAGAATGCTGGATTCAGCGCTGCCAATGGCCGAAAGCAAGGTGGCATAAATCAGGCTGTAGCTTTGGTCGGGCGAACTGCCAATCGCTCGCACCACCTGCCTACCTGGGCTGGCAGGCGGTGGAAAATAATTTTTGGCTGCCAGTGGAGCACCCTTTTGCTTGGCCCAGGTTTCCAGAAACAGCTTTTGAAATTCTGCAACCACGGGGCCTTGCAGCTGAAGGTCAGTGTCACGCCAAGTCAAACTGCCACCGGGGCGGTGCCGCGACGACTGCAAGAACGAGCCGCCCGAGTAAACGCTGCTGATGTTGATGCCGCCCAAAAATGCAGTCGCACCATCGACCACCAGCAACTTGCGGTGGTCACGCTGGTTCAATGTCCAGGGCTTTTTGGCGGCAAGCGGGTTCACGGGGTTGAATTCCAGCACGTTGATGCCTGCATCAATCAGGTTTTGAAAGAAGATGGGCGGCGTGCCCAACGTACCGACGCTGTCCCGAATCAAGTTGACCTGCACGCCCTGTTTTTGCTTGTCGACCAAAGCGGCCACAAAGCGCTGACCCACTTCGTCGTCGTCCAAAATGTAGGTTTCCAGGTTAATGTGATCCTTGGCCGCCAAAATGGCAGCAAACATGGCACGGTAAGTGGCTGGGCCGTCTTCGAGCAGCACCACATGGTTGCCGACTGTCAGCGGGCTGCCCACAACAGCTTCTTCGATGGCCAGATGGCGCTCAAAAATGCCAGTGTCTGGGGTGCGCGCTCGCAAACGATCCAGTACGCCTTTGCTTTGAGCGGCCGTCAGTGGACCTCTTGCGCCTTCAAGTCGTACGGCTGTGGCACTGGCTACCGGTATGTCCGGGTCGATCACCGGAAGGCTCGTACAGCCCACCAAACCGCACAAAATACAAGTGGCCAACAGAACGCTGACCGCACCCCAAAACTTTCGAAGAGAGGTCATGGCGATGCTGACGATTGGGTTGAGGGTTCAGGTTGCAGCTAACGCATGGTCTAAGGCGGTGGAGCGCTAAATTCGGCCCATCACCAACAGCACAATGATGATGATCACCACCAAGCCCAAACCGCCACTAGGACCGTAACCCCATTTGCTGCTATGGGGCCAAGTGGGGAATGCGCCAATGAGCATCAGGATAAGAAGGATTAAAAGAATGGTGCCGAGGGTCATGAGATTCTCCAGTCAGGTTTTTTTGAGAACAGGAATTATTTGGACGGAGCCGACGCGGGAACCGTTGGCACCAAGATCACGGTGGTGTTTTCGCCAGGCTTTCCAGTGGCGCCGGTGTTGCCAGTGCTGCCTGTGTTGCCGTCAACACCCTGACTGCCTGTGGCACCCGTGTTGCCGGTGCTACCGGTGTTTCCAGTGGCGCCGGTTGGGCCAGCAGGGCCAGGCACTGCAACAGGCGTGGTGGGCATCACCACAACGGGTCTTTCACAAGCGGTCAAGGTGACGGCGGCAAGCACGGCAAGAGCGATATAGGTTGATTTCACGGTAGATCCTTTGATGGGTAAAGATTGAAGATTCAGGATTGAAGATTCAAGATTGAAAAAATGCTGCGCTGTCAGACGAATTTCTTTGGCGCGAGCGGGTTAGAAATGGTTTGTAAAAATCAAGGCCGCACGGTGGGAATGACACGAAGCGGTTTGGCGGGACCCGGCTCCAGGCTGGTGCGGCCCTCGCCTGCGGGCGGCACCACGGTTTCAATCTCGCGGAAAATGCCACCGTTCAAAACGCTGCCGCTGCTTTTGCCCAAGCCCAAAACACGGCTTTGGCACACGGCGCGGTCTTCGCCTTCAAACACGTCGCAGCGCAAAATCGAGTTGGCGCGGTAGTTATTGCCATTGGTGTCCAGCGTGTTGCGACGACGCTCCACTTGGGCGGCAGCCGAGTTTTTAAGGCAATCCACCCGGGCGACATCGACTGTGTTGGCGATGCACCAGGCACGCTCTTGTTTGTAGTCGCCTGAGTTGTCAATGCCCGTGTCGCCAGACGTCGCAACCTGCGCGTTGGCAGCCCACGGTGCCATGCACGCTGCAAGCGCCAATACAGCCAAAGTGCTGCGTACCCTCGGGTGGGACGTGGTTCGTGGCGTTGTGTGTGACGTGGTGCGCAAAGTGCGGTGCAAAGTGAAATGTGTCATGGTCATCCTTGGTTTGTTAAAGTGGGTTGAGTCTAAAAAACGCAGCGTTTTTCAGTCAGCAGACAACGCCGCATGGGCTGCGTCTGAACCGCCTGTGATTGCGTAGGACAGAATGAACCCACAGCGTCAACATGCGATTGACCACGCGCCAAATCAATTGCTATATTTTTAATAGCAAAGTATTGATGCTTTACGAGAGCTAGAGGCATATTTCGTTACATTTTTGGGGTTTTAGGGCCATTTTTTGGAAAAAAGAACCTGCAGGTTCTTTTTTTCCAAAAAGAGGCAATAATCGACTCGATCAGGCGAATTCAAGGCTTTGAGATTTGCGAAGTAACCTGCACCCGATTGATGCGGCCACCTCACTCTCAAAGCGCCAAAACGCAGTTGAGCCAAGACGCCTCAAGATCACTCCAGAACCAGTTAGAACTGGTAACGCACGCCGACCGAGGTCATGCCAATGGTTTCGCGATCGCGACTGGAGCCTGCAAAGCGCAAGTCATGCGAGTCGTACTCCAGCACAGCCGACAGCTTGGGCGAGAACTTGAATTCAGCTCCCACGCCGCCCGACAGGCCAAAACCCAGGTCACTGCCAGGGTTCAAACCCGAGCCCGCCGCTGCGCTCACCTCAGTGCGGCCATAGGTGGTGCCCAGGCGACCCAGCAGGTTGATGGACGGTGCAATCGGCAACTTGCCCACCACGCTCAAACTGAAGCCATCGGCGCGGGTCTCGCCACCGCCACGGTTGATGCGGCCAAAGTCGGTGTAGCCGACTTCAACGCCAAAGTTGTTGGTGAAATACGCGCCGCCCACCAGCTTGTAAGCCGTGGCGCGGTTGTCTGAATTGAAAAAGCCGTTGCCATTGCCCAGGCGGTAGTCCGTTTGCCCTGCATTCAGGCCGATGTAGCCTGCGGTGGAACCCGCCATGGCAAATGGGCCGTCGGGGTTGCGTGGCGTGGTTTGCGCCTGCGCGCCAGATGCAGCAAGCATCGACACGACCAGCACCGAAAGGGCAGAAGCTGCGCGGTAAGATTTTTTCATCTTGAATCCTTCTTTAGAGTGACGATGCTTCTGGAACATTCCGGCATCACCATTGACCTTCATGTGGTTGATGAAGACCCAATAACTTTAAATTGACGCCATCAAAATCGGTGTAGGTCGAGCGTCAGAATGCCTGTAGGACAGAGTGGCTTGAGTCGGCGTTGGCTTTGCAACGGCATTCACACCCCGCCCTTCACCCATGCGCAACTCCAACCGCCTGCGGTCCAGCACATCAATGTGGCCGCGCCGGTAGCGAATCACGCCCGCCTCTTGCAGCTTGAGCGCCGCTGCAGTCACCCCTTCGCGGCGCACACCCAGCAGGTTGGCCAGCAGCTCCTGCGTCATCACCATCGCGTCTGTCGGCAGGCGGTCCAGCCCCATCACCAGGCGGCGGCACAGCAGCTGCTCGATAGAGTGGTAGCGGTTGCAAGCGGCTGTTTGCGCCACCTGACCCATGAGCGCCTGCGTGTACGTCAGCAAGCGCATGAGCGCGGGGCCTGCGCGCTCGACCTCTTCTTTCACGGCCTGGGCACGCAACCGGTACGCCTGCCCTGCGCTTTGCACCAACGCCTGGCCCAGGCTGGCGTTACCCCCAGTGACCAGGGCCACGCCCACCATGCCTTCGCGGCCCACCACCGCAATTTCGGACGAAGCGCCATCTTGCGTCACATACACCAGCGACACAATCGCCGTGGTCGGAAAGTACGCGTAACCTGGCGCGCGACCAGACTCACTTAAAAGCAGACCCAGCGGCAGGTTGACCAGCTCCAGGTAGGGCTCCCACCGGCCCCACTCGGCATCGGTCAGGCTGGCCAGCAATTGGTTGCTCTTGGGGTTCGAATCGAGGGGGCAAGGTGGCATCGAAGCAGGTTTCAAGTTGGTTTGTGAACCTTCATGATCACGTGCAAAAGTCGAAGTCGCCATCGGCCCGTGCCGGTTTTGGCTGTGGGCTCGTTCCTACACCTCTGACGGCCAAAGCCCCAGTGGCACAGCCCAATGTGCGATACCGCACAGACACCTGGACCAGAACCCGGGATCATGGCTACACCCGTCACACATCCCCCACACAGCGCCCCCTCAGCCCCTTTAGCCCCCGTTAGCCCCTACAGCCCCTATAGCCCCTATAGCCCCTTCAGCAGGTTCAGAACAGGATCCGGAATGAGCATCCCCATCGCCGATATTTTTTCCGCCCGCATCCTGATCGTTGATGACCAGGGCTCCAACGTTGAGTTGCTTGCGCAATTGCTGGCCGAAGCGGGTTACACCGGCGTTACCAGCACCATGGACGCCGAACAGGTGTGCCCCTTGCACCAGAAAAACCAATACGACCTGATCTTGCTGGATCTGCAAATGCCGACTATGGACGGCTTCAGCGTGCTGGAATGCCTGAACAAAATTGAAGTGGGCGGCTACGCACCGGTCATGGTCATGACAGCCCAGCCTGGGCACAAACTGCGGGCCTTGGCCTCTGGGGCCAAAGACTTCATGTCCAAACCCTATGAATTGGTCGAGGTCACCACCCGCATTCGCAACATGATCGAAATGCGCCTCTTGTACAAGCGACTGCAAAAATTGAATGCAGAACTGGCCTCACTGGCCTTGCATGACGCTTTAACTGGCCTGCCAAACCGCCGCCTGCTGTTCGACCGCTTGCAGCACGCCATGACTACATCCGCCCGCACCAGCGACTATTGCGCGTTGATGTTTCTAGACCTGGACCACTTCAAATCTGTCAACGACAGCATGGGCCACGACGCGGGCGATGTCTTTTTGCAGCAAGTTGCCCTGCGGCTGCAGGCCTGCGTGCGCGAAGGGGACACCGTGGCGCGGCCGGGCGGCGATGAATTTGTGGTGCTGCTGGAATCCCTGAGCAGCCACACCTTCGAAGCCACCGCCCAGGCCAAACACATTGCCAACAAAATATTGGATGCGTTTGTGGAGCCGTTTACCTTGGACGGCCAAACCTGCAACAGCACGCCCAGCATCGGCGTAGCAGTGTTCAAGGGCGACAAAGAGCTGTCTGACAGACTGTTGAAGAAGGCCGATTTGGCCATGTACCAGGCCAAGGCGGCAGGCCGCAACACCGCGCGTTTTTACAGCGCAGCCATGGCGGCTTGATACTTTTGCCTAAGCCGCGCCTACACCCCCTCATAAACCTTTGAAATCGAACCTGTGCGCCAGTAGACTCCAAGTCACCATGACCCCAAAACGACTTGCTCTCCACAGCCCAGCCGCCGTCTCCACGCCGCAGCCGCCAGAGTCCGCCTCTGCCCTGCCCTTTCCTGTGGTGGGCATAGGTGCCTCCGCAGGGGGGTTGGCCGCGTTTGAGTCCTTCTTTTCAGGCCTGCCCCACCACGTTGACCCTGGCATGGCTTTTGTCCTGGTGCAGCACTTGGCACCCGACCACGAAAGCATTCTGGCCGACCTGATACGGCGCTACACCCACCTCAAAGTGTTTGAAGTGACAGACGGCGTGGTGGTTCAAATCAACTGCGTTTACATCATTCCACCCAACAACGACATGGCGTTTCTGAACGGCTCGCTGCAATTGCTGGCCCCCGCCGCCATGCGCGGCCACCGGCTACCGGTTGACTTCTTGTTCCGATCCTTGGCGCAAGACCAGCATGAACGCGGCATCGGCATTGTGCTGTCGGGCAGTGGCAGCGACGGCACTTTGGGCGTGCGAGCCATCAAATCCGAAGGCGGCATGGTGATGGCGCAAACCCCCGCATCGACCGAATTCGACGGCATGCCGCGCAACGCCCTGGCCACGGGCCTGGTTGATTTTGAACTGCCGCCAGCCGAAATGATGGGGCAGTTAATTGCCTACACCGCCCATTTCGCAGGCCGAACGGCAGGCAACGGCCTCGCCCCCGAGGCACCGTCAGTCAACTCACTGCAAAAGCTCTTTATTCTGGTGCGCAGTCAGACAGGGCATGACTTTTCCCAATACAAAGCCAGCACCATCAACCGGCGTATTGAGCGGCGCATGGCGGTGCACCAGATTGCGAAACTAGAGGACTACGTTCGGTTTTTGCGGCAAACCCCGGTCGAGGTCGAAGCCCTGTTCAGAGACTTCCTGATTGGCGTGACCCACTTTTTTCGCGACCCCGAGGTCTTCAAGGCGCTTGAGGACGAGGTCATCCACAAACTGTTTGACAACAAGCCACCCGGCACACCGCTTCGGGCCTGGTCGGCCGGGTGTTCCACGGGCGAAGAGGCCTATTCCATTGCCATTTTGTTGCAAGAACACATGGAGTCGATCAAGTCCAGTTTCAAGCTGCAGGTTTTTGCCACTGACATAGACAACCACGCTGTGTCTGTCGCGCGGTCTGGCATGTACCCGGCTGGCATTGCTGTGGATGTAACCCCCGAGCGATTGGCCCGGTTTTTCACCCTCGATGCGGACAGCGGCAGCTACAAAGTCAATAAAAATATCCGCGATTTGCTGGTTTTTTCAGAGCAAGACGTGATCAAAGACCCGCCCTTCTCAAAGCTTGACCTCATCGTTTGCCGCAATCTGCTGATTTATATGAATGCAGACCTGCAAAAGAAGCTGATTGCCCTGTTTCATTACGCTCTCAACCCGGGTGGCATTCTTTGCCTGGGTTCGTCCGAGACCATTGGTGACTTTGGCAGCCTGTTCAGCGTGATTGACCGCAAAGCCAAGGTCTACCTGCGCAACGAAGACTTCCAGGGGGCCAAGCGGCCCGCCTATGACCGCTTCATCCCTGTGCCCAGCAGCCGCGAGTCTGGCCCGTCAATGACCAGCGCCAAAACCCACACCTCTGCCAAACCCTCGCTGCGCGACATCACCGAACAGGCCCTGCTGCAAGAAACGGGCATGGTGGGCGCCCTGGTCAACAGCGCAGGCGACATTCATTACCTGCACGGGCGAAGTGGCATGTTTTTGGAGCCCTCTGTGGGCGAATCAAGTGTCAACAACATTTTGGCCATGGCGCGGGACGGGCTCAAAAGCGAACTGACCGTCGCCTTGCACAAAGCCGCCCTTCCCAGGCAGCGGGTGGTAAGCCTGGGCCTGAACGTCAAGACCAATGGCCACTACACCAAGGTCAATCTGCGCGTCAGCCCCGTAACCCCCGCCTACGACGGAGCGCCAGACTCGTCGCTCTTTCTGGTGGTTTTGGAAAGCGCACTGGGTGGCGCCGAACCGCAGGCTTTGCCCCCCGTGTTGGCAGGCCCACGTGACGAAGACGGGTACGCTGCTCACGCCGCCGCCAGAATCGTCGAACTGCAAGCGGAAATTCGCACCAAAGACGGGTACCTGCACGCCGCGCGCGAGGAGCTGGTGACGTCCAATGAAGAGCTGAAGTCGTCCAACGAAGAGATGCAGTCCATCAATGAAGAGTTGCAGTCCACCAACGAAGAGCTGGAAACCTCCAAAGAAGAGCTGCAGTCCATCAACGAAGAGCTGGCCACTGTGAACAGCGAGCTGCAAACCAAAGTTAACGACCTGTCCCATGCCAACAACGACATGAACAACTTGTTGGCAGGCACAGGCATTGGTACGATTTTTCTAGACAGCCAGCTGCGCATTTTGCGGTTCACGCCTGCAGCCACCCAAATCTTCAGCTTGATTGCGAGCGACGTGGGCCGTCCTATCAAACACTTTGTGTCCAGACTGTCAGGCTACGACCGTCTGCAAGAAGACGCCCAAGAGGTGCTGAAAACGCTGATTCCCAAAGAGCTGAGCGCCAAAGCCGAAGATGGCCGCGTCTACACCCTGCGTATCCTGCCCTACCGCACCCAAGACAACGTGATAGAGGGCGCGGTGGTCACCTTTGTTGATGTCAGCGAGATGGCCCAAGCACGGGATGAGTTGAAACAAGCCAATCAACTGGCGCGGCTGGCGGTGGTGGTGCGCGACGCGACCGATGCCATCACTGTGCAAAACCTCGACGGGAAAATCACCGCCTGGAACCCCGGCGCCACCCGCATGTACGGCTGGACCGAGGCAGAAGCCTTGGGCATGTACACGCGGGATCGCATTCCCAAAGCGCTGCAGCAAGAAGCCTTGGCCAAGCTGCACCAATTAAGCCGTGCCCAGATTCTGGAACCCTACCAAACACAGCGCATTGCCAAGGGTGGGACCGTTTGGGCAGTGTCACTCACGTCAACCGCGTTGCTCAATGAGGCGGGCCACCTGTACGCCATTGCAACCACCGAACGACTGGCTCGGCCAGCGCTCGAACCCACGCCTGAAAGCCACAATGGAAAAGAAGTTACCTGAGGCATTGAGCCTGCGCAGCCGTGCCGAGGGCCTGGCCCTGAAGCAAGAAAGGCGCGCGCCGCTCAATGACAAGCTGATTTCGAGTGAAGCGTTTCGCCACGCGCTGCACGACCTGCAGGTGCACCAGATTGAACTGGAGATGCAAAACGAGGCCCTGCGCACAACCGAAATTGAACTGGCGCAAGAGCACCAGCGTTTTTTTGACCTGTACGACCTGGCCCCCGTGGGCTATTGCACGGTCACGCAGGCGGGTTTGATCGTGCAGGCCAATCTGACCCTGGCTAGCCAGCTGGGCATTCCCCGCGTCAAGCTCCTGAAGCACCGGTTGAGCCAGTACGTGGGCCGCGCCAGCCAGGACACGCTTTACATGCTGCGCCAAAAGCTGATGGAAACAGGCGAGCCCCAGCAGTGCGACTTGCAAATTTTGCGGGCTGACGGCAGCGCGTTTTGGGCTTTGATGGCGGCCACAGTTGAAAAACTGCCCAATGGTAGCTTGCAGGTTCGCATGGTAACCACCGACATTTCGGATCGCCGCCAAGCGGAAGAAAATCTGTACCTGTCAGAGGAGCGCTACCGCAATTTGTTCAATGCCATGGACGAAGGCTTTTGCATATTGGAGATGGTTTTTGACACTTCAAAGCGGCCCATTGACTACCGCTACCTTGAAGTCAACCCCAGCTTTGAGCGCCAGTCTGGCATTGCCAATGCAACGGGTCGCTTGATTAGCGAGCTGCTGCCGCACATTGAGGCTCCCTGGATTGAGGCATTTGGCCAGGTATCGATCACCGGCAAGGCGTGGCGCACCACCGGGGAGGTGAAAGACTTGGGGCGCTGGTTCGACGTGTGCTGCATTCGCGTGGATCGGCCAGAAAGGCGCCGTGTGGCGCTGGTGTTCAGCGACGTGAGTGAGCGAAAACGGGCGGAAGCTGACCGCTATTTTCTGGACCAAGTGCTTCAGCAAAGAAATCTTGAACTGGAAACCGCCAGGGCCGCAGCCGACAAAGCCAACCGCGCCAAATCTGAATTTTTGTCCAGCATGAGCCACGAACTGCGCACCCCGTTGACTGCCATTTTGGGCTTCGCCCAGTTGGTCGAAGCCAGTACGCCCGCTTTGGCACCCGTGCAAAAACGCAATGTTGGCCAAATACTGTCAGCCGGCTGGTACTTGCTGGAATTGATCAATCAAATTCTCGACTTAGCCGTGGTGGAGTCTGGCGGGCTGACCCTGAGCATGGGCGATGTGTCGCTGGACAATGTCTTGCGCGAATGCCACGCCCTGGTGCAAGCCCAGGCGAAGTCGCACGACATAGCGCTGCACTTTTTGGCCACCAAGTCATTGTGCAAAGTGCGTGCTGACCACACCCGTTTGAAACAGGCAATACTGAACATTTTGTCCAACGCCATCAAGTACAACCACTTGGGTGGCAAAGTAGCCTTGCAACTTGACTACACGGCACCAGGGCAGGTTCGGCTGAGCATTGCCGACACCGGTGTAGGCCTGACCGAAGACCAGGTGGCCAACTTGTACCAGCCCTTTAACCGGCTCGGCCGCGAAGGCGGGGCCGAAAGCGGCACCGGAATCGGCTTGGTGATGACCAAGCGCATTGTTGAGTTGATGGGCGGCACCATTGGCGTGCACAGTACCGTGGGCTTGGGCTCCACGTTTTGGATTGACCTGAAACTAGCGCCACAAAACGCACAGGCCTACCCAGAAGGTGGCGCGCCTGGCACTGATTGCGGTGAAAGCGCTGCCAGTAGCAACAACACCGAAAAAGAGAGTATCCGGGCGAATCGCCTGGCGACGCTGGAGGACGAAGACGATCTTGACGGTCTTGACGGTCTAGGCGAAGGCGAAACGGGGCAATCTGTCGGCGCAAGCCGGGCCGGTGACGCGGTCGAATTTGAAGTCGGGGTGGGGGTTCAACTGTGGATTGACGGCGAAGCTGATCCTCAGCTTGAAGGCACAACAGACGTCAACCAGCAGGTCATCAAGCAGATCGCAGCCCGCTATGGACAGCAAAAAATTCTGTACGTTGAGGACAACCCCACCAACCGGGGGCTGGTGCAAGCGCTGCTAGAACCTCGCTCCGACCTGCTTTTGCACTGTGCGAGCGA
>JANPCR010000085.1:0-2319 GCA_031431035.1 Rhodoferax sp.
GGACGCGACCTGACCGTCGAGGCGGTCGAGCATGGCAAGCAGGCTGCTTTGTCGATTCACGCCGCTTTGGCAGCCTGATTTGCACCCGAAGCCGTTGGATCAAAAGCCCCCAAGCAATTCAGGAACCAAGACATGGCTAACCTCAGCACCAATTTCATTGGCATTCAAAGCCCCAACCCTTTTTGGTTGGCGTCTGCCCCACCGACCGACAAAGAATACAACGTGAATCGCGCTTTTGAAGCAGGCTGGGGTGGCGTTGTGTGGAAAACGGTGGGCGAGGACCCGCACATCGTCAACGTTTATGGGCCGCGATATGGAGCTTTGCTCAGCGGTGACCGTCAAGTCATTGGGTTCAACAACATCGAGCTGATATCCGACCGCCCGTTGCAAACCAACCTGGACGAAATGCGCCGTGTCAAACGGGCCTGGCCCGACCGGGCCGTGGTGGCCAGCATCATGGTGCCTTGCACCGAGGACGCCTGGAAGAACATTTTGGTCAAGGTTGAGGACACGGGCTGCGACGGTATTGAGCTTAACTTTGGCTGCCCTCACGGCATGAGCGAACGCGGCATGGGCTCGGCAGTGGGCCAGGTGCCAGAGTACATTGAAATGGTTGCACGCTGGTGCAAAACCTACACCAAGCTGCCAGTTATTGTGAAGCTGACACCCAACATCACCGATATTCGCCAGCCTGCGAGGGCCGCCAAATCGGGTGGGGCCGACGCGGTATCGCTCATCAACACTATCAATTCGATCATGGGTGTCAACCTGGACACCATGGTCATGTCCCCCAGTGTGGGGGCTATGGGTTCGCACGGCGGCTATTGCGGGCCCGCCGTCAAGCCGATTGCCCAAAACATGGTGGCTGAGATTGCCCGAGACGCCCAAACTGCCGGCCTGCCGATTTCAGGCATTGGCGGCATCAACACTTGGCGCGACGCGGCAGAGTACATCGCGTTGGGGTGCGGCAATGTTCAAGTTTGCACTGCTGCAATGGTTTTTGGCTTCAAAATTGTGCAAGACATGGTCAGCGGTTTGTCCAACTTCATGGATGAAAAAGGCTACACCTCGATTGAACAATTCAGGGGCAAAGCGGTGCCGTCGGTCACCAGCTGGACGCAACTCAACATGAACCATGTGGAGAAGGCCGTCATCAACCAAGATGCCTGCATTCAATGTGGCCGCTGTCACGTGGTGTGCGAAGACACCTCACACCAAGCCATCACAGCCAGCAAAGACGGGAAGCGCTGGTTTGAAATCAAAGAAGACGAGTGCGTGGGCTGCAACCTTTGCGTATCTGTCTGCCCAGTGCCAGAATGCATCACCATGCGCACTTTGAAACCTGGTGAAACTGACATTCGGACTGGCAAACCTGTGTCAGGCGACTACGCCAACTGGTCAACCCATGCCAACAACCCGATGCGGATTCAAAACGCCGATGCCGTTTCAGCTTGAATTGTCAGTTTCAGCCGCGCCTTTAAACCGTCATTTAAGTATTTCAGGAGCAACCCCATGAGCACAGTTTTAATTCGCGGAGGCACAGTGGTGAATGCCGACCGCCAATTTCGCGCCGACGTTTTGTGCGTTGACGGAAAAATCACAGCCGTCGGCGACGGTTTGCAAGCCCCGGCCAGCGCGCAACTTGTTGATGCAGGTGGCCAGTACGTCATGCCCGGTGGCATTGACCCGCACACCCATATGCAGCTGCCGTTCATGGGCACCACCACCATGGATGATTTTTACCATGGCACAGCCGCTGGCCTGGCGGGCGGCACCACCATGATCATTGACTTTGTCATTCCTGACCCACAACAGTCCATCATGGATGCCTACAAAATGTGGCGCGGCTGGGCCGAAAAATCTGCCTCAGACTATTCGTTTCACGTCGCGATCACCTGGTGGAGCGAACAGGTGCACAAGGACATGGGCACGCTGGTACACGAAGAAGGCATCAACAGCTTCAAGCATTTCATGGCTTACAAAAACGCCATCATGTGCAACGACGAAACGCTGGTCAACAGCTTCAAGCGTGCCATGGAACTGGGTGCCATGCCCACCGTTCACGCTGAAAACGGCGAACTGGTTTACCTGCTGCAGGCGGAAGTTTTGGCCAAAGGTATCACCGGACCAGAAGGCCACCCCCTGTCGCGCCCGCCGATGGTAGAGGGCGAAGCTGCCAACCGTGCCATTGCCATTGCCGATGTGCTGAACGTGCCATTTTTCGTGGTGCACGTGTCTTGCATTGAATCAGCCGAGGCCATTATGCGTGCCCGTGAGCGTGGTAAGCGCGTGTATGGCAAAGTTTTGGCGGGGCATTTG